>NZ_FNCU01000003.1:0-362102 GCF_900099855.1 Bradyrhizobium sp. Rc2d | reverse complement strand
CGGTCGTCTTATGTCGTCCGAATGGTCGTCCATTATGAGCACCCTTGCCGAAGATGACTCTTCTAACGGTGCCCCCAAGTCTGCGCACAGACAATCTGAAGGGCCTCGGCGCTACGCTTACCCTCGGGAGTGGTAAGGCGCTTCTTCACGGCTAGACCATGTACCTATAAACCAGACGGCGTCATGTGACCGGTGACTACGTCCACTTTGCTCCTTTGGCGACTAAATTCCCGCGGCAGCGCACTATGTCGCGATGGGCCAGGAGCCGACGTAGTGCGTTATAGCGAAGAGTGATGTAAGGTGGCTATCCGCAGGAAAGTTGCAGGCCGAAGCGCGCGCGGGAGCGCGACAGCGTCGTATTTTCTTTGTCGGGACCGGCTAGCGGTAGCTAGGGAGCGCCATCTGGCGGAACGTGGCGATGTAACCATCAAGGATTTTGCCGTATTGCTCAGCTGAAATGACCTTGCGCTCCAATAAATCCAAATCGCGCTGGACCTCGCCCAACAAGCGCAGCTTATCAGGGTTCGGTCCTTCCGCTCCCTCTTGCAAAGATCGTTCGATAGCTTTTATGAAGGCTCTCGTTCGCCTCATCAGGATTGGCCGCTGGCACGCCGCCACACCTGCTTTCTTCGCTGTGACCGCCCCCAAAGCGCCGGCCCCGACAGAAGCGCCCATATCAGTGTGGAGTAGCGCCGCACTCACTACTAAGCCACCAGTAGCGCCGACTCCGGCAGCAACCCAATCCCAAGGGCTTACAAGTTCTTTGCTAACTCGTTCCCACCATCCGCCATTATCCGGCATGGCTAATGGTCCTTCAAATTATTCTCACTAGCCTTTCGTCGTCGCGCCTTCGGGCGAGGCGGTGCAGGCTCGGGGGGCGCAGGCGCGTACTCTGCTGCAGGATAGTCGAAGCCAGACTCTGGTTCATGGGCGTACTCTTCCTCTGGTTCAGAGGCGAACTCTTCGTCTGAGCGAGACTCTGGTTGAGACCCGTACTTTGTTGGAGGACTGTCTGAGCGAGAACCTCCTAGAAGCGCAACAACTGCAACAAGGGCAAAGCCAACGAGCAGGCCGTACCAAAACCCCTGACCGACAGTAAGCCTGTCAGGCAGTATTGCAGCGAGCAGCATGCCTATTCCGGCAATCGCCAGTGGCGTAGGTATGCGATCGGAGAACTCCGACCTGGGTGGAAGCGGGGGTGAATAGAAACCCATTTAGTGTCCACCTCGCGCACTGTCGCGGAAGACATTGATTCTTGCATACCTGTACATCCTGCACAACACCCAGGCGAATGTCAGCTACGGGTCCAAAAGCGCCGGCCCAGCGCCCGGCTGCGAACTTCCGCTCGGCCCCTGCCAGCCGACATGCGGGGCCACCGCTTCAACGGGAGCGATGGGCCATGACCGAGTCATGCGGAGCAACAAGGAAGTCCAATTCGATAGTTCGTCGGAATTGGTGAGCCGCGGTACGGTGTTTGACAATCTTACTGACACTTCGGCTGCGGATGACCAGTCAATCCCGTTGGGTCCCATCCCAGGTTCATAGCCACGGTTTGCCGATCCGATGGACTGGCATTAAGGGCCTGTGCAGCCTTTTGGCGATCATTGGGCGATCGCTTTGGATCATTCGCGACCCAGCGCAGGTAGTTAGTTCCATAACCATCGGACGGTGGGCACGCGGTGGTTGTCTGAGCCATCCCTGGTGCAGAGATTGATGCCAGCAGGGTCGCACTGATCAGAACTTTTTTCATGGAGTCATTTCTCCGTTGTGTGATGGTCTATTGACAGTGGGTCAGCTTGTCTGGAGCGGCTTCAACCGCGCCAGAACTTCAATAGAAAAAATCGATGTCTTGGGTTTGGCGTATCGCGTTATTCGTATAGAAGATCAAGCGGGCCTTCGCGCTGTTCAATCCAAACGGGTTGGGGGCCGCCCCTAGATATTCGATAGACTTCACGCAAAGATAATTGCTGCGCCTCGCGCCGTCTATTGCAGCTGTTTTGTAAGTAGTTGAGAACCAGGGGCCGCTAATAAGGGTCGGCCAGTTTGATCCACAGTCCGCCAGCGCCGCTTGCTTCCGTCTTTCGAACTCAGCTACTTCCTCAGCGCTTTTGCGCGCTTCGGCTTGCTGCTGTTCCTGCTCGCGCCGAGCTTGGGCCAACGAATCTCCAGCGGCGTTGTGCACTAACGTCCACTTCTGGGTTTGGAGATCGAATGAAGCGCGAACATAGATGTTTTGCGCATTGCCAACGTACCATCCGAAATCGCGCGTGGCGCCGATAGTAAGTTCGAATTTTGTGCGCCGAGCATCTCTGCTGCGTCCCCCGTCGAGAAATTGCGCGGGTACTGTTGAACAACGCTGTGTCGCAGCGTTGCGTATTGAATCCAGCAGATCCTGGGTGAATGTTGGATCTGCGAATTGCTGCCGTTTCTCAGAGGGATAAAGTATCTTTATCAAAATTCCCACCACGGGGGGATTGACGCTTGCATCTAATTGATTGCAATCGAACTGTACTATTTCGCCAAATGTCGAGGGTGGATTATTCGTCGCAACTGGTGGGCTGGCTGGATTTGGCGGTGAAGCAGGTTGCGCGGTGCTCGAAGCTGAAGGTGTGTTGATCGTGGCCGCGGCTTTCTCTGCAGCCAGATCGGCTTGAGAGATGCAACGACTGCCGGCCGCGCAAACAAATCCTGGATTGCAATATCGGCCGTCGCCGCAATCGACGGAATTTTGCGGGATGCACTTTCCCGCTACCCCACGACCACATTTATTCCCCGGGGAACAAGTATACCCACCGCAATCTAAATTTCCAAAGGGCACACACTTCCCAGGCCTTATAGGGGAACATTGGTAGCCCTCGGGACAAGAGCCAACGCCACACTTTTCACCAGCCCATGCCGGATCAGCAATAAATGCGCCCGCGACGCCGAGCACTATAATGAGAGTGTATGCCGAGCCTGGCACTACAAGCCGTGGGATTATGCCAGCGATACTACTGACCACAATGAACCAGAAAATGGCCATCATGACTCTTCTTCCCTTCGACTCGACAAATCGATTTTGCTTTGAGGCGCGATTCACGAAACGAAGTTTTCTGCCGCATGCCAACGTGCGGGCAGATTACTACTGTGTGGATCACCAGCAGTTGTTATATCCCCGGCTGCTATATGTCTTCGACCATCGCCTTTGCGTTCAAGATCGAACACGAATTTGGTGATCTGACTCGAATTGAGGTAATGAGGTGTGGGCTCACCGCGGCGTCGGAAAAACATCAGCAATTGGCGGAAGCCGAGTGCACCTAACGCCTGTCCGCACTTCGGGCGCTGTATGCGAGGGCAACGTCCGGCCCGCGCATGAAGGTTCGCACTGGGTCATTTTCGACGGTTTCAGCGGAGATTGTCGGCTGGCTGATGTCCGCTTCTACCCGGGCCTGCTTGGAAGCGTTGCGTCTGGCCAGACCCCCTGTGATACTTCGTCCGCAATCTGCTCTCTGACAAGCCGGCCTGGCGCTACAATAAGAACCCGCTTAGCTCGCAGTACGAATGCCGCGGCGATTAGAACCGCTGTCTTTCCCGAGCCCGTAGGCATGGTCACGACGGCAGGATCTCGTCGCAGCGAAAAGTGCGCGGCGATCGCGTGGATGGCCCCTAGCTGCGCCATCCGGAGCCCAGGAGCCTCTCCGTCCTTCAGCGGGAAGCGGAAAGAATCGTATTGATCCGCGAAATACCCCAAAAGTCTTTCCTCAGCTAAGATGAAGCCGTTAGCATAACGTGCGCATCCTGAAGTTGCACCGATCCATCGCTGCATCCGCAGCGCTGCCCGCAGCAACAGATCTTTTGTTGCACTGCACCGGTCTACTCTCGTCGTTTGCCCATTCCGATTCCCCCGCAGCTGAGACCGGTCCCCACCTGCGAGATACAAGACGATCAAGCACGCCCTGGCGCTCAATGAGGGACTGGCCGAGCACGCGAAGCGAGAAGCCAAGCTGTTACTGGGCCCGGAGGCGATGGGCTCCTGTAGAAAGCTCGACGGTACGAAGTGCAGATCTCCATGGATGCCTGGCTCAGCCCACAGGAGAACGGCGATGGGAAAAACCAACCGAACAGTAGCTTGAGGAGTAAGCGTCGTTCTGCTCCCACCTTCTCGCGGCACACGGGATAGGCGAGTTTCACGATCTCTTTGAAGGGATCGGCTTGTGTCTATGCTTGACCATACGCTTAAGTCGGACGTGACGGCGCGCCGGCTGGAAGTGATCACGGAGACGGGACGCCGTCGTTGGTTCTCCAAGGACGACAAGGCCCGGATTGTCGAGGAGACGCTGGTACCAGGTGCGGTCGTTTCCGAGATTGCCCGGCGACACGGGCTGACCCCACAACAAGTGTTCACCTGGCGCCGGCAAGCACGCCGGTTGCCGACGCCGATGGCTGACGATCCTCCGTTTGTACCGGCAGTGGTAGACGCCATGGTACCGGCCGTGGCTGTTGGCCATGAGCGCAAGATAGCGCGACGCAAGGCCAAGCCGGATGTCGGGGCTCGCCGTTGCGATGCCGGGGGCATCGAGATCGAAGCCGAAGGCGTCACTATCCGGGTCGGCCGAGGCGCGGACGTGGCGATGATTGCGGCCATCGTCCATGCGCTGAAGGCACCCCGGTGATCGGCCCGTCCGGAACTGTCCGGGTAATGGTGGCAACCAAGCCG
Source organism: Bradyrhizobium sp. Rc2d (assembly GCF_900099855.1). Classification (NCBI taxonomy): domain Bacteria; kingdom Pseudomonadati; phylum Pseudomonadota; class Alphaproteobacteria; order Hyphomicrobiales; family Nitrobacteraceae; genus Bradyrhizobium; species Bradyrhizobium sp. Rc2d. The sequence goes on along the minus strand of NZ_FNCU01000003.1, from coordinate 357,406 downwards.
GTCGACTTCCGCAAAGGAATGGAGGGGCTTGCTATGTTGGTGCGCGAGCACATGAAGGCCGATCCGTTCTCGGGTGCGGTCTATGTGTTCCGTGCCAAGCGCGCGGACCGGATCAAGCTGATCTTCTGGGATGGGACGGGTTTGTGCCTGTTCGCCAAGCGGCTCGAGGAAGGCGTCTTCCGGTGGCCGAAGATCGAGGATGGCGTGATACGTTTGTCGGCGGCGGAATTGTCGGCGCTGCTCGAAGGGCTTGATTGGCGGCGTGTTCATGCGGCACGGGAGACGATCGTCCCGACGCAAGCCGGATAATTGTGGGCCGCGCTGCGGCGAAGTGAATCAGGGGCATCGGGCACGTCGTCAGGCGGGCGCGAATATGCTCTGATTTGCCTGTGAGCGATAACCTTCCTGATGATCCCGAGACGCTGAAGGCGATGCTGCTGGCCGAGCGGCACGAGAGCGAGCGGCTGCGCCAGATCATCAAGGAATTGCAGCGTCATCGCTTTGGCCGGAAGGCGGAGTCGCTTCCCGAGGAGCAGATGCTGCTGGGCCTCGAGGACGTCCAACAGGTTGCGGCGTGTACGGAAGCCAGCCAAGACGCGACCGCTCCGGAAGGCCGGGCGGAACGGGCGCGCAAGCGCCGCAACAACCGCGGAGCACTGCCGGCGCATCTGCCGCGGATCGAGGTCATGGTCGACCTCGACGACAAGACCTGCCCCTGCTGCAAGGGCGACCTGCATCAGATCGGCGAAGACAAGAGCGAGCGGCTGGACATGGTGCCGGCGCAGTTCCGCGTTGTCGTCACCCGACGTCCCAAATACGCCTGCCGAGCCTGCGAAGATGGCGTCCTGCAGGCCGAGGCTCCGGCCCGGCTGATCGAGGGCGGACTGCCGACGGAGGCAACCGTCGCCCAGGTTCTGGTGTCCAAATATGCCGATCATCTGCCGCTCTACCGGCAGGCCCAGATCTATGCCCGCCAGGGCATCGCTCTCGATCGATCGACACTGGCGGACTGGGTTGGGCATGCTGCCTTCCATCTGCGCCCGCTACATGAGCGCCTTCTCACGGTGCTTCGCGCGAGGTCCAAGCTGTTCGCCGACGAGACGACGGTGCCGGTGCTCGATCCCGGTCGAGGGCGCACCAAGACCGGCCAGCTCTGGGCCTATGCCGCCGACGACAGGCCCTGGGGCGGCCTCGATCCGCCCGGCATCGCCTATGTCTATGCACCCGACCGCAAGGCCGAGCGGCTGTTCAGTCATCTTGCCGGCTTCAAGGGCGTCCTGCAGGTCGATGGCTACAACGCCTACCCAAAGCTTGCCGAGCGTAGCGAGGTCGAGCTCGCCTTCTGCTGGGTGCACATGCGGCGCAACTTCTACGAACTCGCGACAGCCGGCCCCGCGCCGATCGCGAGCGAGGCGCTGAACCACATTGCCGCATTCTACGCGATCGAGAAGGAGATCCGCGGCCGCAGCGCGGAGGAGCGTCGCCTCGTGCGGCAGCAGAAGAGCCGGCCTCTGGCCGATGCCTTCGAGGCCTGGCTGCGCGGCAAGCTGGCTCTCATCAGCCAGAAGATCAAGCTCGCCGAGGCCATCCGCTACGCCCTCTCGCGCTGGCAAGGCTTAACGCGCTTCATCGATGATGGACGCATCGAACTCGACAACAACACGGTCGAACGATCAATCCGTGGCATCAAGCTCAGTCGCAAGAACGCGTTGTTTGCCGGATCCGACGGTGGCGCCGAACATTGGGCCGTCGTCGCAACCTTGGTCGAGACCTGCAAGATCAACAATGTCGATCCGCTCGCCTATCTCACTGACGTCCTGACAAGGATCGTCAACGGGCATCCAAACCGCGACATCGACCAGCTACTGCCCTGGGCCTACCGCGCTCAAGCCCTCAAAGCCGTGGCCTGAAAACAACGCTTACCTTGAGGAATTGAACCGGCTGAGTGAGATTGCCTGCGCCCCCGAACGCGCTTTGCCCCTTCTTACTTACCCCGCATTCTCTCCTCCCTCCGGGTCGGCTGCTTCCGCTTGTACGCGCATAGACCGTCATGGATACCGTTGTTGATTGGTACGGTTCGACCCCGGGAATAATCGCCTTCACATGACTTTGCACGGGATGCCAGCTGTGAAAGTTGAAAGACGACTACTGGAATCCTCCGCTCAATTTCGGTAATCGCTCGCCGGATCGGCACTGTTCAGCACTGCGCTCGGAGCGCAAAGCTGATGATGATGGCAAATCGGCATTGGTGACCGAACTGCACCCCGTTTTGGCCGGACACCGGCGCTCCACGCGAGGTGCAATGGCTGATTGACAATCAATCCATCTACGCCGGCCTCCTTCCTCGGGATTGCCGCGCCTCCAGCCTTGCTTCACGCCGGTTCAAGGCCCCGAGATCAACGGCCTAGCCGAGGCATTCGTGAAGACCTTCAAGCCCGATTACGTTCGGGTGAATCCGATCCCTAACGCGAGCACCGCGCTGATGAAGATCGGAACTGGATGGGCTCACAACAGAACACCGGCATTCCGGACTGCTATCGCTCGGCGGGAAAGCATATCCGTCGATTAAACCAGCCGAACGCTCCGTCTAACGAGGCAACTCAATCAAGCAATACATTTTCTTATCGTCGCGACAACAAAGCGCGATTGCTGTTACTTACGGCGTTGCCTATTTGTGACGCCAGGTGGGCATCTAGAGTGGTCGAATCGTTTGGACCTATTGTAATTATTAGATCGTGCGTACGTGTACGACCGACGCTAAAAAAATCGCCCGATGTATTCGCGGAAAACTTCACTAGCTTCCAAGTAGGTGTGACGCTGCCACTCGACACGATGACGAACTTAATCTCATAAGAAACAGTATCAGGCTTCGGATCGCCGCCCGCTGGGCCAACAGAGTGCAGCAACACGTCTGTAAACATTGCTCCTTGGAGCCACTCTTTGATACCCAAGTCGCTCTCGAGTATAAAAGGAGAACTCGTTGCTGGTTTCCACCGTATCTGTTCGAAGGGATCGTTTCCTGGCTTGCAGGCCGAATATGGGGTGTTGGGCCTCATTAGATAAGCGATAGACCAAGACGGATTGAACTTATCAACCCTGGTGGCCGTAGAGGAAAGCGCTCCTCCCAGTCCCAAACTAAACGTGGATGAAACTAGGTCATCGAATGTAAGCCCAGGATTTAAGGCTGATGACTCATCTACCTGCAAGCTTAAGCTGACCTGCGCTCCCCACTTCAGCGGAATGATGCCCTTTTTCGCAGGACCCGGCTTGTCATAGGATCCCGCGGACACTTCGATTAGGTTTACAGCCTGAACGGCGTCTCTTAGATCGCAATAGATTCGTTTCTTGATTTCGAACTCTATTTGCGCGGTGCCGGATATTTTGGGCTCGCCGTTTGCCGGGTTTGCTGGCCTATCTGCGTCCCAAGATTCTTTAATGTCCGGTACGGTGAGGCCGCAAGCACCTAAACAAAGAACACCTGCCGCGACAAATGCTCTACGGCAGAAAGTTAGCGCGATCATTGGACTATCCGATAAGTAAGAAAGCGTTGGAAGAAATCACTTAACGCTGTTCAGCTTTTGCACGTTCTCTTGGTGCATCTGCTCGATCGCCTGCCGTTGTTCGGGCGTGAGGTATACCCGATAGGGGCAGACTGGAGGCAAGTGGTCATATCGAACACATCGCCCTTTCATCGCCTGCGTAGGCGCGGGAATTGTCGGTCGTTCAGCCGCTATTGCGGCCGGTGCGAACCCAAAGCAAAAAGCAACAAGGATCAGACGGCAATTGATCATTTGAATATCTCCCCAAGCCTTCAAAGGCTTGCAATGAACAACATGCAACCTTTGCGCGTTCGAAAAGTCAACCGGGAATTCTCAACATCTCCAGGCTTATTCGGATCTTAGATTGCGTTCCCTCGTGGATGAGGAAGTCACGGTGCGAACCTTCGATAGGATTGCATGAATCCTCAGCGTCAAAGGGTGACACAGCGCATAAAAACTGCGTCGCAAACACAAAAACGCGCGAAGCGGGGCCCGTTACATGTTTAGTTTCACCGCCGCGTTGAAGCGTTGAGCTGCAATTACGCACTTAGATTGGCATTACAGCCTTGGTCCATTTCGTACAGACTTTGCGCGCAGAAGCGCGCCCGTCTGGCGACACAGATCAACGATCTGAGAAAGACGAATGGCGAACTACAAGTACGGAAACTATTTAGAGCAATCTAACAGCGAGGCTTTTGATCAGGATCACGGACCCGGAGTCGCAGCTCCCTACGCCGGAATCTATCGATGTATGGGCTGTCATCGTGAGATCGGCACTGCATCGGGCCACGTCTTGCCGCCACAAGGACATCATGCGCATACAGCGGCACAAGGATCGATCCGATGTCGACTGCTTGTTTACGCAGACCATCAACCGAAATGATTATTCAAGATGGAGGTCCGACGAGAGCCGGACTTCTATCCTCTACGCTCCAGATCCAGCGGCGTGGCCGGAAAAGTTTCTTTTGGCCTCATGATATCAGTTTGCCGCACAGCAGCCGAGTGACCGCAAAATGGGGAGATTTAGGCGCTAAGGCCAGTAGGTTCGATGTGGTGGTTTGCGACGACGACAGCACGGAAGTTGGCAATTTCTTGGCCCTGAACTCAAAGGACCGGCTCGCCTGCATTATTCACGCAAAGGCAGCCACGAGCTTCATTCTGCCAGCATCACCGCGATCGAGGGGCTCGGTAGGCAGACTCTTGCATCGCTCGCGTTCTACTCAACGGTGGCACTTGCACCGAACAAAGGATCCCGATCGCTGGAATACGGACGTTTATGCCAACGAGGTGCAGCTGACCGAGCTTAGTCGTAGCTTCAAAAACGCTCAACACCTCTCCGTCGGAGAGGTCGACGATGGCGTCAAGGGAGCGCTCACAAACCGGAGTTGGCAACTAGAAGCCTGGATCCTGGCGACTCGTTTGCTTGACCGTTCCGAACTCGAGGACGATTTGCCCGGACCGCCCACGAACGGTAGCTGGCAGATGCAGATGTACTTGAACACCCTGTTTACCGCATGCGCCCGCGGGAATACCGGGCTGCCGATTTATTACCATTAAGGGCAAATCGGAGAGTGGCGGATGAGCTGTCGCACACCAACGAGAAGGAGGAGCACGTGCCGAGAAAAATGACCGGGTCTGATGGGGTATCGGTTACTATTCCAGATGGCGGTCGCGGGATGCAGGGATCGGACGGTCACATGGTTGCGATCCCCGCTGACGCACGGGGCATGCAGGGCAGCGACGGTCGTATGGTTGCGATCCCTGCCGGCGCTCGCGGTATGCAGGGCAGAGACGGTCGTATGGTCGCAATCCCCGCGGGTGGTCGAGGCATGCAAGGCAGAGACGGCAGAATGGCTGCAATTCCTGCCGGCGCACGGGGCATGCAAGGCAGCGACGGTCGTATGATTGCAATCCCCGCCGGTTGTCGAGGGATGCAGGGACCGGACGGACGGATGGTAGCTATCCACCCTGGCAAACGAGGGATTCCGGATGCGAAGGGTCGAATGCGTAACAAGTAGCCAGCCCGGCACCTGACCGTCGCGCGGGGTGTCTCTGCTTGCGCGAGTTTTCCGTGAGATCGACGGACATATTGAGGGACGCAATTTTCCCATCGGGACCGTCTCGGGTTCTCCCAACCCACCTCTCCTCGTGAGCGATTCCAACGATTTGGCGGGAGCGCTAGGGCACGCTTTATGCCTGTCGCCGCACTCCCTCGACCTCCAAGCAGGCCCACCACAAGCCCACAAAGTCTCGCTGGCGCCGCCGCTCCGGCCAGCTCCATCGGCACAGGCCAACTCAGCTCCTGAGCCGGTTTTGCAACGCTACATGTGGAAACAAGCGACCGCGTTCTTTCCACCGCGCCTCATAGAGCTCAAGCAAGCTAGTGTTCGCCGAAATGCCGATAGATTTTATCAATCGGGAACGATCCTGTGCGTGCGATAACGCGGCGCCGGTCCAAGTCTACTCAAACCCCAAAACGAATGTCTGATCTGCTGCAGCAGTTCGCCAAAGTTGGCCCAAGCGTTCTCGTGAGAACGTCGGTTACCCACATACCCGCACTCACGACCGACATTCCGTCCAGAGCCGCCGTATCCGATGTCGGATGCTTCCAGGAACGCGACGCGCGCACCTGCCTCCGCGAGATAAAGCGCCGAAGAGACGCCTGTATATCCGCCTCCGATAACAACGACATCGGCGTCCAGTCGGCCGGCCAAGGAGCCGGTCCGGGGAGCAGGCGGGGCCGTCAATTCCCACAGTCCGTGCGATGTCGGATCACCCTCCATCTAGCCAGCCCCCTGCCGTAATGGGCCCATGGCATCGAAATTCGCATAGATTCTCAAGCTGCGAACCCGCTTGACCCGGTAGTTCACCAGTCCAGGTTAAGGTTAGCCGACAGGTCTCACCAACGCTCCGAGGCAGATAACGGGCGACATCGGCATCGCTGCTGCGCGGGGCGCTGTCGTCTGATTGACAAGCATTCTACCCAAAACCCGTGAACGCGTGGAAAACGCTCCTTGGCAGGGCGCGAGCGATGGTTTCCATCCAATTCAAGGCCGAACGCCGAAGTAGCACTATCCCGGCAGAAGCGGCAACGCTCTCTTATCACTTTCCATCGGCCAGTGCAGGATTTGAGGGAGCGTGCTTCCTGAACTGGCATGATGTCCCTCGCTCTCGCGGGTTTCGCGTGAAATTCGCCGATGGCGAAGGACGACATGTTGGAGCATGTCATAGCTGATCTCCGACAACGTTCGTTTTTCGACGGAGGCCTTTCAGCGCATGAAGGACAATTTACTTGCACATGTCGGCGAAGATGACATGCGTCAATCTCATCGAGGTCTGCCGTTGTGGCGCAATATGGCGGCATCACGGTATTCGCCAGCGATCGTCTTCAGATCGAAGGCCGCAATGGTTCCGGCTAAAGATAAGCACCGTCGCCCGGGCAGCTGTCATCCCGCCTTGAAGCGCGCGTTGCATGCGGATGCCAGATCAGCGACTTCATCTTTAGCGTCATGGGTTGAAATCACCGCGCAAAAAGGAGGCCTTGAACGCAGCTTGCAGCGTGTCTGCCGACAAAGGCGCAATCCAGGGCAGTCGCCCTAACCAACGCACCCGTCCAATCTCGCAAATTGCTCTCACAGCATCCGAATTCTTTTCGCCAACGAAAGCGATTCCAAGAATGTCGATCTGGCGCCTTCGCAGCGCCTCTATGGACAGCAGTGAACAATTGATCGTGCCCAGAGTTGTGCTCGCGCAGAGCACGACAGGAAGTCGCCATCTCTCCAAGACGTCAATGTAAAGCGAGCCGCAATTCAGCGGTTCCATTAGTCCCCCGGTCCCCTCGATCACGAGCGGCTGTCCGCCGGTGTCCGGCAGGTCCAGCGATTCCGTTTTGATGCGAACCTCGTCGATCTCCGCGGAACTGTAGGGCCAAGCGGCTGTTTGCAGTCGGTAACGCTCAGGCACGATGCGATCCGACGGAAGACTGCCAAGCCGAGCGACACGCTCGGTGTCCGTTTCTCCTTCGAGGCCGGCTTGAATCGGTTTCCAAAACTTCGCACCGAGGAGATTGACTAGTCCTGCGCAGAACACCGTCTTTCCGATGCCGGCGCCTGTAGCGGTCACCACAATCCGCTGCTGGCTCATCGAGCTTGGCCTCTTGTCTCCTCCTGCAATGTACGCAACTCATCCTCCACGATTTTCAGTGTCAGTTCACAAACGTGCGCCAGTCGGGAAGGCCCCGCCTCGCGCTTGGGAAGATCGGCAGTCTACGTTCAGCGTACGACCCGACCTTCCATGAGTCGAGCAAAAGGTTGCTCAGCGCACTTACGACGACCTTTTTACGCTCTCAACGCCAAGCAGCGGCCGCACAGTTTATGCGAGACACCGATGGCGTTCGTTGCCGATGCCCGCCTGAAAGGGCCTGCTCCGCATGGCCAACTGATAGATTGAACCATAGAAGTTTCGCGCGCGGACCATCGCGCTTCCCCGAGTTGCGTGTCATGCGTTGTGACAGGTCAAGATTGTTTTCGGCACACAAATACTGTCCGGATCGGACGAAGGCGTTCACGTCCGGCACGATGTATCCTGATAGATGCAGTACTGTACGTTTCGTACCGCAGCTCTACGATTGGTGACTGAGTTCAATTGGTATGGGGCCGTTGAGATAGTGCTGAAAAGTCCTCTCCGGAGAACATTGATCGACGGTATCACCCGCAACGGAGTATTGCCCGTTCTCGAGTCTTGCGCGCGGCATTCATCGAGCCGCCGAGCCAGAATAACGCCACATTCAGATCATTTGGGCACCGAGCAACTCACACATCTTCCTCAATTGGAAATTCTGCGAGCCTCTGATGTAAGGCCGAGCGTCGCCCGAGCGCCCCCGCTTCTGCCATCAACGCCGTTCAAGCATTGCGTCGAGTCTCATCCCGAGGTAAGAACGCGGCCAAGTTGCGGCGTCACGTTTGCGGCCACCATGATCCGTCACATCGTCTTCTTCACAGCCAGAGATGAGGCCGCTATCGACCAAATCGTCGAAGGTCTATCGGTTCTTACCTCCATTCCATATGCACGCCGGCTCGAGATTGCGCGCAACCGCAAGAGTGATCAGCTCGGCAATGACATCGACGTCGTGGTGTACGGGGAGTTTGATAGCGAGACGGATCTCGCTGCGTACAAAACGCACAATTTGTATCGAGAAGCGATCCGATGCGTACGGCCACTCCGGGAGTTGCGCTTTGCCGCTGACTATGAGCTGTCAACAGACGTGCATTTCGCTGGAACGGCAGGGCTAACGCAAGTCGCTCGGCGCAGCGGACCAGCTGGCCGTGAGTAGCTTGATGATCAGCCGCAAAGTCTTGTACGCGTCGGCCGGAAATAGCCCTCGTTCGGAAAGGCATCACGCGTCGCGGGCCTCACAACCTGCCGGTCGTCGGTAACAGATAGCCTATGCACGTCCGCGAGTTGCAGTGGATTGAGCCTGTCAAGGCGCTGCGATGCTTTGCGCATCGGCCGCAGCTTACCTTTCTCGATAGCGCGGCAGGGCATGAGCTGCTTGGGCGCTACTCATATCTGGCCTGCGAGCCGTTCAGCACCTATTTGGTCGCCGATGGACAGGCAAGTTGGAATGGAGAGGCACTTTCAGGCGATCCATGGGAGGTCCTCCGCGGCCTTCTTGCGAGATACAAAGAAGCGCATCGCCCCGATCTCCCCCCATTCCAGGGCGGCGCAGCCGGCTTTCTTGGTTACGATCTGAACCGAACACTGGAGCGGCTACCGCCGCCGTCAATTCTCGGCCTCCGGCTGCCTCAATCAATCCTGCATTTTTACGATGTGGTGGTCAGCTTCGATCACAAGGACCACAGGTGCTGGATCGTCTCGACCGGATGGCCCGAGCAGGACCCCACTCGACGGGCCGATCGCGCGCGTCGTCGGGCCGACGAGTTTGCAGCACTGCTTGCCAGGCCACAGTCGCCGCGGATCATAATCCCCAGCACGACGGGCGCTTGGCATTCGAACTATAGCCGTGAACGCTTCATCGCAGCGGTCCAGCGCGTCGTCGGTTTGATCCTGGCTGGAGAGATATTCCAGGCGAACATCGCGCAACGCTTCAGTGCCAGGGTTTCGCCCCTGTTCGATCCGCTCACCTTTTATTGCCAGCTCCGGTCATTGAACCCGGCACCGTTTGCAGCTCTCTTGCGCTACGATAAGCTGACGATCGCATCGAGCTCTCCTGAGCGATTTCTGAAACTTGACGGACGGCAGGTCGAAACGCGCCCGATCAAGGGCACGATCGCGCGTTCCGCCGATTCCGCGGAAGATGGGCGCCGTGCCGAACTCCTGCTTGCGTCCGAGAAGGATCGCGCCGAGAACATTATGATCGTCGACCTGCTGCGCAACGATCTGTCACGCGTTTGTACCGACAATTCGGTCGAGGTTACCGCACTGTGCAACCTGGAATCCTATGCGTCAGTGCACCATCTCGTCTCGATTGTCAGGGGCACGCTTGCTGCGGACAAAGACGCCGTCGGTCTGCTTCGCGCCTGCTTTCCGGGCGGCTCCGTTACCGGCGTTCCGAAGGTGCGAGCAATGGAGATCATTGCGGACATCGAGGGAGTGGCGCGAGAGGTCTATTGCGGGGCGATCGGTTTCATTGGATTCAATGGACAGATGGACACGAACATTGCGATCCGCACCGTGATGATCGACGACGACCTAGCTGTGTTTCATGCAGGGGGTGGAATAACGGCGATGTCAGATCCTGAAGCCGAGTATGAGGAGACGCTTGCCAAGGCACAGCGACTCTTCGACGCCTTTGGTGCCGATCCATCTGGTGCGTTTTGATTTTCATCGTCGACAATTACGATTCCTTCGTGTTCAATATTGCGCGCTATTTCCGCGAGCTCGGTGAAGAGACGCAAGTCGTCCGGAATGACGCGATCAGCTTCACCGATCTTGTCGCGCTTCAGGCGCGTGCAATCGTGATCTCTCCCGGGCCGTGCACGCCAATGGAGGCCGGCATATCCACTGCCGTTGTCCGCGAACTCTCGGGTCGCGTTCCAATTCTTGGCATCTGTCTTGGGCACCAGTGTATTGGGAGCGTTTTCGGCGGTCGCGTGGCGCGCGCGCGTTGTCCCATGCACGGCCGAGCCTCACACATAACGCATGACGGCCGAGGGTTGTTCAAGGAACTCCCGTCTCCACTTTCTGTTGGACGCTATCATTCTCTGGCGGTCGAACTCGAGGAGTCAGACGCGCAGCATCTCGTGGTGACAGCCCGTTCAATTGAAGGTGAGATTATGGCTTTGTCACATCGGCATCACCCAACCTATGGCGTGCAATTCCACCCCGAGTCAGTACTTACTCAACAAGGGCACGTATTGCTTATGAATTTCTTGCGATTGGCGGCCAGTTTCGAAGCGTGAGATCGGAGACGTCGTCGAATGGCGAGCTGCGTATTCGTGACTCGCTCCGCAGAGGTCGGACAAGATGTAACGAGAAAGCGGAAATAGCTCAGTTGGTACGTTACGTACGCAACTTTCTCTTTTGGTGCAGCCCAATTGAATTACTTGGAGCCGCGTCGGCCTCTTCGCATCACCTCCATTCGGTACATCTTCTGGCTTCTTGACGAAAACGTTTATTCGAGATCCATCAAGAGATTGGCGGTGTCTAGGCGGTACTTTCGGTACCGCTGCCCTAACGGGCGTTTCCTCCCCTCACTTGGCCGCTGGTGCCTATGGGATCGGCGGTTCTCTTCGTGTGATTGGCGCGATCGACGCGCTCAGGCGTTATCTGCTAAGGCTTCGCGTATCGATCGGGCTCGCCATACCTGTACGATTCGCGCCCTCATCGCACGCGCTGTCCGGTGATACCGGGTCGAGACGTCAATACCGCGGCTGTAACATCATTGGTCGCGGTCAGTCGGAATCGGCGGGCTAGTTGAGATTGGAGAAACAAGAGGAAGTGGAGAACTAGGAGCGAGACATCGCTTGGTCGAGCGATTGGCGATCTAGACTTCTCGGACGAAATACTCCACGAATAAGGCGCTGATTGAGTACAGCAATCTGAGTATGGGTGCGGCGATAGAACCGAGCACCGGCAAACGCGGGCTCCCCTTCCTCAAACAACCCCCGCACTGTATCAAAGCGAGGTAACGGATTTTCGGCGATCGCATCTGCAACCATGTGATGAAGGTGAGTAATGACCGCACAATCCAGAAACCTTAGTACTTTGTCGCGTTTTGGTAGGCGGCGACCATCCTTGTTTGAAGGGAGCTTCGATTTAGCCAGACTTTGAACGCGCCGCAGATCTGAGTAGGCGACACTTAGGTATTCGAGATTTTCACGCAAAGTGAGATCTAAACATTCGCCCAAGTCTATAATCGCTCCGACAACGAATGGTTCGGAGTAGCCTCGATCTCTGGCCCACTCCCATGCCCGCACCGGATCACCTTCCCAAAAATAAACGCCCGGACCGAGCCAATCATATGCCTTTTCGCTGGGCCTAAAGTCCTCACCCCTCAGCACGCGAAGACCGACCTGTCGCTCGCACCCGTGGAAACCCACCGCCAGCGATGTCGCAGAACGACTCATTTACGACGGAGTGTGCGAACCTTCTTCAAGGTCGGACCACCATATTCCTTCGTCAATCCGCCGCGAGAGTTGTTGATACCCTCTTTGATCAATACCTGCAGCGCATCGTTGCGAGACAGCTTTAGCCGCGCCCGACGTTTCGCGACCTTCTTCAGAGCTGTCAGAAGTTCCAAATTCACGGTCAAATCCTCTCTCTCCGGCCTGAGGTCAACTGAACATATAAGGAACGCTTGGAATTGCCAAGTGGGCAATCCATTGCAGTGATCGCAACAGATCGCGCACCTTCTGACCCTCTCACCTTCGGAATCTCGAAAACGATGGTTGCCGAACTGGGCTCACTCACCTAAGGTCGCTGGCTGTTTGCAGGATTTCAAACGAGCTTTTTTGAATGGCCGGAACTCGCGGTGGTCAGCGTCAAGTCTACCCGTACTATCGCGCCTTCTGAGCTTCTGAGCAGAGTGATTGCAGAAGTACGAGGTTGTGCAGCGAATAATCACGCCTTTCGGCAGACGGGGCGACCATCTTATCCTAAGCCCATCGCCTCTGTGACCTGGCGGTGGCTAGGCAGGACAGATCTTTCAGGGCAGTCCGACCCAGCGACCCCGGCGATTCTCGTCACCTTCACTCTGGCAAGCCGAGCTGCTGAGATCACAGGCCTTTCTCATGCGCCCACTCCGAGAAGGCCTGCCCCGTCTCGCCGCCGGCCTAAGTGCGGTGTCTCGCGTTCGCACATAGCATCTATCCATTTAGAAAAAAGCCGTGCGTTTGAACGATTGGTAACAGCTCGTGATAGTTGTGGATGATGTGGTCCGGCTCCGCAGCTCGCAAGCGCGACTCGGAAACAAATCCACCGGTAATGGATATACTTATCAGTCCAAGGCTTCGTGCAATATTCGTTTCTACTGGCATATCCCCGATGATGAAGGTTGACTCGGGATTTATATCATTTTGCTCCATATATCGCCGAAGTCTCTCCCCTTTGCTCATCGTTTTATACTGCGTGGCACGGCTTTCAAAGGCCAGGACGCCGTTGAAGTAGCGATCGATTCCGAGCCTTTGCAATTGAGCAACAAGGGGCGCGACTATATGGTTGCTCACTATGATGGACGACGCCGCTTCTTGGCGCACCAATTCCAGCATTGCGCGCGCACCTATGCGTAACTCCGCTTTATCGGCTAGCGGCTCGTACGTATCATGAAAGATTGCGCCCCCATCGTGATCTACGGCTGCGACTTCCTCTTCTGACATTCCGACATTTCGGAAAAGAATCGAGAGTGGGACATCGGAATGATCCCGAAAGGTGTCCAGATCGATCGTCGGGCGTCCGAAGCGCTCCAAGATAGTGTTCGTCGTTTGCAGTAGCGCATTGGCATCGTCAAGCAACGTGCCATTCCAATCAAAAACAAAAACTGGCTTCATGCTTCGGGCCTCACGCAGCGCTATAGTGGCCAGCGACCAGGTTATGCAAGTCTCTATTTGCGCGCGTTTGCCCTGCAGGAGTTGGCATTTCGAATGTAAAGGGTGACAAATCTATTCCCTCGTTTCCCCGCGGCAGCAACGATGTGAGACGCGGGAAGGGCAAGTAAGTCACAGTTGCCGCGTTGATCGAAGCCGCGATTCTTCCTTCGATGGCTTTGAGGACATGCGGCTCGATATCTTTAAATAGTAGGCTTTTCTTCCGCTGTTGAGCGGACAGTCCCTTCCATGTCCGCCAGAAGGCCAGTTCATCGATGGTCTCAATATTCACGCCGTAGTAATTTGGGGCCACGATAGGCGGTGAGCCGATTCCCCAATGGACAGCTTTGACACCCGCCGCAAGAAGCATATTCGTTACGGTACGACTGGTATCGCCCCGAATGAGGGCTTCATCGGCGATAAGTATCGTGCGTTTGTCGACGTCAGTCGAAGCCAAACGGTATTTGTGAGCAATACGGCGCTTGCGCTCACTGCTTGGGCCGATGAGAGTTCGTTCAGAGATTTGAGTCTCGATGACTTCACGCCGTTCCGCGCTAACCCCGCGTGCTACGAGAGATGAAAATAAGCCGTCAGCGTAGGGCCCTCCGGTATGAGGCATGGACGCGACGATGATTGGAGTGGCGTCCGGCTCTGTGGGAAGCCGACGCGCAATAAGATCACCCAGCGAAAAACCGATACTGTAACGAGTTTCGAGGTGAGATCGGCCCTGGATCGACGTATCCGGACTTCCGAGGTAAAGAGTTTCGTAGACGCAAAGCTTGGCGGCACGTTGAGAATCGCTGACACATCGATCGAGGCAATGCCCCCTTTTGCCATCTACATATTTGATGTAGCCGGGGACGATTCGGTCTGACTTGCCCCGAAGCCCGGCAAATGCGCAATTTTCCGACGCAAAGAGCAAGAATCCATCGTCCGTCTGCATGAACTCCAAAGGACGCAGACCATATCTATTGCGGAACGCAACCAGATTTCCTTCGGTGTCCAACAAAAGCGCACTAATAGCACCATCAATGCGCTCATCAATCTCACGAAAGACGTTCTCATAGTTGACTCGCAGGCCCGGGCGCCAATAATCCCTTTCACAAATGTGTTCAACTAGCTTGAGCAAGAGTTCGGCATCCGTCCGACCCGCGAAGGTGCGACCTTGGGCAACCAGTTCTGCCCTAATCTCTCGAGCATTTACTAACGCTCCGTCCAACGAAATTGTCAGTTGACGGGAGGTGGCCCTGCGATTGGGCGTTGGTTGATCGTCGCTCTCACCCTCTGTGCAAACTCGACCGCGAACATGGGCGATTGCAACATGGGGAGTGAACTCCAGATCCTGCTCATCCTTGTCGATCGCACGCAGTTCGTGTGGTGGCCGAGACGCGGTTTTGTATCGAACGCCTTTGTTGTGCATGAAGGCGGCGATGCCGACTCCTGCCTGTCCGCGAAGTGAGAGCTTCGGAAGCATGTGCTTGAGCCGATCATAAACAGTCTGATGGGAACTGCTCCAAGGCAATAGAAAAGCGGCAGCGATACCTGACATGCTGGTAACCTTCTTGTAGCGTCCCGTCCCAAGCCCGTCACAAGGCGGATGTAGTCCGCCGATCCGAGAAGAGATGGACCTGCCCTTAAGCAAGCTTCGTACCAGCGCCCAGCGCTCAGCAATTTGACCAGACCTTCAAACCCACAGGTGTCGAGATTTCCGCTCTCGCAATCTCTGTGGCCGGACAAATGAGCTGGCGTTTTCGCGACAATTCGTCTGAAGCGCGACGAGCTCGTATGAGAAATAACAAAGCCAACATCGCGCGGAAGCGCATGTGACGACCAACAAGGCATCACTGATTCGCCTAGATGCATGCTTCAGAAGGTCGTCATGAACGCGCAGCTCAGTGCCCGCCACATCTGCCAACCGATCGGCGAGATCAATGTGCGAGTCCTTTCCATAGCCAGCTCTTCTTGATCGCCTCGATCGATCTCGAAAAGGACGTTCGCCTTCGTGAGTTCAGTCTCCGGATCCGCAAATCCAAGGTCGGCAAAACATTGCCCGAGCCGGTCATTCCGAGGGCGTCGGCCGGTTCGAAACGGACCTTCAATATCGCTTCGCAGGCAACCAAGCTCAGCTTAAGGCTGCGCGAGATGACTTAGTTGCAGCGCGCGATGTCGTGCTCGCTTTTGATTTTTGCTTAGCTGTCATCTGCTGGTACGAGGAAAATCGAATCGATCGCAAAGAGCTGTTCGTACTGCGGCTCACGCCAGAGCTCCGCCACGACATCCGATCGTATCTGGTCTCTAGGCACACCGATCCGAAAGCGGTCTACCTCATCCTCGAATCGCTCTTCATACGAACTTCAAGGGCCTAGCGTCGCCAGTGGCCGGGGTTGAGGTGTGATGCTTTAAGCAGCGCGGCACACCTCGCAAGATCTTCGCTATGCAATAGGCTTCCATAAAGCTTTGAATTGCTTGACGGCAGTCTGCCATTTCGCTCGACGAAACGCTCATCCGCTTAAGTCCCATCCTGTAATGCAGGACAAAACCACTGGATCAAGGTGAAGAACCGCGGCTGAGCCTCTCATGCGTTCGGACACTCCGGGCTGCATTTCATCCCGGCCCCCATCCTAGAGAGTTCTAGCGCGTTATCCGAATATCGCCTGCGTCTTCTGGCAGGGGCCGCTCGCCATCAAAGTCATTGTGCGAGAGCAGCGCTCCCAAACCGAACAGAACCATGCCGCCAATCCAAATGAGGATGGCGGTGACATAAACCGAAGTGCCGATCCCAACCGAGCCAGCCCGGCCGAAGAGAGTGCCCGCATTGAAGAGGAGCCCGATCACGCCCCAGGGCAAAACAGCGCAGTTAGAAAGTCCCCGAAACGTCGGTTCCCATTGTTGTCCACGCGTAAAAAGCCCCATCGAATGGCCGCGCGAGTCCTGCCTCTCCGCGCGTTATCGATGAGTGCCGTAACGGTTGCCAGTTCTCGAATTGACATAAGTCCCGCCACGGTGTGATGAGCCGGATCCGCCCAAATAGCTGCCGCCATGACTGGTAGTGTGATGTCCGCCGCCGTAGCTGACGCGCCCTCCATGTCCTCCGCGTGCGTTTGCTTGTCCGATCACGCCGAGCAGCAACAGACCGGCAACTATTGCAATCAACTTCATATTTCGCCCGCCCCTTTCGAATGTAGAAGCTTATCCAAGCGCAGCCGATGCGGGATAACAACCTCTTATACGCGCAAAATATGCAGCTTTACGCCGGGAATGGCTGGAGCGGAGCCGTTTTCCGGCGCGAGTAAGGCGCGCGTCCTCGTCCCCGAAACCTCGACCTCCAAATGGAGCCGGTGACCTCGTCTGAATGCCCAAGCCGATCGAGCAGAAATACCGCAGATGAAAGACCCTCTACGCTGATTATCATCATGGCCGCAATGCTAACGTAGGCCTGCTACTTGCTCGGGGCCAACATTGTCATCGCAGGAAATTTCCACCCAGTCGACGGCTGCAGCCGATCGGGATCTAATCTTCGTAGTGATCGAGCGTCATCGCGAGCTGTCGGCGCATTACGATGCGGCCTTGTCTGTATCGGCGAAGCTCGATAAGGGGCTCGAGTTTGATGCCGCCGACGAAATCAGCAGTCAAAGGAACCATGCTCTCGCGGAGCATGCGAATGTGCTCATCCGTTCAACGCCAACCACGATCGCGGGCGTTATTGCTCTGACCCGTTACGTCGGCAGCCTACGAGAGTGGGAGCTTCCCGATGATGATGCGTGGTATCGGGTTTTCTTAGAAGGGCTGGCAGACGCGATCGATGGAATCGCCATGGCGCAGCGGCTTGGACGAGACGGCGATTAACATGGCGCTCGCTTTCATCTTCCGCGGCATACTTTTCTGGGGAGCCATTGCTGCGCTTCTCTATTTCGTGTGGAAGTTGCCCTTCTGAAGCCCGACGATTAGGGGCTCGCCTGAGCCAGTGTCGAGGCAATGAGGAGCGGCGGCTTTTCAACCACGGTAATCGCCCGCTCCTCGAACATGGCTGCGATATCAGTTTCGGTCGCCCTGCCCGACGCTGATCCGTCTTGAAATCGTCGACCACGAGCGCCTTGCCAGCGGCGCGGCAGGCGCAGCCTGATGGACTGCTGCAGAGGGGGCATCGCTTGAGCTAGATCAAGAGAACGGCGCCCAACTGAGGCGGCCTTGAGCAACGCGGGCCGGTGTGCCTAGGAGGCCGGGCCCATAGCCTCAGCAACGGCTGCACTGTCGTTCGGCTATCAGCCCCTTAAGTGCCCAAGAAAACATTCGTTTCTGGAAATGGGGACACTTCCGGACATTACAGAACAAACGACCGCAGGAGCCGCTTTGGACCAACCCCTGCGGCCGGTGCCACGACGTTCCGCACGATCGCCACGGCGCCTGCTGGTTAACACGTAGATCTGCCAGCGTGAACTGGCGTGCCCCCGTTACGGCCTCAGCTGGAACTGCTCGAGTCCATCCTCGATCACTCGGAGGTCCTCAAGTAAAGCATCTCGAGAGTCAGTCGGGTCAACGACTGATGTGGATTGTAGCTTGAGCAACTGGTGCCGAAGGTCTCGCATACCCAAAGTGCTGGCATGGCAATCGACCTCCGTTAGCGGCGGACTTTGAAGATTGTGAAACTAAGGGAAAGAAGGGCCGCAGAAAGGATTGTCGCCACCCATATCCCATACGAGCGGGCGTCCCCGCACAGAATGGTTTGAGTGCGGTTCGCCTTTATCGGACCAGATCTTGATTGCAGTGGCGAGAGCATAGGTGCTGGGCTGCTCTGACCAATCGACGTAGAGATTGCCCTTGTGATCGTGAAGCGCGAGGATGTTCTTTACGCCCTTCTCGAGGATAATATCGCGGACTTCCTCGAGGCGCTCGATGCGCCAGCTTTCTTCGTCCGATTGGTTGGCCGTGATTTTTACCTCTGCCATGTGCCCTCATAGCTCAGTGGAGCGGGAAGTTTCTACGTCTCGTGGCGTGGGTTCAAGTCCTGTCGAGGGCATCATCCACGGTCGCGCAGCTCCCGGTCGCCGATCAGAGCTTTAATCAGGGCGCCGACGAAGCCTCCGAGGGTGAGACCACCCAGGACCAGAAACAGTAGATCGGGATTTGGCATAAACCGTCATCGTTGATGTAGAAGCGCAATGGGTTGTATTAGCGAGCCGGGAGGAATGACTGCAGATCTTTCCTCGAACCAGCAGGATTTCCTCAAAATCTGTAGCTTTTCGCTCGTTCCGGGTCGGCGATGCGTTATATTGGCCGCGCCTCGGTTGATCCTTGGAATTTTTTCGCATTCTCTGCGGCAACAGCCAAGGCCCGAGAGAGCTTGAGCGCCTGATCTGGCGTTCGCTGAAAATGAAAGCCCACCACGCCGCGATAACACGGTGATCTCGTCATGGGCCTACTCAACTATGACCGCCGCCGCCTCGTTGAGTTCGATCTCATCGATCCGGCCGAAAACATCTTGTTCATTCGCCATCGCTACACTCTCCATCGACAGTGCCTGAGTTGGCCACGGTCGCGCCCTTCAAAATCGTCTTAGCGTCGATGAAGACCCACAGCGGCGCTAGTTGCGGCCTCTAGGTAGGCTTTCTGGCTAGTTGAAGTCGACTTGGTGAGCGGCTTAAGTGGCAGTAGTAGCTTTCCCTTGCTCAAGGCCGGGCTGATACTGGGATCGCGCTAGGTCGCACCCGAGCCGCATCAGGTTACATTGCAGCCAGAGCCTCTGCTGCAAATCATGCTTGCTGCGCCGAAATAGGTTCCCGACATACGAGCCCATACGGAGACGGTACAAATGCTTAGCCATGTTCTGCTCCTGTGCAGCAATAGCCAAACTAGATGTGGCCAATTATTCCCGTTGCCTTCCAGACCGCCGCCGAAATTTCCTTCGTGAGGCATCTCGTTCAGCGCTGAAATTGTAGCGCTCAATGAAAACCGATTAATGCAACAAATCCAGGATCGGCGCCTAAATTCGGCGGTTTGTCGGCTTCTTTCGTGGTTTTTGTTGCACGGATTATCGGTTTGCAGCGGCAGCGGACGTACGGAGTAAGGTCCTTGCCCGCGACGATACGTTCGACATGGGCATTGACGGCCGCCCAATGGTCCAAGGTCCGTTTGTCGGCCAAGAACCTGTCCCAAGTCATGACGGTGCGGGGCCTTACCGGCACAATGCGGTCACGCCAGTTGAGATAATGGATGAGAAGCGAAGGCAGCGGAAAGGAATGCAGTTCTGCGCGCGCCTCCTTTTCCGTGCAGGGAATTTCGTCGGCGAGCCAGTTATGAAATTCAAAGACGAGGTCGGCCGAAGTCAATCATGGATGACCGCTTAGAGAATTTTTGTGAGCTTTCGCGATGGCGGCGCAACACAGAACAATGGCTGGCAGTGCCAAGCGGGTTACCGTGCCAGTACCTTTTCGAGATCAGCAACAAGCCGATCGCGTTTTTCCTTCGGAAGCTTGTCGAGATTCTGCTGACGCCATTTGACGGCCGGCAGATTGGCAGCGCTGGGCAAGCCGAGGAGATTCCAATCCGGTTGTTCCCGTTCAAACGACACCAGGAATTTTCGATGATCGTCTGGCATCTTGCCAACGATCTCCTCGACAAGCGTCTTGCGCGCGGCAATGAGCTCGTCCTTCGAAACGGGCTTTTTCGTCATCCCTTGGAAGCCGTGAAGGAATTCGTCGCTTATATCTTTCTGAGGTGAGCCGAGCACCTCGAACATCGGGCGGTCGCGGCTCAAAAGATAAACGATAAAGGCCTTGCGGAGCTCATCCGTAATTCCCTCATTGGCTAACAAATCGCGAATATCGAATAGATCGCGCGGATGCTGGCGATCCAAAGTGGCGACGATTTTTCCGCCATAGAGATCGGCAAATGAGACCGTATGGGCCTCAGCGAACCCGAACTGCTCTTCAACGGCGGGACGCACCGAGGTCACAGCTGGCTCGAAAACGCAACCGCGCAGCACAGGCGTGACTTCAACCTTGATCTGGACACTCTGCGAACGAACTACGAGTTTGACGATCGCATCCTCTTTCCGAGTCTCATGGACCTGCGAGTCTGGGATCTTCTCTTTGATCCTGGCGACGATATGCTTCATCGCCGAATCGATATCAGCAAGGGATTCGACTCGCGGCGCGACAGGAACATAGGTTAGATCGATATCGACAGAGAGCCGTGGCAAGTCGCGCACGAAGAGATTGATCGCTGTGCCTCCTTTAAGGGCGAAGCACTTCTCTTCGTTGATAAATGGGAGAATGCGCAGAAGCAGCGCGACTTGCTTTTTGTAATCGTCAGCGAACGCCATCGAGATCTCCCGGCACCGTTATTTGATAGGTCGGATCGAGAACACCACCTTTGATGAGCATGCGTTTGCCATGTCCTAGATCGACAGCATTCTTGTTAAGCCGCTTGAGCCAGGCATGGTTGTGGCGGTCGGCGAAGTAGAAAAAGAGACGCTTGACCTTCACGCTCGCGCAATCTTTCAGGAGCTTTTGCAAGCGATCCGGACGAAGATTGGCAAGGCCACCAAGCAGCGCATCGACCTGTTCAAAGCTCTCGTTGTTGGGCAATTCGTCAAGCAGCTCGAAAACGGCGCGCTCCGGCGTCGACAGGGTCAGAGGCCAGTCCCATTGCCCCCAATTCAGTTGAGTGACGTCGCCTCCCCGGAAGGCCGTGACGTCCAGCATCTTTCCGGTCTCGACATTCCAGCGGACGCTGCTTACGCCTTTGGCAACGGGATCATTTTTGAAAAGTCGCCGATCATTGTGGTAGATGAATTTGACCGTCAACGGCAGCTTGTCCACCCACGATGGCGGCGCTTTCGGTCCGTAGAGGTGAACGCGGCTCGTCGCTTGCGAAAGGTAATGGGCGTATCCCTGCAATTCGAGCGCCGTCCGTCCTCCCAAGACGAGCGGTGAATAATTCAGGACGCCTTGAAGGGATATCACCACCTGCTGCCAGCTCAGCTCATAGCGTGGCCGCCGAAAGACCCCTCGAGTTGGCTGTTCGAGCCAGCCTCGTTGCACATAGAGATGTTGGAGCTGAGTTGAGTAGCCGTGTCGCTTGAGCCAAGCGGAATCCACGACCAGCCCCTCCGGAAGGAGCTTATCGAGCTGGTTTAAGAGCTGTCTTCTTTGTCTATCCATAATTGATATAATAGCATATTCTTAAACCACCGGTCCAGTTCGAAGAATCTTCTGTAAATCAAGTATAGATTTATAAATTGAGCAATATTTAAACCGTCAGACGGCCTGGATTTGGTCTTGCGCGCTTACCTGACGAATTCAGGGATCTGTTTCATCGACGGATCTCCCCTCCGTGAATCCGTCTCAGTTTCATGCTCATCAGCCTCGCCTGACGCTGCTACCTTCGCCTTTGCGGCCTCAGCAGCGACGTGTTTTTCGACCGCATTCAAGAAGCGCTCCTGCGCGGGGGTTCCAGCAGCGGCCGCGAGTTCCTTAACCGCCTCCGTGAAGACTGGAACATCGATCAGCGGCTCGATCGCACTCCAATGGAAATCGCACTCCAATGGAAAGAGAGTACCTTGCTCGTCACGTATTGTCCGAATGTCGTAGGTGAGATCGACATCTTCCGAAAAACGGCGGATCGCACCGTAAGGCTTTGATAGCGAAGTTCCGCCTTTGAAGACGAGATGTTCGCCTAAAGGCGAGGAAAAGAGCGCGTTCAGGCACCAGACGACCCAGACATCCTTTTCGAGAAGATGTGCCGGACGACCTGAGTTGGAGCAGCAACGCCGAGCGCCTCTTGGCGCTCGGCGTCAGACAGCTTTAGAAATCTATCCGACGGAGTTCGCTTATCGGCTTGGCAAGCCAAGTCGGAAAGGAAGAAGCAGCTGACTTCAGCTCCTTCACTTCGGTCGGGGTCAATTTCTGACTGACGGACCTCAATGTTCGTTCTGCCGTCTCTGGGCCCACCCAGGCAAGCGCACGCACTATCTCACCGGTGCGTCGGTTCGCCAAGGCAAGCTGCCAACGCGGTGCATGCTTGAGCTCCACGACTTGCTTACCAAGGCGGAGCCTGCGGGAAGGACCAGAGGTCGGATAAACCTGGCGAACAGGTACTTGCGTCGTCAAACCAAGATGATTGGCCGCCGCCGCGCCGCTGGAAACAATGGTTTCGCCGCTGCGAACCTTGGTTTCCTCGAGGACTTTCTCGACTGATGGAGCTCTAATTCCGAAACGGCTTTCAACTGGACGCAAATATATCCCTCGTCTCGCGCGCAGAAGTCTTCCTCGCTCGGCAAGACGCGAAAGAGCCTGATCGACGGCAGCACGCTTTCCAAGATGCAAAAGCGCCTTGGCAGCGATTGGTGCGCCTTCGGGCAATTCTTTGGTTGCTTCCAGAATCCGCGTGCTCAGGTGGGTCACGGCTCACGCTCCAGTGTCAGAAACATAGGAGAACTTCTGACACACTACAAGTGCCTCGAACTCAAGCAATACCGGCTCCCGGTCACAGCTGAATCCTGAGCGTGGTCCATATGGCGATCGGGTGGCCTTCTGCAGCGCGATTCAAGGGCATTGTCTTAACAAGCGACAACGCGAAGATTGTTTGTCGCGCCTCTAAGTCCAAACGGCACTCCAGAGACGATCACAGCCAAGTCGCCCAATCGAATATAGCCCTCGTGGTGCGCGGCCGCCGAGGCGATGCGCGTCATCTCCTCATAGCCAGAAGGATCGCTGGACACTGCACTGTGCACCCCCCACAACAAGCTCATGCGCCGAGCCACTCTCTCATCCGGAGTAAGGGCAAGGATCGGCACCGGCGGCCGGCTTCGCGAGATCCGAGCGGCTGTCGTCCCGCCTGCCGTGAAGCCGATGATGACCTTGGCGCCAATTGTAGCCGCAAGATCTGCCCCTGCGGCCGCGACGGCATGCGAAGGGGTACTCTCCACGTCAGCTCGAGAAGCCTCAATCAGCGACCGATAGAGATGATGCCGTTCCGTGCTTTTGATGATGCGATCCATCATGGCAACCGCTTCGACCGGGTAGGCCCCGCTTGCCGATTCAGCAGATAGCATCACTGCATCGGCTCCATCATAGATCGCGGTCGCAACATCTGAGGTTTCCGCCCGCGTCGGCGTCGGCCCAGCCACCATGGAATCCAACATTTGCGTTGCGATGATGACGGATTTTCCGGCACGCCGACAGGCGCGCACGAGCTCCTTTTGCCGGCCAGGGACCTCCTCGGCCGGGATTTCGACGCCAAGATCACCGCGCGCCACCATAACGCCGTCCGACAAGCCAATGATGTCGTCGATGCGATCGAGCGCCATCGGCGTCTCGATCTTGGCGATCAGACCTGCGGCCTCGCCAATGATGGCGCGCGCCTCGATCAGGTCGGACGGTTTCTGAACAAAGGACAAGGCCACCCAGTCGACCCCAAGATCAATGCCGAACGCGAGGTCGGCGCGATCTTTCTTGGTGAGTGGAGATAAGTCGAGCATGGCCCCCGGCACGTTGACCCCCTTGTGGTCCGAAATCAGGCCTCCGACCGCCACTTGCGCAACGATTTCTCCGTCTCCTGGCTCGGTGACCCTCAAGCGCACCCGGCCATCGTCAATGAGAAGTTCTTGTCCGGGATGGACGGCCGCAAAAATCTCCGGATGAGGCAAGGGTATCGATTGCTTTGCTCCTTTGGCTCCGTCGATCACAAAGCGGACCGTTTCACCAGCACGCAAAGCCAGCCTGCCTTCTTCAAGGGAGCCGATGCGGAGCTTTGGACCTTGGAGATCCTGCAGGATGCCTATCGGCCGGCCGAATTCCCGCTCGAGTTCACGGATACACACATAACTCTTGGCGTGGTCTTCGTGGGTTCCGTGACTGAAGTTTAGCCGAAAGATGTCTACCCCGGAAAGGTAGAGAGCACGTATCTTCTCAGGCGCGGCACTTGCCGGACCGACGGTTGCCACGATCTTGGCGTGACGCGAGCGACGCAACGTATCCCCCATCTGAAAGGATGTGATCGATCTAGCCATAAAGTCCAAAGCCGACCCTTACGGACTGCGGTCGACGGCAGTTGACAAGCCAATGTCCTTTTCGTCAGTCGCCACTATGCGATGGACGCTATTGGCAAAGTGAATCCTGCTTTGAACCGATCCATGACAACCATTGTTTCAATGCGTTTTATGTCTGCACTTTCGTCTGTAAGACGTCGGACAAACCGCTCGTAATCTTCCATATCGTTTACGGTAACTAGCAAGACGACGTCGGCCAGACCTGTAACGTAGAATGCGCTCATCACTTCAGGCATCTTGCGAATTTGCCGCTTTAGGCGATCGACGGTGTCGGCACGCGCGCGCTCTAAGGAAATGAGCACCACTGCCGTCACATTCCGTCCAACTGCTTTTGGAGAAATGATGGAAACGTCGGCCTCTATGACACCCTTGGATCGAAGGCGCTTGAGCCGACGTTGAACTCCGGATGCGGATAGGCCGACCTTCCCGCCAAGTTGTTCACTACAGAGGCGATTGTTTCGTTGGACGAGATCAAGAAGACGAAAATCGATTTTGTCGAGTTGCATCACTGCCTCGCGGCCAGCGGATTGCGATCGCGTCGGAGAAGCAGACGCCTGCGCGGCTTGTCCTGACATTTTCGATTCGTCACTAGGCAGCCTAGCTGTTGAACGATCGATTTCTCCCGCTGTCATGTGCCTTGGAACACCTATGGGAGCCCAGCTCTTTGCGATACATCGAAGACAGTTGGTGCAGCGATCTCCCCCTCCGCCGGGCTCACCATTCTCGAACCCGGCCGCCATCTCGAGAATGTCGCGGGTCGGGACCCACGTCCGCTGAGAGCTGCTGATGAAGGCTGTCCGACTCCAGTTCTATCAATGCGCGCCCCGGACCCGAGCACATATTCCCCCCCGCCACACACGGGTGTGGTAGACGGTCAAGCTCCGGAGGCGACGGCTTTTTGCTCCTGATCGGCGGAAAGCACTATTGCGTTGACGGTGCGATAGGCGAATACGATGGCGGGACCGATTGTTATGCCTGCCCCGGGATAAATTCCGCGCATCGGCGACGTCATGTCGTTGCCGCAAGCGTAAAGACCCTGGATTGCGTTGCCTTGTGCATCCAGGACGTTTCCGTAACTGTCGGTCGCCAATCCGGTCGCCGTGCCAAGCGTTGCCGGAACGATCGGCAACGCGACAAATGGTCCGTCTTTGATGGGTCCAAGATTTGGATTTTTTCCCACGGTCGGATCGCCGAGCGTGCGATTGAAAGCCGATTCCCCACGCTTAAAGAGGGGATCGCGTCCTTGGGCAGCGTGCGCGTTGTGTTCCTCGATCGTCTTTTGAAGCACGGCGGAATCTAGTCCCAGCTGCTTTGCGAGCTCCGAAATCGTTTCACCTGCCTTGATGTAGCCAAGACGGACATATTTACCGATGCTCAACGTCCAGGGCCATGGCAGCAGTTGTCCCATGCCCCTCAATCGCACGAACTGGTGATCGCAGATGAAGTAGAATCGCTTATCTGCTGGATATCCGTTTTCAAACATTGCCAGGCAAATATCGTGGTACGAATTCGATTCGTTGACGAAGCGTCTGGCATTCGGACCGACAGCAATGACCCCAGGACGGCCGCGGTCGAGCCAGCCGTATGGCACAACCTGCGAGCCGATGCCGCGTTTCAGGATTGAAACTGGGGTCCAGAAGCCGGCGGATGCGACATCTTTGTCGATGGCGGCCCCGAGCGTGGTTGCAAGCCCAATGCCGTCACCGTTAACATCGGCGTGGGCCAACGTAACGTCATGCTGGTGTGCACCACTGAGGTCCGCCCTCAACTGCGCGTTCCGGGCAAAGCCGCCAGTTGCGAGAACAACACCACGCGAGGCGCGCACGCGGATATCAAGGTTGATCCGCTTGACAACAGCACCGGTGACGCGCCCGCCTTCCTTGATGAGTTCGAGCGCCGGAGAAGATGGCCAAATTTCTACGCCGTACTCGCGCAGGCTCACCAGCAGCCGCGCGATCAAGGCATTCCCGCCGCTGAGCTCAGTACCACGCCTGAACCTGAGCCGATCCCGCGCATAGCGGCTCAGGCGAGTTAAGACGTGCTTGAGCGACGCAACAGATTGGAGCGGGTTGAGAAAGCTTCTCACCTCACTCGATGAGATCATCATGCCCCCGAGCACAACCCGAATGGGGTCACCAATCAAATCGAAGTCGTTGCCTAGAAACCGCCCATCATAGGGAGCGGGGCTCAGTGCCCGTCCCGTATCAGCGCCGCCAAGTTGGCTCGAGTGATAATCGGGCGTAGAGGCCAAGGTAAACTTGACACTCGTGCCGTTCTCGAGCGTGGTTAGCGCCGCCGGGCCGTCTTCAAGATAAGCATCAATGAATTGCGCACGATAATGAACGCCGAGTTCATGCTGCAGGTATGTCCGCGCATTGGTGATAGTGTCATCAATGTTAGCCGCGCGCGCCTGAGCAGAACAAGGAACCCAGATCATGCCATTCGACAGGGACGTCGTTCCGCCAAGTCGCGGAGATTTCTCGCATACAATGACGCGCAGTCCGGCCTTTGCCGCATAGAGCGCCGCCGACAGTCCAGCCGCGCCGCTGCCGATCACGAGGACATCTGTCTCAAAGTCCTGATCCAGCCTCGTCCCTCCTTTGGAGGCGAAAGCGATCGTGTCCGGTTTAGCGCGGTCATTTGGTGTGTTCATGCGGCCTCGCTGCACGTTGCAGTGAACATCAATGAGTTTGCGGAAGCGGGACAGCTTTGAATTCCGCCGCCGCTGTTTTCACTGCCCGCTCAATTGGAATTCTTTCAATTGAGGATGCGCCAACAAAGCCGACACACTCGGTCGTTCGATAGACCTCGATCGTATCTTCAGGCTCGGCAATTGCCCCACCATGGCAAAACGAGAGGACGTCCGACCGGACGGTTCGCGCCGCCGCGTTGATTTCATTGATGCGCCGGATCGCCTCCTTTATGGATTGCCCGTCCTCATGACCGACCAGGCCGCCGCGCGTTGCGCCGACATGTGGGACGATGCAGTCGGCCCCTGCACTTGCCATCGCTTTGGCGTCTTGAGGGCTTCCGACATAGGCGAGCGAAAAGATGTTCTTCTTGCGCGCGAGAGCAATCAGCTCGACTTCACGTTCAAAGCCGAGGCCGACGCGGCCGCGGCGGTCACGCCACTTGTCACCCATAGTGGAGATCGTCGGATAGTTGATGACGCCGGAGAACCCAGCAGCCCAGAACTTGTCCAAAAGAGCATCGAGGTTGAGCCGGAGAGGATCCCAAGCCTCGATACCGCCAACCACCGGCACGGAAGACACCACGTTACGAATTTCGGCCGCAAGCTCCAGCGTGCGTGCGTTGGAATCGCCAATCCGGCTCGTGGGAAGCCCCATCAGACGCGACAGGCCGGTCGAGTAGACCACCAGCATGTCGGCACCTCCAAGAACGGCACATTTCGCGACCAGGCCGCAGCTACTTCCTGCCGCGAGAATTGCTTTTCGCTCCGCCACCTGTCCTTCGATCCTGGAAAGAATTTCGGCTCGGTCAAACATCCGCATGGGATGAACCTTCTTGCGTGAGTTGTTCCAGGATCCATGCCGCGGCAGCCTCGGCGAACTCGCCATCGTTAATGTGACAGTTCAGGTCGCGGACCATGACGTGCGCGGAGAGACGTTCCTTGACCGCATCCAGCCAAGCCTTGTCGGCGTCCGGATCGTAGAAGATGCCGCCTTGGCGGTCGTAATCGGATACGCCTTTCGCCGGCCAAAGGACCATTGCGGGTCCTTTTGCTCGCGATAGCCGTTCTGCCGTGAGCCGGCCAATGCTCGCGTTCTCAGACGCAGTTGTGCGCATGAGCGTCGTGTAAGGCGTATGGGCGTAGAACTGCCGACCGCGAAACTGATCAGGAACGCTCGATGGCAGGCCAAAATTGACCATATCGACCGCACCGGGCGCGATCACTTGCGGAATCATTTGCCGCGACGCTGCCTTGAGCCGATCTGGACCGGCGCTTGCGGTGCCTCCAACGATTTCGTCTGCGAGCTCAGTTGTGGTCAAATCAATGACGGCGTCGAATTCACCAGCCGCGATCAGCTGCTCCATTTTACGGCCGCCCGCCCCGTTAGCCGGAAAGACGATTGCGTCTACGCCGGCGTCGGCAAGCCGCGCTGCGCACTGATTCGCCGCCGGCGTGGTCACGCCGAAGGCAGTGATCGCAACGATCTTCTTGTCTCGTCCAAGCTTGGCGGGAGCATAGCGCGTGGCCGCAATGGCCCGCCCCGCGTTGTCGAGCACCCTTGTGGTAAAGACATTAATGCCGAAGAGATCGACCAGCGTTGGATAGAGGATGATGTCGCTGTGAGTGGCCAATTCGGCGAGTAGCGCAGGCCTTGCGCTGCTCACCAGAAGTTTCGGAAAACCATAAGGAAGCTCAGACACAACCTCGCCGAAAACCGCGCTCCCCCTGCCACCCGCAACCCCGACAATCGCGCTGATCGTTCCTGATCCCAGGAGATCACCAACCTTACTGCGCGTCCTTTCAGCAATCTGCTTTAAGAGTTCGGTGGGGGCCGTCGCATCGGCTTGTTTGTTGCCGTCATCCCTCTTAGTGCCGACGTCGATCAGGATGGTCTTGCGGCCGCACGCCTCGATAATGTCGGCAAGGTAAGACGCCTCGCGGCCCTTGGTATCCAGCGTGGCCACGATCGCGACCGCGTCCGTAGTCGCGGCTCCAATCGCCAGTTCGGACAGGTTACCATCCCGGGCCGACCTCTGGTCGTCCGTACAATGGTGAGACACGATCTTCCTCCCAGAACCATTCCTAACAACAGGTGGTCTAGACCCGGCTCTGCCCGGGTATAAGATCGGTGAGGCGTCCAAATGGGTAACATTGGGTAGAAACGGTGAGAGCGAGAGTTCCCGGCAAACTTGCCACACGCATGTCTGACATAGCTAAAGGCGCACAATTGCAAGTCTACGCGCCCTCTTTGCGCAGCCTTCCAGAAGGCTCCATGCTAGTCATGGCGACCCTGCCAATCCTCGACTGGAATGAGTGTCTTTTGCGAGACTTGCTAACCCTCGACAAGGCAACGTCCGCTCCTCATGTCTATGCGGCGATACTCATGATCGACCCCTTCGCTTGCTGGGAGGATATTGCCGAATCGTTGAAGGATGCCGGCATCACCGGCGTCGCCAATTTCCCGCCTGCATCTATGATCGAGCGGTCGGCGGCGGGCGTACCCGTTGATGCCGGACAGGAGCTCGAACTTCGGCGGATGGAATGGTTCACAAGCCATGGTTTCAAGGCGTTGTTTGCCATCGCGAGTGATTCTGAAATTACCGCAGCGGAGAAGCGACTTGGCTCCCATCTGGACGGACTCATCCATCTACCAGCAGAGGCTCTTACACGGACGATGAGCGAGGAGATGGAGCTGGTAAGCCTTGGCCAGCACGGATCGTCATTACCAATGTTCGCGCTTCTGGATGGGACGACTTCGAAGCGGCCAACTTGAACAAAGTGACTAGCGGGATTGCGTGAGCCGCTACCTTACCCTATTGAATTAAGATTTTTTCAAGCCCCCCGTTGGCTTGTTACACAGCCTTGTGTTTGGGGCTCACGGGCGATCCGCCTCCCAAAATGGGTCTTAGAGCGGCCGTAATGCCAACCGTTGACCCATGTGCCGAGTGACCGGATCAAGTGCTAGGTCTTTGATCCCTGCGCAAGCGCCCGCAGACGAAGCTTACTCATCCGAATGTTCTGCTTCAGACGACGTTCTGAGATTGGCGAACTAAGATAGTCTACGATATCAGCGTAGCTCGTGAGATTGTGCCTGTTAAAGGCCGCTAATCTCAACAGCTCGCCAGCATAGCCGGCAGGACGGCCTCCAGCGCCTTGAGTTGTTTCGCCGCTTCTGCTTGGTCAGCACCGATGTAGAAGATGGGGCTTGCTACACCTGATTCCCATCGCAAGTTAGCCGCAATGAAATCGTTGTTGAAGACACAGACACGCTTTTCCAAGCCGGTGACCGCCTTAGGATAGTGGTCGCGGAATCAGGGCAGATGCCTTGTCCAGTCGCGCCGTCCAGCAGCAGCGGCGGGTCGATCGAGATCGAGTTTGCGGCCGGGGCTCGGATGCGGATCACAGGCACGGTCGATGCGGCGACGCTGAAGGCCGCGGTGGCGGCACTGGCAGATGGACGGCCGCGGTGATCCCCATTGCGTCGGACGTGCGGGTGGCCATCCTACTCGTGAGCACACCGGCCGTATTTTTGGCCACGGTCACTCGCATTCAGAAGAACCTCAAGGCGCGGCTGATTTTGGAGCGGGCCCGTTACGTCGTGGTTTTGGTCGCTGCCGCCTTGCTCGGGGCTTATCTTCACGCGAACCACAAAGATGAATCCTATGAGGCGGCCTTGCGTGAAGGTGCTGTGCTGGCGTCCGCCAAGATTGCTGCCTGCAAATCAGCAGCAACGGACTACGCGAACACGCGATAAGGGCTAGATCGATGTCGGCTTACCGGTACTCGACGTGACAGGGCCGCTTGTGGCCTCAATCGAGCTTTTGTTGGCCACTGCGGTTGCTTGCGCCATAGCCTCTTCCTCCACTTCATGTTGAGGACTCAAGCAGGCCACCAAGATTCTCCGAACTAGCGTCAATTATCGAATCCGCGCATCCTTTGCTTCAATGCACTTACTTCGAGGCCTTTGACTTTGACGCCTTTGAATTTTTCCACATTTCTATCTTGTCGTAGTAGGTCCATATTTCGGCCAACCAAGCTCTAACATAGCCGCGCAAAACGAAGGAGTAATCCGCGCCAGCGCCGTTCGGCAATTTGTTGGCAACGTACGTCAAAAAGCCAACGGATTCGTTTTCAGCGCTTGCGATTGCTTGCTTGGGCAAAGCGGGAATTGCGATATCCCCGGACGCAGATTGCGCTTTCTCAACGCCTGCCGGTTTTTGACGCGTTAGCTCATTCAAGACCGGATGAAAAAAACCATCCCTAAAGTAGCTACGAACCTCGGATAAATCTGGCTCGTTCTCATCGTAGACATACAGGCACCTGAAATCGATTGCTCCAGCGTCAGCCGCCGCGACGAAACCTATATGGTCCAACGTCCTCAGAACGGTGATGAACTGATCGCTTCCAATTTCAATTAATGTGATCTTTGGCCCCTTATTAAGGGTGTCAAAAACAGCCATTTGGTCTTCGACCGATGCTAGATCGACGACGCGCGTAGCTTCTGGGTGGAAGCGAGCTAGATCGTTATTACCGGACCCACTTGCGTCGAAAATCCGGAAGGAAAGTTGGTTGGCCGTCCAATAGTCTAATAATGTCTTGGCTACAGTCGTTTTACCGATTCGATTTCTAACTCCGGTCACAATGACCACGATCGGCTTTGAGATCTTGTCATCCTTTTGCATCTCTTGCCGCTGAACCATGTCTTTTGCCGCAATGCCATAACTCTTTACCGGCCGCGCGATGTGCTTCAGCGTTTGTTCACCCAGATCAGTAAATGGAAACGACACCTTGTCGCGAACCTGGTCGTGCACAGCACCGGATACGCAAATGCCTCCAGGTTCGGCACTGCTTTCCAGCCGGGCCGCGATATTCACGCCATCCCCCAAGATATCGTCGTCATCAATTATGATATCGCCAAGATGAATGCCGATACGAAGCTCAATCCTTTGAGTCTTCGACACGGCCCCGTTTTGTTTTGCCATGGCTCGTTGAATATCAACAGCCGCACGTACCGCATCAACCGCGCTTGCAAACTCAACCAGCAGCCCGTCCCCCATAGTCTTAAATATTCGGCCGCGATGCTGAACGAGCGTGGGATCAATGAGAGTTTTTCTTACCGCCTTCAAACGGGCTAATGTGCCTTCTTCATCCGCCCCCATTTGCAAGCTATACCCGGCGACATCAGCCGCAAGGATAGCGGCCAGTCGTCGGTCGGTTCGTGCTGTGGTCAAAGAGTTTCTCCCGGGTGAGTACATTCCCTATGTATCTAAGCATAAGATGCCGGCGCCAGAATAGGCCGCCAGCTTGAAGCTACTTCCGGGGCTGTTGCCTAAGCCGCTTTGGATTCCGATCGCTATGCTTCGGAGCGTTTTACGCAGCCTCTAAAACTCCGCACGAACCAGAGTAGCCTGAGATATTTGCTATCCGCGAGTGGGACAAAGCAGCTAGGTCTTATTCCGCTTCTTAGGGGACCTTACAGGCGTCCGATTATGCGACGTCGATGGCCGGAAACCGAACTATTGCATTCGCCTTGGCCTTAATAGTCACGTCCCCGTAGCCCTCCGAAACATTGCGCGGCGCATGCCCCTGAATGGCATCCCGCACGCGCATCTCAACGCCCTGATCAATGCCAACCGTCTTGATCCGATGCCGCCAACCGTGGCTAGGATCAACGTTCTTATCCTTCAGAACCTCGCGGACGAATTCATTGACCTTATTCCGCGCCGTCTTCACCGCATTGCGCACACCTAGCTCACCGGCCTTCGGCTCTATGAACAGATAGCCACCCTTCGACTCTTCAAAGAAAGCCAAGAAGCCTTCCTCGATGAGTTGCCGATGGAGCACGAGATCGCGAGCTTCATCTGTCTTGACCGGTCCCGCTTCCGGCGTCACGTGGAGCACCCAGAGCTTGCCTTCGCGCTTGTCCGCCCAAACGCGATAGAGTTGGCCCGCCAAGGCCGTCGCCTGTCGGTGGCTCAGATCACGGGGGCATCATTGCGGAGAGCTTGCCAGACACCCTCAAGATAGGCCGCCGCAATGGCGTTACGCGTCTTGGCCTCACTGGGATCGGCAGTGCGGAGGGAGAAACGAATGGCTTGGGTGCTCTCGCTAGGCGTCACGAAAACGAAGCTATCGCCCAGCGGGATTGCGAGTCCGACACCGATTACTTTGGGGCGGACATCAGCAGGGATGCGCTGAGCAAATCACTTGTTTTGAGACCCGTCCCGGCGCATTGGCCGAACAACCCTGAACAGCAATGTTACACCCCATTGTTACACAGTCGGGGCCAACGCAACACCCTGAAAGGGCTTATCTATCTGGATTTATTCGCGATCCAGAATCGTATGGTGCCGAGGAAAGGATTGCACCATTTCGGACGCAGGACCTTGAGGAATAACGGTTTTTTGTGTCGCCGAACGCCTGCACCAGGAGATTGGACCAAAGCAACGCATTATCGCGGGGCTAGAGGATCGCCTCGGACTGTTTGAGCGGCTCGGTCACGCAGCTCGAGTTGAGGATATCTGAACTCGGGTACAAAATGCCTGGCGATGCGCTAGCTCGAGTCTTGCGACCAGCCAGCTGGAGAGCCGCCATCGCAGAAAATGGAACTCCCGACTTGCGGGTTCCGCGACTCAGGTGTACAACGCAAAAACCCGAGCGATCCGTTAGGAAGGCTCGGGTTCTTTGAAACCGGCGGGGACCCGCCAGTCCGGCTTTAGCAATCGGAATGTATGGTCCCCGCCCCCAATTGTCCAGGGTGACGGACAAGGCGGCAAAGGACCGCTATTGCAATGTCAACCATCTCTACAACCCACACCAAACCCCTCAACCCGACGGACGGGCACATCATCGCCGGGACCGCGATTGATGAGAACCGTTTCATCGGTCGAGTTCGCGCCTCTCAGCTCTTCCAGATCGCGCCCGATCCACGCGACAGCGAGAATAAGAAGAAGCTCGACGCCTCACACGAGTTGCAGGAACTCCGCGGCATCCGTGACGAGGTCCAGCGCCTGTTCGAGGGCGCGAAGAAGAAGAACGTCGAGCCGTATGCCGATTACATCGTTGCGTTGCGCAATGGTCAGGATGGCTTGACGCCTGCCATCACGCTCTACTGCGAGGCGCCATTGTTGGTTGAGATGCGCGAGGACGGCACCGCGTTCATCCAGGTCCCGTGGGACAAGAGGCTGGTCGCCATCGACGGCGAGACGCAACTCGCGGCTCGTCACGAAGCAGCCAACCTCGATCCCGAAACGAAGAAGGACTTCGTTCCCATCTACATCAACCACGGTCGGGACGAGGGCTGGGCGCGGCAGGCGTTTCACGATCTGAACACTCTCGGTGTGCGTCCCAACGCAGCCTTGAGCCTCGGTATGGACGCTCGTGACCCCATCACCCGCGTCTGCCGCGAGGTCGAGCGGCATGTCGGCTTCTTCAAGGGCAGGGTGAACAAGGTTCGTCGTCAGTTGCGCTCGACCGACGCCGAGGTGGTCACGATCACCACCCTGCGCGGTGCTTGCGTGACCTTGGCGAAGGGCATCAACGGTGTTCAGTACGGTGCACGGCCTGTCCCGGTCCCGGAAGAGACGATTAATGCAATCGAGCGGGCAGCCATCGATTGGTTCAACGCCCTGACGGAGGCCTACGGGCCCGCGCTCGAGAACCGGGAGCACAGCCTTGCTTCCTCACCGACGGCGATGGCAGCGCTCGGCGCAGTTGGGCATCCGTTGGTCAACGTTGCCGATCCGAAAGATCGCGCCTTGAAGGCCCGCGAGCTTGTCAACAGTCTCTCTGGCGTGAACTGGACACGCGACAAGACCTGGGAAGGCATCGCTGGAAAGTTCACCCCGAAGGGCTCGTTCTCGCTGGGTGGGTCCAAGGAGACGGCATACGCGGTGTACGCGACCCTCACCGATCCGGCATCCGCCGGGTATTCGCGGGTTCGTGGCGGAGCCGCCTCAAAGGCCGCCTGATCGACCGGCGACAAGATCAAGACCAGAAGGGCCCCATGTGGGGCCTTTCTTTTTGGAACGGATTTGCTGGCAAAAATCTGAAAGGCCAGTTGTCGTCGCGGTTGGGCTCGTTTCCCCCCGTGCCCGCCTAGTCGCAGTCGAGGAGGGGCTCTCGTCGCGGGTGTTGGGCCCCTTCACGACGAGGCCCGCCATCGGACCTCTTATGTTTTTAGGAACTTCGCACGTCGAGAACCGGCGTCGGCGCTGACGTGCGACAGCACCAATCAATCTCCGTCTGTCTGTCTGGGTATGGCTGCAATTCAGCTCTCTAAGGAATACCAATGCCGCTTTTCTGCCGCGTTTCCGGCTGGGCTGCCTCGCGAGGTGATCTCGTCGCTAGCGCCGGAATCAGTCGCAGCTGGTGTTGCAATAGGCATTAGCTAGACGTTGGATGCGGCCCCGTCGCTAACTGCTGCGGCTATTCTCACAGCTATATGGAGGCGATCGTGGTGACGCCGCTGAAGAACCGCACGGGATCGCAGATTTCCGAGCGCGCGACTTTGCGGCGGGGGTGCACGGGATCGGGACGAAGGGACAGCGCTCGCTTCCAGCTCGATGAACTCGCCGGCTCCTTTTCGAGCCTCGGATGAGCCTCAATGCACTTGTTACATCAGGTCCGGTGCTGCTCGTCCCATGATCTTTTCGTAGCCCGCCTTTTTCGTTACATGCGACGATGCAACGGGCGGGCTATCAGGCACGACTATCGTTGCGCTGTCCGTTCATCGAACTGGCTGCAATCACCTCAATATCTCGACTGCAAAGTGGGCATGATGAAGCTCCAAAAAAACCGCTGCCGGATTTCTCCGGCAGCGGCTCAAGTCTTGGGAGAAAGCAGACGAACCGGTCTGCCAGCGGAGCCAAGAGATCAGAACGGAATTCTGGCCGTCGGTCGCTATTATTCAAATGATGTGGGATTGGTCACGGCGCACGACCTCAGCATCCGGGTAATTTTGAGTAAACCGACCGTTAGGCGCAGCTGTCTTCCAGGTCTGACGCGACAGTTACCTTCCCACGGCTCTAGAAACGCGATGTTTGCGGAGTCGCACGGGCACGATTCACTTAACAGGTGGCCGCTGGCACGCTGGCACTACCAGCCCGCGCGGTTGTGAAAGAGCAACCGATACTTCGTCAGCACAATACGCGGGCGAGCTCATTTCCTAATCCAAAGGTTTCTCGCGGCAAATGCGTGCTTCCACAGGAACGAGCGATCTTTCGGAGAGAGATACCAACGGGTTCGACAGGTCAATTCGATTCCGAAGCCACTCTCGGACTCGCATGCGCGCGCCGATGCAACATGTGCGCGAGCTCCCTCTCACAGATCGGAATTTTCTGATGACATCGGGCCGGCAACAAGTTGGATAGGCATTCGACTGATGCATCTAGAAACGGAGCTCTCGGCGCGCCATTTCGGTTCTAACCGCCATCAGCAAGCCTAACAGGCGATGTCGACCGGCCGCACCTTTTCCCCAACAGCTCGAGTGATCCGGCCGACATCCTGTTCTCGCCACAACGCGCGTTTAGATGGCGCGAGTCAGAGGGAGGCAATTGTCGGTCCATATCGCCACGACAGTGCTCCGCTATTTAATAAACGCTAGCCTCGATCGATCGAGAGTTATTGTAACAGATAGAACTACGATCAGGCCCGTGACCATGATTTGAAGGTATGTATGCACGCCTGCGATATTGAGACCATTTTGCAGCACGGCGATCACCAGAACGCCGGTCAATGTTCGATGGACTCCGCCTGAACCTCCAGATAGCGCGGTTCCGCCCATCACGACCGCGGCGATCGCCTGGAGCAGCAGATCGTCTCCCATGCGCGACGTTCCCGTTGATGTCCGCGCGACAAGTAGCAAGCCCGCAACTCCGCAAAGCATTCCGGAGACAACAAAAGCGACGGCTTTGGT
Source organism: Bradyrhizobium sp. Rc2d (assembly GCF_900099855.1). Taxonomy (NCBI): domain Bacteria; kingdom Pseudomonadati; phylum Pseudomonadota; class Alphaproteobacteria; order Hyphomicrobiales; family Nitrobacteraceae; genus Bradyrhizobium; species Bradyrhizobium sp. Rc2d. The sequence goes on along the minus strand of NZ_FNCU01000003.1, from coordinate 320,166 downwards.
GCGAAGAACGTCAATCCCCGAAAGTCGAGCAGTGAGGCCACCACCACCGATCGCAAAAAGGGCTCTTCCGAAGTGGCTTCTCGCACCGACAAAGGAAGCGACCACAAAAATGAGAAGCGCCAACACTCCCGAATTCGGAATTCGACCAATCACAGAACCGGAAGCAATCCACGTGAGGTTCGGGCTCTGAAAGAACACGTTGCCACCGCCGCTGATCCACGTGGAAACGCCGCCAAGAATAGTCATCGTGCCTAGTGTGGCAACGAAAGAAGGCAGCCGTAGTCGAAGGACGAGCGCAGCATTTGCGAGGCCACACAGCGCTCCAATGCCTGCGGCAGCGACGGCTATTCCGACCGCACCTACATCAAAGTCACGGATCAGAACCGCAGACGAAATTGCCACAAGTGTCACGATGGCTCCAACGGAAAGGTCAAGCGCTCCCATGAGAATCACAAATGTGATGCCCGTTGAGACGATCAGCAGGATCGAGGACTGTCGCATCAGATTGAAAAGATTTATCCAACTTAAAAAGCGCGGGTTGATCAGCGCGAACACCGCGACCATTGCCATCAGCAGCAACAATGGCCCTATCGCATTTATGATGGGACGGTGACGGTTATAAAACTGGGCGATCTGCACTTTTACTTCTACACCTGATCTCGACCCAGTCGTCTGCGGCTCATACCATGTGTTGGACAAGTTCCTGCTCCGTTGGCTTGTTATCGGCAGGCGCGTTGCACACGAACTGAATTTCTCCCTCTCGCATCACGATGATGCGGTTTGACATTCCAATAAGCTCAGGCAGATCGTCTGTGACCAGAAGAATAGCTACGCCCTCCTCAGCCAAGTCCCTCAGGACGCCGTAGATCTCTTGTTTGGCGCCGACATCGACGCCGCGCGTGGGATTGTCGAGGACCAGCACCTGAACCTTTCGGGCCAGCCATTTAGCTATCACCACCTTCTGTTGATTACCCCCGGAAAGGAATTGGCAAAGCTGTGTTGGACCTTTGCATCTCACACGCAAGCGATTGATGTACTTTTCGGCGAGAATCCGTTCTCGGGAGCGCGAAATGAAACCAGACAGGCGCGAGACGAGCGGAAGCGAGGCCAAAGACATATTTGCTTGAACCGACATGTAAGGCACGATGCCTTCGGTCTTGCGTTCTTTGGGGACGAAACCCATCCCGCGCACGATCGCCGCTTTTCCACGTCCGCGAAGCGGCAACGCTTCGCCGCCCAATTCGATGGTGCCGTTTGAGGGGAAGGGTTCAAATCCGACGATGGCTTTGGCTACAGCCTCCTTGCCGCATCCGACGAGGCCACCAATTCCAAGGATCTCACCTTTGCGAACCTCAAAACTGACATTCTGGACGTTGTGGCCGCTTAGACCCTTGACTGAGATCGCGATGGGCGCTCCCACGAGTTTCAGCTGGCGCTTCTCCATGAAGTATTCGTCGTCTCGCGTTCGGCCAACCATCGCCCGATGAAGGCTTTGTTCGGAGATCTGTTCTCCTGCGAACTCGCCAACATTTCGCCCGTCCTTGAACACGTAGATGCGGTCGCAAAGCTCTACGTATTCCGCAAGACGGTGGGTAATGAGGACGAATGACGCGCGACGACGGTACCGCCGAATCGAATCAAAGAGAATTCTGATCTCTCGCTCGCCGATTGCCGCTGTCGGTTCGTCGAGCAGGATGATGGGATGATCAATATGGAAATACTCGGCCAACACGAACGCCTTGGCAATCTCGATCATCTGCCGATCGTGGAAAGCGTAGTCGCCTGTGCGACGGCACGGATCGATGAAGTCAAGACCGAGGTCTTTGAAGTGTCTTTCGCTCACGGCCATCATCGCTCTTCTGTCGACGATGCCTATCGGATTGGCAAAGTTGGCTTCTAAAGAGAGAAATATATTTTCGTAGACAGTCAGGCTTGGAATAAGGGCCTGCTCCTGAAAGACCATCGAAATCCCGGCCTCAACGGCCTTAGTATAGCTTGTCGGCCTGAAGCTCTTGCCGCAGAGTCTCATACTTCCCGCATCCGGCGTATGGATGCCGGCAATCATTTTGAGGGTCGTTGATTTGCCTGCCCCGTTTTCGCCGGCAATGCCAACTATTTCGTTCGGGAATACATCGAGATCGATTCCTTCGACCACGGAAATGCCATTGAAGCGCTTCGACCCGTTGCGCATCGTGTAGATGGGCGTCGGCACGCCACTCATTTCACGTCCTCCGCGCTCGCACGATTGGTGTTCAGAAGAACAGCGAGCAGAATGACGGTCCCTTGAATGATTGTTTGTAGATAGGACGGCAGGGCGAGAATGTTCATGCCGTCTGAAAGGATCGTTATGAAAAGAACCCCGATTATCGTCAGGCGCACGTTGCCAAACCCACCCGTAATCGCAGTTCCGCCAACGACCACTGCGGTGATCGTGTCGAGAGTCATGTAACTGCCCATTGTGACTGTGGCGGATCCCAGACGAGCGGCCAACAGGACTCCGGCAATTCCTGCAAGAAGGCCGGACAATGCAAACGCCTGGATTTTGATCGTATTGACCTTAACTCCGATGAGCGCGGCTACTTGCTCGTCGCTTCCGATCGCGAGCGTCATTCGTCCGAAACGCGTGCGATCACCTATTAGAATCGCAACACCGTAGATCACGGCCGAAAAAAGTACCGCATTGGGGACTATATTGGCCAGTGCGCCCTGGGCCACGTCAATGACAGCCGCGTTCGATACTGATAAGGACCGGCCATCTGAAATGAAGAGTACCGCTCCTGAAATGGTCGTTGCTGCTCCAAGCGTCACCAGAATCGAGGGAATTCTGAGGTAGACATAGACCAGCCCATTGATCGCACCAAACACCAAGCCGACCAAACACGCGATAGGAACTGACCATAAACCTAGGTCTGGTGCTAGCCGGGCGACCAGCATGCCGCAAAAGCTAGCAACCGCTCCGATCGATAGGTCGATAGAGCCCATCAGGATCACGAAGGTCGCCCCGATGGATGAGATCAAGAGGACCGAACTCGATAGTTCGATTGCCCTGATATTTGCGATGGTAAAGAACGATGGAGCCGCGACACCAAAAGATATAATCGCGATTGTAAAGACGAAGATAGTTATGGCACGCCGCCATAGCTCGCTATCTCTGCGCCCAACCAACGACACTTCTAGCATGTTTGCGATCCGTCAACGTGAGGTAAACACGACGCCCCTCTCCAGAGAGAGAGGGGCATCCGAAGCGATCACTCGGGAATTCGCTGTTTATAGTGATCGTTATACTCCGCCTTGAGCTGATCCACGCAACCAGATTCAACGGCATCTTGATAAGCCTTCGGAAAATTGTATCCGACCGGCGTTCGAGCTCCCCAGTACGTCTTCACGTCGATCGGCCACACATAGTTTTGAGCATCCCAATCGCTGGGATGAAGAACCCGCGACATTTTCCTCCAATCAAACGGAAGCTTCTCGCCGGCGAGAAACGCTTGATACTTGTCCACATTCTGAGCGGTTATCAGCGTGGCTCCCGTGTACATCATGCGTTCGCACGGGCTCGGCTTAAATCCCTTAGCGACATCGTATGCCCGCACGAGCGCAAAACCGGCTTGCCACTGTGGGGTAAAGCCCATTGTCGCAAGAATGCGGCCTTCCTTCACCAGCTTAAGGGTTTCTCGATTACCGTCGAGGCCGACGATCGGAATGTGCATACCAGCGTCTTCGACGGCTTGCATCGCGCCCAGTGCAATCGAGTCGTTTTGCCCGAAGACAGCATCAATCTTGGAGTGCGCCACCAATAGGTCTTCCATGACCTTGCGAGAGTCAATCTGATTCCATTTTCCTGGTTGGCGCGCGACGAGCTTGATGTTGGGGTATTCGGCTAGAGCTTTATCGAAACCCGCGGTTCTGGAGATGTCTGCATCTACCCCGGGAAAACCAGTAATGTGCGCGACGTTGCCTTTTCCGCCGATCTTGTCAAAAAGCAATTTGGCAATTCTGTAGCTGTTTTCGACATCATCCGGCGAGAAGAACGTTGCAAAAGCATAATTTTCGGCCCCCGCATCCAAAGGATGGAAGCCAGGAAGTGACTCCCAAACAGCAACATGCACCGCACCGACTTTCTTCGCCATCTCAACGATGGGCTTTATGTTCGCCGCAACCAGATTCTCGCCGAACGTGATCCTCACACCTGTACCGAATTGGGCCTCATAGATTTCGATTTGCTTTGCGGCATCACCTTTGCCTGAAAGGATGCGATAGTTTAGACCGAGCGATTTTGCGGCCTGTTCGGCACCTTGCGACCAGTTATTGAAGTATTCGTTTTCTAATGTGGAAACTTCGGACAGGACATCCTCGGCGCTCGCACCACCCGCAACGCCCAGGAATGCGGCGGTAGCTAAAAGGTAAGTCGACAGTCTACGCATTGATTGACCCTCCTCGTACTTGGTTGTAGATGATTGCCTTTCTTTCACATCGGTCGGCAGGCCAGCACGTATTCGCGATGGAAGAAATCGGAACACACAACGTGTTTGCCTATCGTCAGAACGGTCATCCCGGCGAAGCGGAGAGTTCACAACGTACCGCGGACGCGGCGGTGGTCCGTTGTGGCCGGCATCATTGCTCTGGTCACATCTTCTTCCAGTCTCCGATCCGCTCGAAGGCGTGCGCCGCCCTGTAGATGGTTGCTTCGTCGAAGTGGCGACCAACGAGCATCAGGCCCACCGGAAGGCCATCCACCATTCCGCACGGCAGCGACATAGCCGGATGGTGCGTGATGTTGAACGGAGCCGTGTTGGTGAACATCTCCGTCGCGCGCGTGACATAATCCTCTCGGCTGACGTCATGTGGAGGGAGTTGCGTCGCCTTCATCGGCGTCGTCGGTAGAAGAAGGAGATCGTAATCCTTAAGGGCCTTGTCGTAAGCTGCGCGTAGGCGGCGAGAGACGTTGACGGCCTTGCCGTAGAATCGCGGCCCGTACGTGTTGTTTACGTAAGTGCCGAGCAACAGGAACAACTTGGCCTGCTCGGACAGGGAGTTCGCCTTCTGGCGCCACCCCCGATGGAAGTCCATGAGTGACAGTGAAAAGAGGTCTGATCGGCTGGTACCAAAGCCGTCACCAAACATCATGGTTTGTGTGGCGCCCTCGGTGCCGATCGGCGTCCAGATTGCGGCACCTTGGAGGTGCATTGGTACAGAGACCGTTTCAACCGAGGCCCCGAGATCCTTGAAGCGCTTGGCCGCTTCACGAACTGCTCGATTGACACCAGCTTCCGCCCCGCGCTGTTCGAAGCCCTCCTTCAGAACGCCGATCTTCAATCCGCTGACGCTTTGACCGAGTGCTTTCGTGTATTCTTCGACTTTCGGTGCTTTGATGCGTGGATCGTAACCGTCGTCTCCGGCGATTACCTCCAAGAGCAACGCATTGTCCGCGACCGTTGCGGTCATGGGGCCCGTGTGGTCGAGCGTCAGCTCATTGGGCATGATGCCGGTATAGGGGACAAGACCCCAGGTGGGCTTCATGCCGTAGATACCGCAAAACGACGATGGCATGCGTATTGAGCCGCCCTGGTCGCCGCCGATCGCCATATCGACTTCGCCAAGCGCCACGACAACGGCCGAGCCCGAAGACGAGCCGCCCGCAGAGTAGCCCATTTTATGAGGATTGTGCACAGGTCCGAGCGCACCGGTATGGCTACCACCGGATGTGCAAAAGCATTCGCAATGCACTTTACCTGCGATTTCGGCACCCGCATCAAGCATGCGAGTGACAATGGTTGCGTCGATATCTGGTACGAATCCTTCGAGCGTCGCCGAGCCGTTCATCATTGGCACCCCAGCCAACATGACGTTATCTTTCAGCGCAACGGTCTTACCCTTGAGTTTTCCGCTTGGCGCTCCTTCGACCCTCGCCTTACGGTACCATGCGTTGTGCAGATTTTCTTCCGCCCGCGGTTGATACCCCGGGGTGCGCGCATATTTCACCTGAGGCAACTCATCCGGGAGGGCTTCGATGTATCTGTAGGCCTCGAGAGATTCGTTGATAAGTCCGCGGAAGGAAACGACGTCCTCGTCGGTAAGTGAAAGGCCGCACTGTGAGGCGACATCTCGCAACTGGGCGGGTGTGGGCGGGACAACTGGCACTGGGCGCTCCTGTAATTTCAAGGGCAGACCCACTCTGCGATGGGCTCAATTCGGCAAGCCTAGTCGACTGCAGGTTGGTCGAACCTGACGTCAGTTGCTCACAGTGGGTAAATCTGGGTAATTTTGCCAAGAAAGTGGCGAAGCAGAGCAGAAGTTTTCGCACCCATGCCATCTAGAGCGTTTGCTTTGCGCATTGGGGGCCGATGGACCAAGTGGACATGCCACGTCGGATCGTAGATGCGGCGCCATAACTGGCTCGGCAGAAGCAGTTAGTGCCTTTGCCGCTGCCGACGTGAACGCATCAATCAAAAAGAAGAGCAATAGGCGGGCAGGTAGGCTCCGTCCGCTGCGTGATGATCTTCAGATCACATAGCGAAAATGAAGAGCCGAAGAACTGGTATAGCCGCCTCTCGTCTTAAAGAGGAAGCGCCTACGTAGGAAGTTCGTGAAAACCCCTGAGGGCAAGCGGCAACTTTACCGAGACTGCCCCTCTCGCTGTATGGGTAGAATCCTGAAAGGGGCTTGAGCTCGTTACTCCAGTCCCAAACTCTGAATACCGCGTAGCTTGGTTCGACTTTCAATCTGGGCTGGCAGATGAGTGATGATGCACGATCTTCCACGTGCCGTCCTGACGGCGTAGTACGAAGGTGAACCGCGCCGGCGTCGATTTCTGATGGCCTTTCGATATCTGTGAAAAGACATAGCTTCCCGCGACCAGGACAACGTTGTGCTCCAACGTGACAGAGTGCCATACTTCCATTTTCACGGTAGCGCCGCCACGAAAGTAAGTGCCTATTTCTTTGGCCCCGATGTAGAGCTTAGGACTCGATGTACCCTGCAGCATCGCATCATCTGTGTACAACGAAACCAGGCGATCGGGCGTATGCCTGTTGAAGACTCGCTGCCAGAGGTCCAGGAACTCGCGGATGTCCTTCATCGAGCAGTCGTCGTTCACTATGAATCTCGATCTAAGAAGTTGATTGCCGGAACGCACGCTCCGGTAACGGCAAGACCGGCTACTCGCGATAAAGCGCCTGACCTGAGCTTCCTCACTCATGCTGAGGAGAACGTACCGGTTTAGCGGAAGGAGTAAAGCCTGACCATATTGCGTGCGTTGTCGAGGAACAGTGCGGCACACGATGGCATCGAGCTACAGTGCGGCTTCAGGGCAAAAAGCACCTTGGGCATCGCAACGTATGACGAGCGCGCAAGCGACACTCTCGACCAGGAACAGTGCACAAAGACCCACGGCGATGCAACTGTGTGCCCCCCGGTATGATGGAGTTCGTCGGTGAGCCAATTGGCCGGGCGAAGCCTGATCTCTAATTCAATCGTTGCATACGGTGACCAGATCTCATAGTCGATGTGACATTCTTTAGTCTGGGTACGATTGTCTCAGGCGAGATTGTCGGGAACGCGGCGAAAAGGAATTGCAGTCGGCTCGCGCCGTGTGGACTCCAGGCGCAGAGAGGCTCAGCTCGATCAAATCGACTGAAGGCGAGGTATCGCAGCACAGTCGTAAGCGACCACTATCAAGCATGCGTCGATGAAGACGGGTCTGGCCCTGAGGTATTCGCGGCGTTCGAACTTACTCGGCGCGCAGCTCCGTGCGACGCATCAACGTATCCCCGAGCAGTTGCCGTTTCTTAGGACAACCTGCGTACCGTCCCGCTCCCCAGCGCCTATCGGAGATCCCACGCAAGCGCGGGTGTCCTCACTCGTCATCGCCCTCCTTAATCACGCTGCTTGGCGCCAAACGCGGAGGGCGATTGGCCGGAGAGGCCGCAAACAGCCGATCTCGAATCCACGGCTCTCCATCGCATTAAGTAAAGCGGCTTCGCGCGCTGACAAAAATTGCGATGCGTCAAACGAAGCAAGACGGAGCATCTGCAACGCCACTGTCGGTCTCAGGACATCCCGTTCTCTACGCGACACGCCCTGGATGGGAATAGCAAAGGAAAGCAGCACTGGCTGTTGGCACGCTCTTTGAAACTACGAAGGAATCCCGCCGTATGAAGAGCCATACGAGAATAGGAAATGATGCAAGAATGCACTGATCTGACGAAGCAAGCCAATGCCCTCGGAACTGACAAAGGGAACGGAGCGCTGACGCGCATGCTACACATTATCTTCTCTCCGCGAGCAATTCGGCCCCTTCACGATCGTCGAGGTCAATACAGCGCAGAACAGCGACCTCAATCCTGGCGCACTGCTCGGTCGCGAACGCGAAGCTCGTCCGGGTAGACCCCATAGGGTCCCCCGCATCGGCGCAAATCATGCACCACGCTTAGTACGGCATCTAGTAACCGGATCTCGCTGATGACGAAATGGGTCATGGGCATGCGAAATGAGGCGAATGGTCTAGCGCGAGCGGCGCGAGGATGAGTCGGGCCACGACGATTGCTTACTCGCATGCTCTCGGAGTCCAGACTTGATCTTTAACTCATCGAATTGCTGGCATTAAAGTGGAGGCATTATGCGCATCTGCGGTATCAAGCTGACGCATGACGGAGCGATCGCGCTGATCGAGGACGGACGGCTCATCTTTTGCATCGAGCAGGAGAAGCGGAACAACAATCCGCGCTATCAAACGATCGACAATCTCGATGCAATCGTCATGGCTTTGGCGGAGCACGGTCTAGATGTGCAGGACATTGATCAGTTCGTCGTCGACGGCTGGGTGGGGCAAGTGGAGTCTCGGTACCAGGTCGTTAGCGGAACGGCACCTATCACGCTCAAAGGCGCGTCCTATGTTGAACGCCATACCGAGGGCCTTCTCGCCTCACGCGACGGCTTTGGCCTTAGGCTCGATGGCAGGGATTTCCCGTATAAGAGCTATCCGCACGTCGCCAGCCACGTGGCCGCCGCATACTGCACCAGCCCGTTTGCCAAAGCTGGACAGCCTGCTTTCTGCCTCGTGTGGGATGGCGGCACCTTTCCACGACTCTATCATGTAGAACGCGGGGGGACCCGGTTTATCGAGTGTCTGTTCCCGGTGATCGGGCACGTCTATGCCGCTGCGGGTCTTCACTTTGGGCCGTATAAGCGAGCGAACCGCGCCAATTGGGACCTGGGTGACCCCGGCAAGCTGGATCCGGGAGGTGCCGGCAAGCTCAACCTGGGTGTCGCCGGCAAGCTGATGGCCTATATCGGCCTCGGCTCTGTCAATGAAAACATCGTCACGGTCTTTCAGGAGCTCTATGAGGAGCGCTTTGCCGCTGACACGAAGCGTGCCAGTTACCGTACCGACATCAAGAGCATGGAGTCTGAGCTTGCGACCGTTCACGACTTCTTCGATGCTAGCGCGCGGCGGTTGAAGGCCAAGGCGCCCGAAGATGTGCTCGCATCGTTTCATTGCTTCCTCGAGCGTCTGCTCGTGCGGGAAATGGCGAGTGCTTTGCAGCGGCACTCGGGTTTTGCTGCGCGCAACTTGTGCATAGCGGGCGGTTGCGGTCTCAATATCAAATGGAATAGTGCACTACGGGCGGCAGGCCTGTTCGATGCTGTCTGGGTGCCCCCGTTTCCAAATGACAGCGGCTCTGCAATCGGTGCAGCTTGTTGCGCAATGGGAGCGGACGGAGGTTTCGTGCCGTTGCAATGGTCGGTATACAGTGGTCCGGCGCTGCAACGTAGCGATGTGCCACCTGAATGGGATGGCGCGCCGTGTGGTATGCATGAACTCGCGACTATTCTCGCCAGCGACAAGCCTGTGATTTTTCTTGCCGGCCGCGCCGAGCTTGGACCTCGGGCATTAGGTAGCAGAAGCATTCTCGCAGCCGCAACATCGCCGGGAATGAAGGATTATCTCAATGACATCAAGCATCGCGAACACTTCCGGCCAGTGGCGCCGATCTGCCTGGAAGATCGCGCGCCGGATATTTTCAGTCCAGGAACGCCGGATCCTTATATGATTTTCGATCATCAGACTCGAGCTGAATGGCGGGACAAAATCCCCGCTGTTGTACATCTCGACGGATCTGCGCGACTGCAGACGATCTGCAGGACCTCTCAACACAAAGTCGCCGAGCTTCTCGTCGAATACGAAGCGCTCACGGGAATTCCGCTGCTTTGCAATACGAGCGCAAATCACCATGGACGTGGGTTCTTCCCGCATCTCGCAGCCGCCTGCAAGTGGGGCCGCGTGGAGCACGTATGGTGCGACGGGATGCTGTGGACGAAAGCTCCGCAAGCCAGCAATGGCGCCGAGCGTGGTTCAGACGAGATTAGCGCAGCTCCACGGCAGCAATCGGCTTAGCGAACGTGAAATCGTATGGTGAGCCTTGGCGCACCCGGTCGTCATTACCAATGTTCACGCTTTTGGATGGGACCGCTTCGAGGCGGCTAGCGTGAGCAACGTGAACACCGGGACTGCTACTCCAAGATCCGCAGCTTTTTGATTTTGTTGTAGAGGGTTTTTCTTGAAAGCCCCAGAGAACTGGCTGTTTTTCCGCGATGAAGTCTGTTTCGTTTCAAGCCTTCTATGATCCATTCCCGCTCGGAGAATGCATTTTTCGGCTTAGCCGGTGCCGACGCGTTCAACAGCGGCCTCAGAACGCCCGCGCTGATATGCGCATCTGGGAGCGTCACCAGCTGGTTCACGATCTGGCGCAATTCCCTTAAATTGCCGGGCCAATCATGGCCAGCGAGCGCCAAAAATGCAGAATTTTCGATCGCCAGCGTTTGGGCATTCGAATCCCCCTTCGCCTCGACTGTGAAATGCTGAACCAGCTGAGGGAGGTCCTCCAATCGGTCTGGCAAGGCAGGTAGCTTGATGTCGAGCCCCGAAAACAAGCCGAGCAGCCGGGGACATAGCACCGTTTGAAGGCCCGCCCCGCGAGCAACCGTGGCAGTTGCGATGATTCGAGCACTGGAGCGCACAATGGATGCGCCGTTCAAGGGCGCGAAACTACCGGTCTCGAGGTAATCGGCAAGCCGTTCCTGCCCATCACGCGAAAGCTGATCGAGATGCAGCAGCAACACGGTCGTATCGTTTGCACTTTCCAGCAGCGACAGTTGGCGTCTCCTGCTCTGATCGCGCTCGGCCCCAAAAAGCGCACCGACCGTATCGATGGGCAAGCCGGGTCGGCATTGAAACAGCGCTGCCTTCGCGTGCTTGCGGTCGCTGAAGGCATGGACCAGGCTGGCTATCCTTCGCTTGCCCGAGCCGGTCTCGCCCCAAACGAGCACAGGACTGGGATGGGAAGCCAGGCGCTTTGCAGTCTCAAGAACGCGTTTCATGATTGAGGACTGTGCGATGACGCCGTGCCTGAAGCCGCTCAATTGGAGTTGGCGCTCAAGGAGATCGACCTTCTCCCGCAACAAGTGAAGAGTCTTGAATCCCGAGGTGACCTCAAGGACAGACATCTCCAGCGGGACGCGATCGAGCGAGGAACCCCCGATGAAGCCCTTAACACCCGTTTCGCCGCAGATATCCAAGAGTTCGTCAGGCTTCGTTATCGGCCCGCCGCCAAGTAGGCAGATCACGTTTCGGTCGACGGATTGAGCCACACGCGCGACTGCGCTCGTGCGCGCGGCAAGCTCCGACAGGCTAATCGATGGGTCGGATGCGCTTTCAACGCCACGATTGAGATTGAAGTTGATGCAGATGGCCTGAGTACCAGCTTCAACCATGCGCCTTGCTTCAGATTGGGTTCGAGTATAGGCGATCGTCATCAGGCCACGTTTTGCCGCCTTCACCAGCAGCTCTATTTCGCGGGAGTAACCTAGGCCGCATTTCTCAAGCAACGACCTCCTGTAGTCATCAATGTGGATGACGGAAGGGAAGTTAGTGACCCCCGAAAAACCCCAGCTGCTGATCCGATCGAGCCAACGATCGATATCGAGTTGCGGATCAAAGGTACAAACGCCGAAGAATACCGGCAATTTCGTGCTGGGCAGGATCTCGGTCCGACCGAAGCCGGCCACAAATTCATTGCTATTGCGGATTGGAAGGATTGAGGCAGGTGAAGAACCGCCCATCGCGCGAAATCGGCCGGCATTGAGCGCAAGCACGAAATCTGCCCCTGCTCGTTCGGCCGCTCTCGCAGCCATGCCCGATCCGATCCCCGCCCCCAGCACAAACGAACGGGAGTTCCGGAAGAACTGCCTGATACCGCCCCCCTTCACCTCATCCGTCCGTGTCTATAGACCGCGTTCGCTCCTGGCGCGGCACTAACCAAAATTAGCTCCAATTTGCGGGCGCTTGCAACCGTCGCAGGGCTTTTCCGTTCGCCATGAACAGATGGCAGTCCGCCGGGGAAGCCGCAAGACGAACTTTGCCGGAGCCTTTGAGCGGCTCGGGCTTTGACGCTTTTGCGACGACTGCCTCCTTTCCGGCGTTGCCGTAAACGTAAGTGACGCTGCCAAGATGCTCGACGAAATCGATGTCAAGTTCAATTGCGATGTCGGCCTTCTCGGCGGCGGACGGAGAGAAATCATCCGGCCGAATTCCAAGTGTGATCGGCTTGCCGACCAGCAATTGATCCGGCTGGACGGGGACAGAGACCGTTGCGCCCGCGTCGAGCCTGACGTCCATGCCCGTCTCGGTTGCTGCCTCGATGTGGCCGTCGAGGAAGTTCATCTTGGGCGAGCCGATGAATCCCGCCACAAACCGAGACGCTGGATTGTGATAGAGATCATGAGGGCTTCCCACTTGCTCGATATTGCCGTCCTTGAGCACAACGATCTTGTCGGCCATCGTCATTGCCTCGACCTGGTCGTGCGTTACATAGATCATGGTGTTTCCCAACTGCTTGTGCAGTTTGGCAATCTGAACCCGCATCTGCACACGCAACTCAGTATCCAGGTTCGACAGAGGCTCGTCGAACAGGAACACCTTGGGCTCACGCACAATGGCACGCCCAATCGCCACGCGCTGCCGCTGTCCACCTGAGAGTTGCCGAGGCTTACGATCCAAGAGGTGATCGATCTGCAACAGCGATGCGGTCTCAGCGACCCTGGCATCAATCTCGGCTCTTGTCACTTTGGCCATACGCAGAGGGAAGGCCAAGTTCTCGCGCACGGTCATATGCGGATAGAGCGCATAGCTCTGAAACACCATACCGAGGTTACGATCGGCCGCATCAAGGCCGTTGACGACCACATTGTCGATCAAGAGCCGTCCGCCGCTGATGCGCTCCAGCCCTCCGATCATGCGCAGCAGCGTCGACTTACCCGACCCGGATGGCCCGACGAAGACGACGAATTCGCCATGGTCGATTGTCAGGTTGATATTCCGCAGGATCTGGATGGTCCCGTAGGCCTTGCTGACGCCTTCCAGACGAACATCGGCCATCACGCTCTCCTCTGTCGCGAGCCTCCAACCAGGGCCGGGATCTCAATCTCTGCCAGGCTCGATACGATGAAATCTGGTCGCGCCAGGGCAGGATCCTCTCGGGGCGGAACGCCGGTCGTGACCAGCACGGTTGGAAGGCCAGCTCGCTTACCGGCCTGAATATCCGTCGCAGTCTGGTCACCGATCATCAGTGTGGCGCTGCGCACCGTCCCTATGCGGGAAAGCGCCGTTTTGATCATGTGCGGCTCGGGCTTACCAACGATCAGGGGTTTGACCTGGGCGGCAGCAGCCACAGCCGTAATTGTTGCTCCTGCTCCCGGTTCGAAGCCATCGGCGGTCGGCAAGAGAAGATCAGGGTTGGTGCCGATGAGGGCGGCTCCGTTCAGGATCGCCTCAACAGCAATCCGCATCTTCTCATGCGTGATGCGGCGATCGAGACCCATCACGACGATCTCCGGCTCTTGGTCAGTAACGTCCAGACCTACCGCGGCGACCGCATTCGCAAGCGAGGGCGCGCCGATGACATATACGCGGCTTGCGTCCGGGTACTTCGCGCGTGCGAGTTCTGCGGCCGCAATCGCGCTGGTAACCACTTCGTTCGGCGCGACTGCAAGGCCAAACGCTTCCAATTTGCGGACGACGTCCTCCGGCGTGTGGGTCGAGTTGTTTGTCACGAAGCAGAACGGCAGTCCGGCCGCCTGCCATCGCGCAAACGCTTCTATGGCATCGACAATTGCGGCATCTCCACGATAGAGGACGCCATCGAGGTCCGAAATGATCCCAGCGACTGACGGCCAGTTGAGGTGAGAGCTTGGGCTAGCCATTCATCAGCATCCCGCCGTTCACGTGCACGATCTGCCCTGTCATGTAAGAAGCCGCCGGACTCGCCAGGAAGACGGCTAGCCCTGCGATATCCTCAGGCACTCCAACCCGTCCCAACGGAATCCGGCCACCATGGCGCGCTTCAGTCTCCTCCCGCGGGCGACCGTGCATGGGAGTATCAATGATGCCAGGCGCGATCGCGTTCACGTTGATGCTGAGGGGCGCGCATTCATAGGCAAGTAGCTTGGTCACGTCGTGTACGATTGCCTTCGAAAGACAATAGTCGGCTCCGCCGGCCTGATAGTTGAAAACTGCACCTTGCGAGGACAGCGATGAGCCGACATTGACGATGCGTCCGCCTTTGCCTTTCATGAAGCGCTCGACGACCAGTTTTGAGCAGCGCAGGACAGCGATCGAGTTGATCTGGATCGTACGTTCAATTTTTTCAGCGCTGCCGCTGAGCAACGGCTGGGCAGATTTTATGCCTGCATTATTGACCAGCACGTCCAGCCGGCCAAAGTGTTCGTCGATCTGTTCGAGGACCCTTCCGACGTCCTCCTCGCGCGCGACATCCATAGCCATGGGCACTATGCCGTTGCCATAGGGCAGTCTTGGCAGAGTGTCTCTGAGGTTCTCTAGATTGGCATCGGTGGCAACGACGTTCGCGCCTCCCTGACGAAACGCATTAGCAATGGCAGAGCCAATACCGCCGCCTGCCCCGGTGACGAGCACCGTCCGGTCTGAAACTGAGAACTGTTCGGTCATTCCAACTCCAAGATCGTTTGAGACTGTAGAAACTCGTCAACTGCCTGGGCTGTCGGCATTGAGCTTTGAGCACCGCGCCGTGTCACACATAAGGCTGCAACCGCTAGCGCCTTCCTCACTGCTTCCTTTAGAGGCAGCCGCTGAGCGAGTGATGCTGCGAATGCCCCATTGAAAGCATCTCCTGCGGCCGTGGTATCGACGACCTTGACGGGAAACGCCCGCAGAGCAAAGGAGCGCGTGGCATCAGCATAATAAGCTCCCTGCGCCCCGAGCGTGATCAGCGCGGCACCGGGCCCGAGATCAAGCAGCTTCACCGCCGCACGCGCGGCGCCATCGAAGTCGCATACCTCGATGCCTGTCAGCTCGAAAGCTTCCGTCTGGTTCGGCGTGACGAAATCAACGCTTCTCCACGCAGCCGATGGAAGACCTGGCCTTACCGGGGCCGGGTTGAAAATAAGCTCGAAGCCTTTTTTACGCTTCATCTCGAAGAGTCGATTGAGCGCAGGGATCGGCATACCCATTTCGGCGACGACGATTGTATCGTGCTCTATGAATTTGGTTGCGCTCTCGATCATGTCCGGCGCCACCTTCGAATTGGCGCCCGGGTCTATGACGATCATGTTGGAGCCGTCGTCAGCGACCATAACCAAGGCCGAGCCCGAGACTTCGCCTGCACAGACCGTGATTGCGTCAGTGCAAACGCCAGCTTCCATAAGCGATTTTAAAAGCGACTGACCGGCATCATCATCACCGAGATGCGTGTAGAAGTGTGGTTTCAGGCCGAGCCGGGCGGCAGCAACGGCTTGGTTCGCGCCCTTTCCTCCAGGGTGACGGGTCACCGTACCCATCAGGCTTTCACCCGGCGTTGGAAGCCGCTCGACATTGAAGCACAGATCGAGATTCGTCGTTCCGAAGAACATCAATGGCCTGGCGCTCATTTTACGGCACCGAAGGTTAGGCCGCGTTCAAGATGACGCTGACCGATCACGATCAGAATGACGGGAATGATCATCGTCACAACCAGCCCTGCGGCCATGACCGGGTAGAACTGCACGCCTGGATTGAGCAGCTTGAGAAGAGCGACCGTTACCGGCGCCTTGGTCGAACTGAGCATCAGACCTAAGGCGAAGTTGTGCCAAGCGAGTAGGAAGATGAGCAATGAGGCCCCGACGAGGCCCGGCTTCAAAAGCGGCAGCACGATGTGCACCACGACTCGGACCGGTTTGGCCCCATCCATGGCGGCTGCCTCCTCTATGTCTTTTGGGATGTCTTCGATATAGGAGCGGCTCAGCCAAACAATCATTGGCAATGTAACGACTTGGTAGACCCAGATCATCCCGATATAGGTGTCATACAATCCGATCGTCTGAAAGACGCTGAACAGCGGGATGACGACCAAGAGGACCGGGCCAAAGCGGAAGCCCAAAATGAAGAAGGCAATGTCTTCCTTGAAGGGTATGTCTCGCCTGGCTAGGACGTAGCCGGCTGGCACCCCAATGAGCAGGGAGATGATTACGGAGCCCAGCGCAATGACGACGCTGTTCGTGATCGGCGTTAAGAAGTCGACTTTGATGGTGCCATAGCTGGTCGCTCCGGCCTGAGTGACATCAAACAGCACACGGTAATTCTCCAGCGTCGGCACGAACAGGAAGGTTGGCGGCCAGGTCATCACTTCAGCCTGCTGCTTCAGCGACGTCATCGCGATCCAGACCAGTGGAAAGGCCAGGATCAATGCGCAAATGCCGACGAGCAGGTTCAGAAGCAAATTGGTAGAGGTCGAGCGCTTCAATCGCATGGTTGCATCCTCAGCTTACGCGCTGCCGAACGAAGCGCCATAGCTTCACCAGGGCAAACGTTCCGATCAGAACGATCATCCAATTGACGACCATCAGTGCGGCACCACGCCCAAAGGCGAGGTTCTGGAACGCGGTAATGTAAGCTCGCACCGAAAGTACGGAGGTGCTATTCCCAGGCCCACCTTGCGTTGTCCCGAAAATGATGTCGAACTGATTGAGGGATTCGATCAGCCGAAACACTGCGGCGATCAGAATGTATGGCGCGATCAGCGGAAACTCGATGTGCAGGAAGGTTGCCCACCCCTTCGCGCCATTCACACGCGCGGCCTCCTTGATCTCTTCATTGATGCCCTGGAGACCGGCGAAGATGATTAGCGCGAAGAATGGCGTATAGGTCCAGACGTCAATGAGGACGAGCGAGAACATCGCGGTGTTTGGATCTGAAATCCATGCAAATCTGCTTATGCCCGCAAGCGAGAGCAGGTAGTTCATAATCCCGTTTTGCGGGTCCATCATTGTCGTCCACATGAGCGCAACGCTCATCGGAGGCAGGACGAGCGGCAAGAGAATGACGGGCCGCATCACACGCGCAAGGAAGACGTCAGTTGCGAACAGCTTGGCAAGCGCCAGACCGAATACAGCTTCCGCAAGCACCGAAGATCCGGCGTAAACAAGAGTGGCACGAACGCTGTTCCAAAAATCTCCTATCTTGATCAATGCCGCGTAGTTGTCGAGGCCGATGAAGTGGACTAGAGGCCGACCGAACTTGAGATCGGTCAGCGACTGAAAGACGCCATAGAAAAACAGGAAAAGAAAGCCAAGAAGTACGATGATAGCAGGGGTAATTGCGGCAATGCTCCACCAATCAAGGCGCGAATCCTGTGCGCTCCTGACCGCCTTGTCTTTTGGCGAGGCAAGTTGAGTGGTCGAAGACTGCAGCGTCACGATTCCGTGGGATCCAGGAATGTCCATCTCACTTCATCTTTGCAATGCAGGGGGCGGCGATGATGCTCGCCGCCCAGGCGCGTTTCACATCGACGAGCGGATCTCGGAGGCAAGGTCGGCCAGCGTGGCCTTCACGTCGGCTCCATTGACCATTTTTTGCATAGCGACGGCCCAAGCATTCATTGCTTCGGCAAAGCCGACACGAGCTGTAAATGCGAGTTTCGCTCTGTCCTGCACGGTCTTGAACGTGTCCACGAAGTTGTTGAACTCCGGCCTTGCCGCATATTCGAGCCAGGTCTTGTCACTCCAGGTAGAGGCACGCGGAGAGTTAACGAGCTTGCCGGCGACGGCGCCGTTCAGTCCGACCTGCTTTGACGTTGCCCATTGGATGAACAGCCAGGCTGCCCCCTTCTTCTTTGACGCGGCATTCATCGCAAGAGACCAGATCCAGATGTTGGATTCGAAATTCTTGCTGTTCGGAGCGTGCAGCGGAGGCGCGAATGCGATCTTCCCCGAACCGGGCTTGCCGGCCACGTCATTCCAAAAACCGAACATATTGGAATCGATCGCCATCGCCGTTCGTCCCGAACTGATGCCATCGACCACCTGGTACCAATTGTCGTTGGCGAAGGACGGAGCCGCGCACTTCTTGATCATGTCCACATAGTCCTTGTGGAACGCGATCGACTCCGGCGAGTCGAGGCCAGTGTCCGCCTTGCCATCCTTGAGGACGAAATCATGCACCCCATAGGACCTGGCAATCGAGATCGCAGCCGTGTGGATGCTGCTCCAAAATCGCACGCCGCGCACGCCCAGAGGTGTGATCGCGGGGTCCGCGGCCTTCAGTTTTTCGCAGGCGGCGGACATCTCCGGCGGAGTCGTTGGGACTTTGACGCCGTACTTGTCGAGGATGTCCTTGCGGTAGAACAGCTGGATGTTCTCAAACCCATGCGCAATGGCCCAGACCTGTCCGCTTCCCGGCTCGATCTGCCCTTCTTTGACCTTCCAGGTCAGCGCATCCCGAAGTGCAGGGAAGAAATCCTGGTAGTCGTAGCCCGCCATCGTGAGTTTCGGATCGTTCAGATAATTGTCGAGCGGCTCAAGCAATTGACCTGGCGCAAGATCCCAAGCTGGTTGAATGCCCGTCCCCACGACGTCCCAACTCGGTGACTTGGTACTGAGTTGGATTGTCAACTTATTCCAATAGGCATCGTCCGGATAAAGCTCGGGCGTCACCTTGATGCCCGTGAGCTTCTCGAACTCCGGCAACTGGGCTGCGACCGCGTCGGCATACGGATGAATGTCATAGGCCCAGACGATCGAGGCGCCTTCAAACTGGCGCCAATTGATGTCGTCCGCCTTGGCTTGGGTGAAGACCACGGCCGTTCCAGCCAAAAGCGTGGAACAGATGAGAACGTTTCGGGCAAAACTCATCCAATAACCGCGAGAAGCGGCGAGCTTCCTTGTCATCATTCCCTCCTCTAGGCTCTTTGGCCCGTAAACCCACGCGCCCTCCTCTTCCAGGGCCGCGGTGCAGGGATGCTAATCCGTCATTTTTCCGCCTTGAGGTGGTTTTCAAACCAACGTTGGGTAACATTGGGTAAGATCCAAATTCACGGTTGGTGCCGACGATGCACCTGATGGGTAAGACAGCATCACGGTCGGGTTCGTGAAACACGTGCTTCTCGGCGAAGCATGATCGCTTTCGCTGACTTGGCTATCGACCTGACGAGGGGCCCGGCCTTCGGACCGGACGCGCATGCGCCCGGCACGCTTGACTTCCAAATAGCAGAAAGCAGGGGCGCCAGTCCCGGCCGATTCGACCGCAGCCGATAGCTCGCCAGCACTGAGAGGGTCAGTGGCCGGAATCCGAGGGGCAATGAGCTCGAGAATCCGTCATCATCTCGGGCGTATCGAAGCTGATCCTTGCTTTCTTGATCGGCCTACGATCTTGCGGTGTGCTAGCCATGTTCGGATTATCCACGCTGGCTGTCCAATAATCAGCTAGGTTGCCGCCCAGAAACAGGACCTCGGTCTCCTCGCTCGGTATTCCCCCTAACCAATCTCGCAGCTCCTCATCTCCGGGAGCATGCCCACGCTCTAGAATAGCGTTGATCTTTTTGATCGGCCAGGCGGTGACGCTTGGTACCGTATAAGTGTGCAGCTTCTTAGCGTTCTTTGCAATCGCGTTCGCGCCATTCTCGCTGTGGTCCTTTGAAAGGAGCAGTCGCGAGGGGGTCTGGGACAATGAGACAAAAGCACTCTCTGTAACGCCTTTCGTGTGCCATGCCGCGAGGCGCGCCATATCAATTTCGTCCTCCCTTTCGTCGTCCGAGCAGATAGCAGCCTTATAAACATGCGGGCTAGCCTGAGCACGCAAACCCGCGAGGGAACGCACATGCGCGATGGCACTCACCTCCTCGTCTAGAATGGGCTCACAATCGATGTCCTCGTTCTGAAAACGGTGCAGCGGCAGATACGATGATGCCAGCACATCGTCGAAAATGCGGTCGACGTCGACACTGCCGGCAGAAGATCCGGTGGCTCGTGGCCACTGTGCGGCTCGCTGCGCAGCGAGTTTGATCTCGTTCTTCAGCGCCTTAACACTCGCTCCGGCTAGCGATGCGGCAAGTTCGGCGCGCCCCCTGACGAAGGATGCGGCCGGGCACCGCTCGCTTTCCTGGATGGCGCACGCTCTCCGATTGCCCCTCGTCACGGTCAAGGGTGATCCAATCCGGGAATCGATCGAAGCGGCAGCTGAATCTGATGTTCGGTGTGACCGCAGTTCGCTCAGCTGCTGCTCAAAGTCCGCTTGATCCGGCGACGGGTGTGCTGGTGAGCTGGTTTGTGCGCTTATAGGGCCGCCCGGCGGTTGCTGCGTCCGCTGCTGCTGGGTCAAGCGTTCTAATGTGTTCGGTGGATCGATGTTCATCTGTTCCCCTCGCGCATGGGACGTTCAGTTTGATCTTGGCAGGTGCGGCTTTCGAGAAGCTGACAAGTGAGGAAAGGAATGCGACCGACCGCCAACTTTTCGGGGGCTTCCCGCTCGGCTACCGACGCTGCGGGAGAGCGTCCCACGGACCTGCGTACGCCAGGTAATTCCGCGTCTTCGGCGCGCCTGATGGGTTATGGGATAACGTTGCGGCTGTGTAGCTCCACTGCCAAATAGTTGAACAGCCGCTGGCGTGGGCTCGCAGCCGTGCTGCCCCACACCCTTTGCGCGGCTGGAAGTCGCGCAGAGCCTCGGAACGAAGCCACACTTAGCAAAGTATCGCTGCAGAGAAGGTAAAGGAAGCGAAGAATTCTGCGCACAATCGGCACATCGAATCTGCCGAGCATCTGCGCGCTTTGTGTCCGCGAGCTAGTTCCAGCAGGAGCGAGCGTAACCGGCGGGCGCCGGCCTAGCCTAAGCAAGCGGACGGCTCGGTGGCCTGCAACACCATTTAAGAGCCGTGTGAGCGAGAAGGAGCTGTCTGCTCTCCAGTCGCGCCGCCGTCGTGGCAGGCCGCGGCGCCTGCGGCCCAGGCACCCCGCAACATCTAATGAGTTCAGCCGCAGCGCAAATATCGGCCGGACAAGACGCATGATTTTGATTTCGATATCAAACTGTTTGTTTGCACGCTAGAGGGCGATCCGCCGCCTCGTACTGGGCTGCTAGCGGAGCGGCAAACGGTCGTTCCAATTGCTTCACTTGCCCGGCTCAAAATTCGCTCTTGCTCATAGCAATGTAGGAGATCCAGCACTTTCAGAAAGCCGACGAAACTATGCACCCCAAAGGCCCGCGTTCTCGGGCGCAGTCCACCGGTTGGTGGCCACGGCAAAGGAGGAGGAGCTTCTGCGCGAGGCAGCATTCGTCTTTCTATGCGAATATCTGCTCTCCACCTATAAGGTGGTCCGGGTGCGGGTCCTTTCGCGGCGCGACGAACCAACCATCACCGGGATCAAGGTTTTCGAAGGATGACGCCTTGCGAGTGCAATAATTCAAGTCCCCTCCTAGCGACACGCAACATGTCGCACGTCGGTCCTCCTTCACATCGGCAGCTGCAAGGATTCCTGCACTGTCCGCACCGCGACACGTGCCAAGATAGCTGGATCCGATTCACCCTCTGCGGCCAGAGTCAAGACCTTCTCGGCAAGGCATGCCTTCAACGAAGAGGTCCGCCTCAGTTCGGGCACCATCGGGACGGCATCGTCCAGAACACTTCCCAGTCGCCTCAGTTCGGGCACCATCGGGACGGCATCGTCCAGAACACTTCCCAGCTCAGTACACACTTTATTTTTGGACGATTTTGTAGGTCCCATGATGCTACTCGTGCCGGCTCCGACTCACCCAGCCAGTGTTTCCGAAAAATAGCAATCCCGGCATCCTTGGCGCGTTCCTCGAGTGAGTGTGGCGGTCGGGCTGGCCAATGGCTCACTTAAGTCTCTAAATGCGTCAGCTTGTCGACAGCTGATCCTAATAGAGCGAGAACCAGAGAGCGACACGATCGGCTCAGGATTGCGAACCAGCTCAAACCGGGACGGGACATGGACCCATTTAACAGCATCAACCCATTCGACCGAGACTCTGCTTACAACGCCGCGGTGCCACAACCGCAACAGCAGCAAGCGGAGTTTGAGCCGTACTTGGATGCAGTGCCGCAGCTTGATACCCCTGCCGTCGCAGAGACTCCTGTTTCTCCAGATCGCTACAATCCTCATCTGTCTGACGAAGACCGTGGGCTCATCCAGGCGTTGGAACTTGGGCACCATAGTGCCGGCGGTCCTCATCCCCAAGACGCAGTCACCAGACGCGTCGGGGACGCCGCTGCGCAGCACAGCGCGCCCTGGGAAGCTTTGAGTTGGCCTAAGGAGCTGACTGCGGAAGGTCACGATCAGGATCCGCTGCGAGGAATGATGGGCGAACCCATCCTAGCATCGTCTCTCAAGCCAACCGCGCGCGATCACCAGGCACCGGATCGCGGAGAAGCCGTTCGTCACTTCAACTGGAGCGACGGCTACCAGCCGGCTCCGAACGAGCTCACCAGGAGCACCCCCCTTTCAAGTCACGCGGCCCTCATGGGTGAGGATTACAGCGGGCAGTTGAGTCCTGCGAAGAGGCAGAGGACGCTAAGCCATGCGGAACTGGATGCTATTGAGCGCCAGCTGAGCGAGCCGGGCAATTCAATGGCTCGTGTGCTTATGGAAAGCGCCGGCGCACCGTCGCCTTACGGGCCAGCGGTCGGTTCGTCATTGGTCCTTCCTGAGGAAGGTTACGATCAGGATCAGCTGTGGGCGATGGTGGAAGACGCCGGCCCATCATCGTCTCTCGAGCCAACCGCGCGCCATCAGCAGACCCTGGATTTAGGAGCGGTCGTTCGTCCCTTCAACTTCCGGCAGGGCGACCAGCACGCGTCGGCTGCGCTTGACGGTAGCAGCATCCCGCCGAGCCAGGACAGCCGACCCAACAGTTTCGTGGTTCACACTGACCGCTACACCGCGCTGTTCGTGCCCGCGGCGGCGATGAGGCGAAGCACCCCACTCAATCCGCCAGGCGCTGCCATTCGTCCCGGCTTTCGACCGGAAGACGTTCCGCAGCCCAGTGCGCAGCCGGCCAATCGGGCCTCGCAAGCGCGGCTTGGACGGTCGACGGAAAAAGCCGCTCCGGCGTCCTCCAGGGCTGAGACGACGTCCCCCGCGGTCCGCGAGATTTATGCTGCATCATGGGCCGTTCCCGAGGGCTTTTCGCACGGCACCCAACCCGCCCCTCCCACGATGGTCTCGAAGCTCGGCCGCTGGGGCCTCTTGCCGGACACGGCGCAGCCGGAAAAACAATATGACATTCGCGGCGAGCGCTACACCGCCCTCTTGGGGCCGGGAGGACCCAACGACGTTCGGCTCATCCATCATCCACGAATGTAGACGCCGAGGAACACTCCCGACGCTAGGAGCCCGTCCAGATAGCTCTGATATCGGGGTTGTTATTGGACGATAGCTTGCTCCAGCGACTCTTGCGACCTTGGCAATGGGGGCGGTGCAAATGAGCGCTACCCGTCCCGATGAACTAGCGCGCAGCATCGCTCAGCGACTCGCTCGTTGAGCCGAACAGCCATGGCCCGTTTGTCATTTGCAAAGAGCCAGCGGCCAAAGCTGCGAAGAAAACCTACGGTGTTCTTGACGGTATGTTTGGCGGCATTGCCCGATGAGGGCCTCCTCAAGCCCCGAAATCAGGGAAGCATCCTCGGAGTAAAGAGGCTGCTTCCCGCACCCCATTGAAGTCCCCGTCGACTGAGCTGGCTGCAAGGCCGATGACGACGGTCTAGTCGTCCATCAGCCCCAGATGCACATCCTGGTCGTCGCCTTCCGCAGAAAGCTCCTCTGGCCAACGCCGGGCTGCAGCGGTGTCGTCGATCCGCCTCAGTCTATCAGTGCCGTGTCTTCGAGATCAGCAGTGGTCGGGATACCGTGCGCGATCTTTAGCGCCGACCGACGACTTCCGCAGCTCAGCCAGTGCTGCGCCGACGTTGCCGCCAACGCCCGTGTCCTGGTTATAGCTCTTGATACATCTGCATCCAGCGCCTCCGCGGAAAGCCGGCCAGCAATGCCCTTCGGTTCGTGCCGGGCGAGCCTTGGTTTATGACTTGTCTCGGCGTGTTCGCTTGCAGCCTCTTGAGGAGGCGCATCTCTCAGGCCGACTGCGCTGAGTCGACAATCTTAGTCCCATCAAGCGCAACCTTCATCGCACCGGGCTCTTTTGGCGGAAGTGGCACGGCCACTGCGGGGCTGTATGCGGCGGGGGCCATTGGACTCCTTCCTATTCCCGCCCGATATCCGGCTGCCCGGATTCTATGACATAGCCGCAAAGCCGATCCAGTTCGCTGAGATCCTGATCCGACAGCAGCAGCGCCGAAATGAATGCAGAGATCGAAGAAAAATCGAAATGTGGCGGAGGCGCGATTAAACGACCCCTACCAATTCTTGCAGGAGATTTGCAGGACTCAGGTCAGTTAGCTTGCTGGGTGTTAGTCGTTTTGGAGATATCTCCGTGTTAATTGTTGAAACCATTTTGAAGCCAGACCAGTTTGGCGGTATCGGACTTTTCTCGGCTACTCTTCTACCTAAAGGTACATTAATTTGGATTCATAATCCGATCGTTGACATTGCCGTGACACCTGAACAGTACGACGCTTTACCTCCAACATTTCAAGCTTTACTTGACAAGCATGCCTATCCAAGAGACCTCGACGTTGATGATGGTGTTCTAGAGTACAATGCTGACAACGCCCGTTTCATGAATCACAGCAGTCAGCCAAACACATATCAAGACGATCATTGCCGAATTTTCACAGCCCGTGACGTACAACCGGGTGAAGAACTGACTTGCGATTACTTGTCTTTCGATCCAAGGTGCGACTTATCGTGGGTTAAAGAGCCAGCACCGAATCTTGGTGCCGGAAGGCGCCAGGCGGCGGCGGATTGAGTTTGCGGTCTGACGACTTTGATTCCGTTGACGAATTTACACCCGGGAGAGTTTCGGCAACTGATTGTGGCCATCGAGACGACGCGAGTTGAAGATCATAGTGAGCGCAGTCTTGCTCGATAGAGATCCCCTTTGTTCGATAGACATTCCTTGGCGCGCGCGGTGCGGTGGCGCACGCTCGCGAACGCGCCGTTGATGACGTTTACGTGGAGTTCGCTACATCTGTTGTGCCAACCTGAGGCTTCGTTACTGACTCGCTTTACCGGCAAATGCCGCAACGGCTCCTGGCAGTGAAAACACTGGGCTGCTGTTACGAGTTCCCTGTGATTTTAGGGGAATTGATGAGGCGCTTCATGAAGAGGCAGATCGTGGGCAGCGGACACTGCTGCCCGAACGCCTCGGTGACTTGATTGACGAGAGCAACCCGGTTCGCGTGATCGACGCATTTGTCGATGCGCTCGGTTTGGCTGAGATGGGCTTTGAAGTTGCGAAGCCGGCGGCCACCGGTCGGCCGTCGTACCATTCGCGTCAGCCACTCTGAAGTCGGTCCTGCCTCAAGGCCCACCCGCTCAACTTGACTGATCCAAGGCTCAAGGTACCCCACAATCGATGGCGCAGAACAACCTTTCCGGTCCGGTCGACCTCGCATATCGCAAGGAGTTTAGGGAAACATCCAGGCCGACGTAGATCATGGCTGTCCCCCTCGGATGGAACGGGTTCATGATCGCCAGGCAAAAGGGGCTACTCGGCAAATAGGCCAGGCGATCGGGACCGAATACCCCATCTCTTGCAAACAGTTGCTACGCTTCATGTTCTGATCGTTGTTGTGGGGCCCGAGCGAACTTCAACCTGGATTGAGCCTGAGGGTGGGGAGACCTGTGGTTAACGCCTGTTGGAATTTGTAAGACGCGACTGTTGATGAAAACTGGCGACGAAACCTTCCTCTCGAACTAACCCTGGAAGGCTCAGGGTACGCATGATGATAGGCGATTGACTCATCGTTTTTCTGACGCTGGCCGCAAACGCGCCAACCTAATTGCCTCGTCGCCCAATCCCGCATCCTCCGCAACGTCAAACTATTTTTTCGAATCGATCGACATCATACTCAAAAAATAAAAGCCCTATTTTATATCACGATGCTAGCTTCCGCGCGCTGGCGATATGCCGGTCACTCTGGAGAAAGTGGATGAATACAACCGCTATCAATGACACCGCTATCAATGACACGGTGCAGGAGCTCGGGGACGCCACCGAGCTCACAAAAGGCTTTGGGGGCTCGTGGCGCGCAGAACACACGACCGGCGATTATTATTACATGGATGATTCCGATTGACGCGGATCGTCTTGATGGGATGGGCTTCGGCCCATCCCATCAGTTTGAGGGCGCGGTGGGCAAGGGATCGCTGCTGTGAGCGACATATTTCATGCGTGGTCTAACGGGCGTTGGATCAGCCTCGACCTGCAATCCAATCGTTACAGCATGGCTACCACATCTGTAGCTTGTCCGGAGGAGCGTGAACGGCTAACCGAGACGACGGCAAAGTTGCGCGATTGCCTGAGTTCACCGCCAGCCTTTTTCCCACCCCTCCATCTGGTGTGGCACTATGCGCGTGCGGCTCATGCTGCTCGCTTCGTTCGCAGCCAGACCATCGTTCGTCAACTCGACTTTTTACGTGCCTCGCGTCGCGGTACGGCACCGGTGTCCGTGGGAGTCGAAACAATCCATTACTACGCCAGCGTATTCCAACATCTGCGCAATCTTCGGTTCCGCCGCCCGCGCTGTCTTGAGGATTCCGTGGGTGGGTATCTCTTTTTCTATCCCTACATCGCATCGCTCGAGCTCCTCGTGGGTGTGAAGCAGCCACCTTTCAGAGCCCACGCCTGGCTGCAATCTGGCGACCTCATTTTGAACGACGCGAAGCGTGCTGTGGAGGACTACAGCGTCATCTTGAGATTCGACAAATGAGACTCAATGCAGATGGGCTCTTGGATTCAGCCAAGGAGCTTGCCACCATCGTTGTAAACGGCCGCGTGGAAATCACGGTGCTCAACGATATTGTTGACGCAGAGACCGGCATGCCGACTCAATTGGAACCAACACACTTCAAAGGCACGTCTCTGCCGGAGATTGTGGCTCTGCTGCAGGAGCGGTACGCTGGCGATGCGGCTTTCATTGTTCGCGCGCCAAGTGGCATCGCAATCGTACGCCCCCCTTTCTCGGAAATATCCATCTTCTACCAGGTCAGAAATGATGTGATTGAGTGCTGGGCGGGACTGAAGCTGCCAGATGCCGCCTTGGCGCAACGCCGCGCCTTCAACTTTGGCTATTTGACGGGCGTGATATGCAACGCGTCCTGGTTGACCCCGGAAACAGGGTTGTGTGGGATTTTCGAGCTACTGAGTGGCGCGGCGCTCATCGTCTCAAGTGGCACCTTTCGGCAAGTCGATTTTCTGGCGGGCGCCGTGGCCAGGCTCAACGCGTCAGCGGTCTCTTTCGAGGATGACGTGGCCAGCTTTCGCCAATTGATCTCGGCGAGCATCGCTCACAAAACGCGCCGCTACGGCGGTGCTTTCAGCATTGAATGTTCCGGGGGCCTTGATTCGTCGGTAGTGGCGTTGGCTGCGGCCGACCTCCATCGAGATAGGTCCCTCTCCCTCCTGAACAGCTACTCAGAGACTGACGTCAATGGTGACGAACGCTTCTTTTTTGCCGCACTAGCCGAGCAGGTGGGCGGCGCGCCAACCTATGTCGAAGCGAATGCTCGCTCGTCGATGACCCACCTATCGTCAGAATTGCTGGCTCCAACGCCGCGACCTTGTAAGCTAGCCGCCACGATCGCCACAACAGCTCAACTTCACGAGGCTGCGCAGGCTGCAGGATCGCGCTTGGTACTCACAGGAGATGGAGGCGACCAACTATTTCTCAGAATGCGCCGCTTGACGATGGCCAGAGAGCTGCTTGCCGAATCCCGATCGCCACGAGAGGCATTGCGCGAGCTCGCCGGCCTTGCGATTCAGGCTCGAGCGTCTGTCTGGCGTGTTCTTCGCGACGTGATCACCGGTCAGAGCAGCCGGGACTTACGCCGGCATATGTTCGGTGATCTTCGATTTCCGCAGTCGCCTGTCGCATCAGTGCGGCCGGATATCCGTGCAGAGCTCGTACCTGGCGCCCGGTCCCTACGCCACTTGCCGACGACGCGACTGTTTCAGTTCTTCGGCATGCGCAATGCGGAGCTCAATCGCATCGCACTGCGAGACATTGCGGTAGAAGAGCGAAAGGCCTTTGTGTTCTGGCCGCTCATCAAGGCGGGTCTCCTCGCGGCTCGCCGACATCACCACTCAAATGGAATTGATCGTGCACTTGAGCGCGAGGCCTTCCGGGAAGACTTGCCCGACGTGATCTATTATCGTGTTGGCAAAGGTGCCGGGCGCGACATGCTAATGCGGTACGAATATGGTGCCTTGGCGTCACGTATCGAGCGTAGTGCATTGTATCGGCACGGCTTGATCTCCCGCGATCTCCTCCGTTCTGCTATCGACAATTTATCTTACGACTCAGCGTTTGCACTCGTTCGTGTCTGCGCTGTTGCCGATTGGATGGACCTTCATGAACTCGGGTAAGCCGCTCTTACCCCCGCTCCAATGGGACATCATCAAGACGAGCTTGCAATCTTCTCGCCTTCTTGTCGTGGGCTTCCTGCTCACGACCATTGCAGCGTCCGCCTGCACGGTCGCTGGGCCGCTCTTGTTCTCACGGGCCGTCGCCCGGCTGACGAGCGCGCCGCCGCTTTATACGCTCAGTTTGTTGTTGCTGTTTGCCGTTACGGCCGCGCTTGCTCGGTGCTTGCAGGAGGTCAAGGCGGTTCTGTCGAACAGGCTTGAACAGGACGTTCGTAATCTCTCCAGCAAGAAGATCATGGCCGCTCTGGTGAGCGCCAAGGGATCGCTGTTTGCTCAAAACAATCCGAGCAAGATTTCGGCAATGGTAGAGAGTTGGCACCAGTCCAATAAGATCTACATCCAGCTCTATTTGATGGTGCTGATGGGCGGGGTCGCCGATGTTGCGTTCTCGTTCCTTGCCGTCGGTGGAGCCGCCAATTGGTTTGTGGCGCTGTTCGTCGTAGCCTACGGCGCCGTCCTCGTACTGATAACGTGGAAGAGCAATAGCGTTACAAAGGTGTATCAGGCTCAGGCGCAGGCCTCAAGTAACGAGGGTTCGAACGTTTTAGGAAATGCAATCGAAAACATCGTTTCGATCAGGGTGTTTCGCGCTCAACCGTGGATAGCTGAGTTGTATGATCGCCAGACCACCGCCACGCGCCGAGCCTGGCTCAGGTTCTATGGTGTCCGATTGCGCTATGGCGCTTTGCAAGCCGCCCTCTTGTTCGTTCAGTATGCCTCGATCTTGGGGCTTTCGCTGTGGCTCTATGAGCGGTCGGGCGAGATAGGTGGGCTCGTCATGGTGAGCATGATCCTGGTTCAACTGAACCGGCCGTTCGAGCTTATCGGCATGTCAATTCGGGACATCATCGTTGCGCGTGGCATGGCCGGGCCGCTGCAGGCGCTGCTTGATGCACATGCCCCAGCGGCACGACCCGCTATGCTCAAGCGTACTATGCCGATATCGGGCTCACTCACCATTTCCATCAGCGCGCTTTCGTTTGGTTATGAGCGAGCCGCCTCGCCGCTTCTCTCTGGGATAACGGGCGAGTTCAAGCCCGGCGTCATCAACTTCATCATCGGACGGTCGGGCGCTGGCAAATCGACGCTTATGCAACTCCTGCTAAAGATGCATCAAGGCTACAGCGGCCTGGTACGCGTTGGCTCCCTGGACCTGGCCACGATCGATTCGGAAGATTACTTGGCGTACGTAGGTTACGTGCCCCAAGAGCCCATGATGATGAATCTGAGTATCCGCGAAAACGTTCTGCTGGGCCGCCCGTTTTCCGATGCGGACGTGCTCCACGCGCTAGAATGTGTCCATCTGGCTGATAAGGTGACTTCCTTGCGGGAGGGCTTGGACTACCGCGTCGGCGAACGGGGCCAATTGCTAAGCGGCGGCGAGAGGCAGCGCCTTGCGATCGCCCGTGCACTCATCGCAAGGCCCCGGCTGTTGCTCCTCGACGAGGCCAGCTCCGGTCTGGACGAGCAGACTGAGCGCGGAATCTTCGACGAACTTCGGCAACTCGCGTCGGACACGACGATCATAGCAATTACGCACCGCCGGGGCGTGATAAATTCACATGACTCCGTGCTAGATTTGTCGTGGTCGGCATCCGCGAGAGCCTCGCCTGTGCTCGCATAACCTCCGTGACCCGGCGTCTGAAAAAGCCCTGGATAGCACGGGCTGCGGCCTTGTGCTGCCCTTCGACCATCAACGCACTAATACTTTGGCTTTCGACAAGCAAATCGCTGTAGTACGTACGCGTTCCCATTGCGCGTGAAAGGTAGACATAGACGACGTCCGCGACGTGATCCGCAATGTGGCGATGCTGTTTGACCAGCAACGCGCGCCGATAGCACTCGCCTGCTTTCAAGAAGAGCTTGGCGGGATCCGCATTGCTTGCGTAAATGGGATTAATTTCACCGCAGAAACTTGCCGCCACTTCGTCGATCAGCTTCGCCTTGGTGAAATCGCTGATGCTATCGACATACATTTGCGACAGCATATTGCAGAACAGGATGGCTTGGTGTGAGTCGATCGGCCTGGCGTTGAACCCCTTGTGGTCGACATTTTGCACCACATCGCGCTCAGTCAGCCGTATCAAAGCCTCTCGTACGGGCGAAATGCCGACGCGAAGCTCATCGGCAATGTCGGCAGGCTTCAAGGCTGTGCCGGGTAGCCAATGGCCCAGTAATAGACGCTCGCGCAAGGCCTCGAATACTGGATGCTGTGTCTCAAAAGCCATGATTACTCGCCCGTTCAACCGTCCTGACTGAGGCGGCCAAGGGGGCCTCACCTCTTGGCATAGCTTAGGCCGCCCCGGAAGCCATGAGCGGTCCGGTCCGTGGCGAAATGGCTGCTGGGGTAGGCCGCCATGGCAGGGCTTCCGCCAGGGCCACGAAGCTCTGCCGCAGAGTACGACGTGGGTATGTCCAAAGCGGACTCGGCGGTCGGAACAGGTAGAGGCGATGATCGAGCGGCATTTCTTCTATTGTGCAACTCGCCCAAGAAGCAGCGTCGCTGCCACGATTGCCGATGTCGGCGCCAACATGTTGGTTTCGCTGTTCACGATGTTGCGTCGGCACTCGCGGTCCTCTTTGATCATGACCAACGAACCGGGCGCCATGGAGAGATTGAGTTCCGCCGTTCCGCCTCGAGGTCCGCTCGTTATCAAAATGGAACGGCATCCGCACCACCTAATCCGCTGGTCGAAAATCAGGAGCCCAGTTCAGTTCCTCGCTCGCCGAAGATGCTGAAGATATTCCAAATGGCTCGGCAATGTGCGGACTAACTCGGCTGTCCGATCCCGCACTGCTTGGAATGCCGCGACGGCAGCGCTTACGTTAGAGTGCCGCAGAGTAGGCAAGCTATTGACGGGCCGATAACGCAACCCGAGCAGCATCACAGAATACGAGTAGAATTCGAAGCCGTGATAACACGAGTTGATGCTCCTTTCGTTCGGAAGCCGCTTTTTCCAAAGGGCAAGACGTTGATCCACCGAGGAAGGTACAGAGATCTCCTTTGTCGCCTTCCAAAACGGCGTGTCAGCCCTATCAGAAGCGCGATAATGAAGGACAAGAAAGTCGCGCACCCCATCGATGCGATCGGCAATGATCCTATTGTAGTCGGCCACTACCTCCGGGTCCGTCGTGGAACCTGAATAATGACGTAGGAGCTCCTCAATGCCGAACTGAATAAAGAAAATCCCGGTCGACTCTAGTGGCTCTACGAAACCGGAGGACAAACCGATTGCGAAGCAGTTTTTGACCCAAGAATTGCGGCAACGGCCGATTCGCATCTTGATGTGATTTGCGATGCAATCTTTGGCGCGCGGACCTAAATGTGCGCGAAGGTCTGATTCAGCTTGCTCGGAAGAGATGAACTGACTGCAATAGACGTAGCCGGTCCCCACGCGATTATACAGAGGAATATTCCACACCCAGCCGGACGGTAAAGCAGTGGCTGAGGTAAAGGGCTGGATATTTGATGTGTCGGCTTGGTAGGGGACCTGCAGCGCTATCGCGCGGTCGTTCAGCAAGACGTCTTGGAACGAAACGAACGGTTCCTTGAGCGCCTGGTTGATGAGGAGACCGCGAAAACCGGTACAATCTACATAAAGCGATCCTTTCACTGCCCCATTTCTGCGCGTCCTGAGACAATCGATCGAACCATCACTCGAGAGAAGCACGTCTTCGACATCGTCTTTGATGCACCGAACGCCAAGCGCCGTCGCATAATCCTTAAGAAAGCTCGCGAGCAGACTGGCTTCAAAATGATACCCATAAGGGTACTGCGACCGGTGATCAGACAGGAATGTATTTGGCGGCGCCTCGCTAGCAAAATTGAAGGTGGTTTTGACCTTGTGATCGAAGACTTCACCGTTTAAGTATCTTGGAGATCTGTTGTTCTCGCATAGAGAGGGGGTGCTAAAGCAGGCGGAATCGAATGGTGTCTCATTAGGCTTTAGGTGTAACCACCATTCGCCAAGATTGTTTCCGCCTATGATCTCATAGCGTTGAAACGGATGATAGAAATGACCGCCCCCAGCGCTCCAATTG
Organism: Bradyrhizobium sp. Rc2d; assembly: GCF_900099855.1. Classification (NCBI taxonomy): domain Bacteria; kingdom Pseudomonadati; phylum Pseudomonadota; class Alphaproteobacteria; order Hyphomicrobiales; family Nitrobacteraceae; genus Bradyrhizobium; species Bradyrhizobium sp. Rc2d. The sequence goes on along the minus strand of NZ_FNCU01000003.1, from coordinate 287,222 downwards.
GTGAATTTGATCGCGAGCTTATAGGTAGCATTACACGGTGGCATCCATTCCGATTCATCAAGGCCAAGATAATCAAAAAATAATTTCATTGTGCTGAAGCTGGCTTCACCAACCCCAATGGTGCCAACGTTAGCAGACTCGATAAGCGCGATATCGACACCCCTCAACGCCTTTTTGAGATAGGCGGCAGTCATCCATCCTGCCGACCCGCCGCCCACAATCACGATAGATTCGCCGATCATCATGGCTCCCATTTCGCTCATCAAATGTTAGTCGTTTGTTGGCGTTGTCCAATCGGTGCAGAGCTCCAGCTCCGCTCGATCGACAAGAGCATCGCTTGGCAGGCTGGCGTCGAGGTCAGGGGAGGGATTTCACCGCTTGTGAGATTGAAGCTACCCCGCCTTAAAGGCGATGGCTCATAACCGCGTTTGAAGGCGCAGCCGCGTTCGTCACGAGAGATCAGCATCGGCAATTCGCAAGCCCCCACTTGCGTAATGGCGTCGTGTGGGTGCTCCCAGGTGCATTCGAAGGCGGAAGGGGCTTGCATCGGGTGAACAACACCGCCACCATTGCTAATGAAGAGCGTTGAGACCGTCCAAACCGCCCCGCTTTTCGCTGATGACGGGATTCCTGCGGCGTGAGCCTAAGAGTTGAGACATTCGCAATCCTTGTCGGTCGTTGGAGAGCCTTCGCGTGATCGGGGACCGTCCCCACCTATCTCAGATACAACTTGACGCTGCGTGCGATTCAAGTGATCTGAGGCCGGCAAACTGGACATTTTTGGCTAGAAACTAGCTTTTTCCCACGCCACGATCTTCCGAATGTGGGCGGCGTTCGGCTCGCAGCCGCACTGCAGCGGCGCTCAACCTGATTGATCCATGACCCCAGCCGACGAGCGCACGATGTCCTGGCTCGAGTCGTCGCCGATTGCTTCCTCACGGCGGCGATCGCTAGACCAGAGCAGGCGCCACCTGTTCGGCGCCCGCCAATTTTGTTGCGACCTCGCCACTGCACAGCAGCGCAATGTCTGCGGCCGCGCGACAACTGAGCGGGTTCTCTTATTTGTCTTTGCTGGCAAGTGCCGCGATCAGTTCAAGGGTTGAATGGGGCCGCAAGAGGCAGGCATCTTTATTGCACACGTTATCATGAGCTTCGTCCTGACACGCTTCAGTCTACATGTGGACTGGCGCACTGGCCGTGCCAGATCATCAAGGTAGAGACGTGTGCGGCAAGTGGAGTGCAACGTGCGCGCCATGACTGGTCGAAATGCTCAGGCCAGCGATCGCGCTTCACAAGGATCGAGGATGGCCAAGCAATTTACTCAGGAGAAGCCGGACTCGGTCCTCGATGCCGCAGACCAACGCTTGACCCGCCGCGCGGTTTTGGGTGCAACGATCGGCAATATTCTCGAATTCTACGACTTCGGGACCTATGGCTTTTTCGCAATCCAGATCGGCCAAGCGTTCTTCCCGGCAAGCGACCCGTTCGCCAGCCTCATGCTGTCGCTCGCAACCTTCGGCGCGGGTTTTGTGACCAGACCGATCGGGGCCATCGTGCTCGGCTCGTATTCGGATCGGGCCGGCCGCCGGCCCGCGATGACCGCCAGCTTTGCCATGATGAGCGCCGCGATCCTGTTGTTGGCTATTACGCCCTCGTACGAGACAATAGGAATTGCCGCTCCGCTGCTGGTCATTTTCGCACGTTTAGTGCAGGGCTTCGCGCTGGGCGGTGAGGTTGGCCCGACGACCGCGTATTTGATGGAAGCGGCCCCGACCGAAAGGCGCGGTCTTGCTGTCTCGTTTCAACCCGCCAGCCAACAGATCGCTGCGACGGCCGGAGCGCTCGTTGGAGAAATACTCTCCCTCACCATGACGAGCGAGGCACTCAATGCGTACGGGTGGCGGATCGCGCTGTTGCTCGGCGCCGCTACGTTACCCTTCGGACTTTGGTTCCGGAGCGGCCTGCCCGAAACGTTGCACCGCCCCGAGGCGCCGGCCCTGGTCATCCAGCCTGTAGGGAGATCGCCTGCCGCTCGCCGCATCATGAGCTTGGGATTTGTCATCTTGGCCAGCTGCACCATCATTACTTATGTCACAGGATATATGACCACCTATGCACTGAACACCCTGCACGTTTCCGCGCCTCTCGCCTTTGGTACCACGCTCATTAGCAATACGGTAGGAATTGCTGCCGCACTGCTGGGCGGCTGGCTCGCAGACCGCGCAGGCCGTCGGCACATCATGATATGGCCGCAGGTCACTGCATTGCTGATGACCTATCCGGTATTCTTGTGGATTGCAGAGAGCCGCAGTGCCCTCGCACTTCTCGGAGGTCTCGGCGCGCTCACCCTGATCGGAACGATTCCGTATAGCGCCTTCTATGTGAGCATGGCCGAAGGTTTGCCCAAGAACATTCGTGGTGGCGCCTTCGCGACGATCTACGCTTTTGCGATAGCGATTTTCGGAGGCACAGCTCAACCAGTCGTCGCCTGGCTGATCCACCTTACCGGGAGCGCGCTCGCGCCCGCCTGGTACATGCTTGTCGCTAGCGCGGCCGGACTCTTTGCCATGCTCATGATGCCGGAGACGGCACCACTTAAATTTAGAGCTCTGCGCACAAGTAAAAGCCCGTCATAGCGCCGGACAATGTGATCACGGGTCACTTCCGGATGATATCGCGCGCTGCCTCGCGCTGGCCAACAAGAATGTACGTCGCCGCCTTTGATGCGGTCGGTCGCGGCCATCGAGAGCACCGACAGCACGGACGGCTCCGACAGCACTCAGGAGTCTTGTCGACTGTTGCCAGCGCCATCAGACTGTCGGGCGCTCGCGGCGCTTAACACGACCCGATCGACGAAGCGCCTGCCGCCCACGAGGCGCGGATGGCCGCTTGTCCGAAATGCCAAGCCCCGGGGTCGGGGCGAATATTGGCAATCGGCGCCCTAGAACATTTCGCGTCCACCGGAGCAGGGGTCGCCAACTCCGTCATAGATGCCGAGGATCGTCTCTACGACGTGGGTAGCTCCTTGAGCCGGCCAAGGCATCTCGTCCAGCAATGCAACCTCCAGTGCAGACAGTTAACGCGCCGGGCTGATCACTTCCTTCGCCGATGTCACTGACAAGCCGCAGTCGGTCAGGTCGACCACGACGTCGGTTGTAGAAACGACGCCTCTGCGATGAGTGATCGCCAACACCGTCACATCTTTGGCTAGAGTGCGGATATGGTCCATAATGTCCCGCTCGGTTTGTTCGTCGAGCGCGGAGCTGGCCTCGTCGAGAAGAAGGATCGCCGGCTCGCCATAAAGCGCGCGGGCAATAGCAATACGCTGGCGCTCCCCGCCGGAAATTTTCAAACCGCGTTCTCCAACGGCTGTGTCAAATCCTGCCGGCAAAGCCTCGATAAAGGGGAGAATAGCGGCTTTTTCCGAGGCAGCGCGAAGGCGCACCTCGTTGCGGGGCCGTCCTAGTAGGATGTTGTCGGCTAGCGACTCATTGAGCAACATCACGTCCTGCGGCACGACAGCAACTGTGGCATACCAATCCGCGCGATCGATGCCCGCTATATCGGTTCCATCTAGCAGAATACGACCGCAGTCTGGTTCGATCGATTTTAAGACGAGCTTAAAAATTGTCGACTTTCCCGATCCGGATTCACCGACAAGGAAGGTGATCCCGCCGCGCCCAGCCATAAACGAGACGTTCGTGACGCCACGACCGTTGTCGTAGGCATAACCAATGCCCTCGAAAGATAGCTGGCCAGCGGAGGGGGTAAAATCTTGAGCGTGAAATGCTCGCCGCTCTTCTGGTGCGGCCCACAGCCTAGTTAGAGGGATGAGGTCGGCTCGCGACCGCGCCACGTCAGAGATCGCTCGCGCAACCATCTCGAATGGCATATTGAGCTGGAGTAAAAGCGTGTTGAATAGCACCATATCCCCGATGGTGACCGCGCCAACCTGGTATTCAGGTATAAGAAGGAAAAGCGTGACCGCAAATTGTAGCGCGACGGCTGGGCCGAGCACGGCGATGTAGGCAAGGCGTTGCAACACATAGGCTCGCCAGTTGTCACGCACCTCCCGCGCCTTCATCGTAAAGCGCTGGCTCATCCATGTATGACTGCCGAAATAGCGCAAAGTGTCCATGGCGTTCATGACGTTGCCAACGAAACGCTCATTCTCCTGTCGGGCCTCGCTGGCCCGATTCAGGAACACGGACGCCCGACGCGTGGAACTCCACGTCAATGTAATCGCGACTGCCCCATAGACGACAACGATTGCAGCGATCTGGATATTGAGGCGCGCACCGAGAGTAGCGAGCGTAAGTAGAAGTTGTGTTGCAGCAGGGATGAAGACGATGGTCCCAAGCTGGAGCAACGCCGTCAGCGCGCTACGCCCGCGCGCGGCCGCACTCTGTATCTCCACGGGATTGTGCTCAAGAAAAAAAGCCGCGGTTTTCCTCAGGATGCGATCGAAGAAGCCTGTTGCAGCGATGAAGCCCAGGTTCTCGGCTGTCATAAAGGAGAGATACTGGAGCATGCGCTGCAATGCGGAGGCCACGCCGAGCAGGACCGCATAGCCAGCGAACCCCCACACAAGCACCGACATGTCTCCCTCGCGCGGCAGACGGTCGATGAGACACGAAAATACATACGGCGCTGCGACGCTGCTCGCGCTGGAGATCAGCGCCACTGCGACAACGACGAGAAGCAACCATCGATCAGACCGCCAGTACGCATGCCAAATTTCGGAAATCGGTGACAACGTGCTGTCGTTCGACATGACCTGCGGCGGATCGAGTAAATGGGCTTTGCTTAGGCTGAACGAGCCGACATAGCCTTGTTCGCACGATTTCAATTCCATGCGAGCTCACATAAAGACGCTCCATGCAAGCTCACCGGAATTTACTTTTGTGTACCATTGCTTGGCTTCAAATCAATCGGTCCAGCACCGTCATCACCTCACCAACCCTAGTAGGTTGTCGTGCGCCTTCTCACATGAGAGATCATATTTTTTGGCTTCGACACCGCTGCCGCGCCACCCTGTCCGTCATTTTCTGGAGCCTAGGATGTCGACAGAACGAGAAGCCTATCACCCTGTCGCTAGGAACACGACATGAAGAGCGCAACTGCAGACTCGTGTAAACGGTCGCCCCGGTCCGATACAACTGACCTTCCTCTACCGGTGCTGCCGCCCCCCCATTGATGCGCCAAAAGGGCCGTTCCCTAACGACAGCGCTACGTTTGGCTTCCTCTATTTTACCATTCTTCTCTCGGTTACCGCCGCTCGCGCGGTGGCGGTGCAGCTTGAATTCAATAGCTATGCTTAAGGCGACTTTTGAGAATAGATGATCTGGAAAAAGTTCGATCCTGTTGTCCAAGATCACTCAATAGCAATTGGTGAAAGCTACATCTGCCCATTTCATCATAAAAGCCTCGAGAGCTCGTTGGTGAAGAACTCTGAGCAATGATTCTTCGTCGTACGCGAGCGTCAACGAGTTGCAGATGAGTGCGGTGCCCCTTCGGTCGCCACAATTAATGTACCTACAGATGAGTTCGGTCAGCACTATCAAGGATGCTGCACTGGCCGCTCGATTTTGTGCTGATCGAGGTCGCCCGGCGGGGCAGTCGCGCTCAAAAACAACTTTTCCGTTCACTCAACCTACGCCGATTGAGCATTTGCGCGATTGGCGATCGTCACCCGACTAGATGTGAGTAAGCAATCGCTCAGATCATCTTCAGAAGGCGATGGCGCGGATTGCTCCATCTGGCAGCGTACCCGTACGAGAAGAGGATGCGGCCGCTGTCGGAGTCAAGCGGCCGCACGAGGCTCTATCCTCATTCTCTGCTTGATTGTTTTCCGCTTTCAGTGGTGTACGCACGACGGATCAGTCAAACAAAAAAACAGGTCGCAGATACCATCCAACGGGTCATCCGCGCACTGGGGATATGACGTATCCGCTACCTGCACCTTGGCGGTGACCGGTTGCGCGGCAACCTTTGCAACAAAAGTCGGCACCGCCGCCGTTGCAAGCGCGAGGGCGCTCGCAGTCACAAACACGAATTTTTTCATTCGAGAAATCGCTTCCCTAGGTTGGCCCCAGCCGTCCTCGACGTCTATATGACGAAGCTGCAAGTGGTAAAATTGATTTTCTTGATTGGGTCTATCTACGGAATGGATAAGTTCGGACATCACCATAAGGCTTTATCTTAAGCCGCTCGGAACCTGCAAAGGCCGTTATGGTCGAGCTCTCGACGGGCCTCGAAGTGGTCGATGCATTTCTCGGAGCACCCCGAGCACAGCGTGTTGTTGAGCCTGACTTGCATCGTCCCGGCCAGGACACAGTCGGTCGCATCGTTGGAGACCGAACATGTGCTGCCCGAAGGCACCTGCGTCACATTTGGACGCGCGATTGTTCATGACCGATAAGACGACTGCGAAGATCGCGTACCCATTCTTTTATTCGGCTGCGCTGCAGGCCACACGGCAAGGCTTCGACGGGCCCGATCGCGGCGGGATGCTGGCAGTCGAGCGGGACTGCATTCCTGGCGCCAAACCGCCGTCAATCAAACGAGAGCTTGGCTGGAGAATGGTAACGACGCGCTGGATCTGTCCTCCCTGTCCCTGAGCGCATTGCCCGCCGCACTCCCGCCCGAGCTTCAGGCCTTTGGCGTGCGGGACAATCAGTTGACAAGCTTGCCCGACTTTCCTGCCCGGCTCCGGGTACTCAACGCAGCTCGAAATCGACTGACCAGCCTGCCCGCAGACCTGCCATCCAGGCTCCGGTCCCTGATCATCGGCGACAACTCACTGACCAGTCTGCCGGCCTTCCAGCAACGCTTGAGGAGCTCGACGCTGCAAGCAACCAGCTGACCAGCTTGCCTGACCTTCCAGCCGGGCCCCAGAACCTGGACGTCGGTGGCAACCAACTGGCCAGTCTGCCCGCCATTTTCGGCAACGCTTCGGGATCTCGCCGCCCCAAGCAACCAGCTGACCAGCCTACCCGATCTTCCAGCCAGTATCCAAAGCCCGGATGTCGAGCACAATCAGCTGACCGAACTGCCTGAGCCACTCCCGTCCGGGATCGAATTGCTATCGGCCAGCGACAATCGACTGGTCCGGATGCCCGAACTCCCGGCTGACCTCGAAGCACTTGATGTCAGCAACAATCGGCTGACGGACGTACCGGAGAGCCTGCTGCAGCTGGGCAGCAACGCGGCCGTCGATTTGACGGACAATCCGCTGCAAGAACGGGTGCAGACTAATTTAGTGACAGCGAGGATTGCCGAGGACTATGCCGGCCCGCAAATCCTTTTCGCGTTGAGCGAAGAGCCCATGGAACCTAGGCCCCGGCCACTGCACGAAGTTGTCGCAGAGCAGGACCCAGCCGCGGAGGCAACATGGCAACGCTTCGCCAACGAGCCTGGTGTGCAGGACTACGCTCGTTTGCTCAACCGGCTTGCCGGCACGGTGAACTACCGCAATGACGAGTTCCGGCAGGCCGTGGTCGAGGATCTGCGGCAGGCCGCGGCGAGGCCTTGGCTGCGCGAGCTGTTTTTCCAGCTGGCTTCCATGCGTGCGCAAGCTGTGAGGATGGTATCACTTTGACATGGAACGGGGATACAGACCGCACGCCTGAACGCTGACATCGAGGACGGCCTCTACGACGATCGGCTCGCCGAGTTGCTCCAGCACGGACGCGTCATATTCCGTTTGGCGCTCGACGGAATAGCACGCCAGACGGTCGATGCCCTTCGTCTCTCCGTACCGGTCGACGAGATCGTGGTCTATCTCGACTACCAGACCCAGTTACGCGACCCACTGGAGCTGCGACACGTCGCCCCCGACATGCGCTTTTTGACTGTCTCTCACGTCACCGGCGACGAGGTTGCGAGGGCGATCGCAACGGTGCGGGAGCAGGAAGGTACAGGCTTTGCGGACTATCTAGCAACGCGTTGGCAACCTTGGGAAACGGTGCTGAGGCGCATTGCCCCCGCAGAGCATGCAGCAATGGAGGAGCGTCTCGTCGATGCAATGGGCGACGAGTTTCAAACTCGGCTGAACCAAGAGCTCGCCGAAGCGGGCCTAACGGGCGATGCCGATGCCGAGCGGACGCTCGGACCTCAAATCGTCAACGAGATCGCCCGGGAGATCAAAAGCGAGGTAATGCACCGGGTGCTTGGGGCGCACGGCATCGAGCTGTAAAGATCGCTCAGACCCATGATATGGATTGCTGTCGTGAGCTCGCGCCATGACTCAATAGACAGCGCCCGCCAAGCTGATCGGGCTGCGGAGGCATCGCCTACTCTTCCCGCGATGGCTCCGTTGGTCGGTCGTAATGGCGACTGAAAAAAGCAGGGACATGACTGACCATAGGCCCATGTACGGAATTTTCTCGGCGGCGCTCGGCGCCGTTGTCATTTGAAGAGAAGCAGCTCCGACGTCACTCGGCTTGAGGCGCTCAACGAAGAACGACAAGCCCCAGCATCCTCCGGGGGTCATGGAGGCGGGATGCTGGGGCCGTCGTAGCCTTATGCAAGAGTAGCAAACAGGCAGCGTTGTTGTGCACCGCCCGATTCGATTCGTCAAAGCGGCCCGGGATACTCAGCTCCCGTGCATCCGGACCATCCGCAGGCCGTTCAAGCTCCGCCGAGGGTTTGCGCGCCAGTTCGCGGCGGGCAGACAGGCGAAAGCACTGTTACATCGGAGCGCATCGCCGCCAGCATCAGGCACATGTTTCTCCGCCTGCCACACTGGGTGGCCTAGCTTCTCGCCCGAGCGCCGATCTTCGCCACGCCTCGTAATGGCAGCTTGCTTGTCCGGCGATCGACAATTGTCCGGATCGCCGGCTGACAAGCATCCCGTGGCGCGTGTTCTCTTCCCCAGGCTCCATCCTTTTGCGAGATGGAGCCCGATGGGGCTCGGTGCTGCTCAGGCAATCCGCCGAGCCGATCCGGAGGCATGAAAGCTGCCACCAAACGGCACACTGCCGCAAGACAACCAGCTCACGAGATCCCCAGTCGAGCCATCTGCGCCGACACGTGCTCCGGATCGGGAAGGGGGTGCCACGGATGGCCGTCAGCGGCGGTGCTCAACAAGGACCTACAGAACCCAGGGGTGAGCTTGCCGCGGTGGATCACGACGTTCTCGTGCCCCTCGGCGGCTCGAGCGCTCTGCCAGTGCTGATTGTAGCCGCGCTGTTCGTCGGACTTCACGTGGCAAGCGGCGAATTCGCGATCGCCCAGCGTTGCCAATTGCCAGGCATGTACCGGCCGCTTGGTATGGATGTGCACCCACATCGGCCTTGGCGTTGCACCACTGCGCAGCGCCTTGGGCTGCAGCTTGATCTCGAACAGCGTCCCTGGCTCTCCCTTCAAGGCGCGCGGTGGATCCACTGAGGCCAGTTCCCCCGCCGCCCGCAACTGTTCAAGGTACTTTTGCGATGGAAACGCATAGGTCTTCATGCAATCGCTCGTGATTGCTGCCTTTCGCGCGTTCAATGAGTTTGCCTGTCCCTGCACCTCGGACCACATCGCCTTGAGCCGGACTATTTTTTCGTGCACTTCGGGCACTTGCGCAGCCGTGAGCAGGCCACGTCGGCGAGGCTCCTCCAGCGCGGCTACACAGGCCTCAATCTCGGAGGCCTGCGTCTGCAAGCGTTCAATGACGCGATCCAAGACGTGTTCGGCGTCCTCGGGCTTCATCTGGCGCGCTTGCGAGACGGCGCTTTGCTGAGCCGGCAGATCGAACTGCAGCAGCTCGTCCAGTCGCTCGAGTAATCCCGCCAGTGCTTTCCTGGAGGGCGGAGCCTGCCACATCTGGAGTTGCTCGGTGGCAGAGGTTGACGCGCTCGCGCGTGCCTCCTCCGCGGTCGCGAGTTTCTTGGTACCGAGATCCGAGAGCACGATAACCTTGCCTGTCGGGGCCGTGGCGGCATCGGGCCTGGCGAGTTGCGGGTCGGGCGGGCGGGCCGTCGAACTCCCCTCGCCTGCGGCCGCTGCGCGCCTTCCTTTGCCCTTTCTGCGCGCTCGACTGACTTCGCCCACGACGGCGGTATTTTCCGGCAGCGCAGCCCAAGCCGGCGGTTCAATCGTGGCTGGCGTCTTTGGCTGCACTGCCAGCAGCCGCATGACTTCGTTCGCCGTAAGCCACGCACCTTCCACGCTCTCGTCCAGCAACTGCAACGGAAGGTCAGCTCCCGTTCCGACCTCCCTCAGCGTGGCAACCATGGAGCTCACCCCTGACGCGAATTCCGAAAGCCGTTCCATAACTCCTTCCAGAACGGCGCGGTGCTCCGCGTCGAGTGGCCGTCCTTCGTTGTCTAGAACAGCGGCCCTAGCCGATAGGAATGCCGGAAAAACATCCTCGATGAAGGTCCCCAGCAGACGCACCCGCCCGTTCTCACCCATGAGGGCGTCGCTGACGGCTGGTTCGAACGTGCTCGCTTGCGACTCAATCAAGAGCTGCGCGAGAGCGATCCGCGATTGCAGATACATGCACTTCGTGTACAGTGCCCAGCCGGTGTGCAGTCGTAGTGCGGCCTCTTCGGCCTTCCGCATCTCGGGCGTGGCGCTCGGTAGATTGGCTGTAGCCGCGCAGACCGACTGCATCCGCTCCGATCGCAATGCCTTCTTTCCCCACCACTCCATGCAGTCCGAATAGCGCTTCGCCACGCTGGAAAGCGCACGGCTCAGCTGCTCGGGCGGAGCGTTGGATTGGCGCATCCCGTCGAGCACCGTTGCCGCTCTCTTCCTGCTCTCCTCCAAGTCGTAGATAATCCGAGTGGCCACGGCGTTACATTCGTCCGCTGCGCCCAGCGTGTCGTCGCGGACTCGGCGAGCCCGATCATCGGGCAGAATGCGACGCGCCAAATCTGGGGGCAGGCTCGCGTAGTAGTCCAGAACTGCTGATCCCGCCTTGACGACTTGATCGATCAGCTCTTGCGCCTCGGGCAAGTCCCGGTAGTACCTGGCCGCGCGACGACAAGTATTAAGCTCCTCAAGCAGGCTGCCCATTTTTCGCTCTGCCGCCTTGATCTCATTCCGCGTTGGCGGCGCCGCCACATTCGAAGTTGGTGGCGGGTTCGCGAGCGCCGCGGTTCTATCCTGAGGCCCGGCGCGCATCCTCTCCACGACGGCGTCGAAAGATCGACTGCGTTCCCCGGGGGCGGGGCCGGGCTCCAGGCTCGAACTGCTCAATTGCCCGGTACTGTCGGCTCCTGCAGCCCCAACCTGCGATGTGCCAGCTCGGCCAATGCCCGTCATATTTTATCTCCGATAAAGTCGAGAATGCGCAGCCTGTCTGGATAGACCGCTTGGCTGACCAGTAGCTGACCAAGAGCGTTTTTCCGGATGCACAAGAAAGCCGATGTTGCCTTGGGTTCCACTTCCATCGCAGCTCCTGTGTTGCTGAGATAGCGATGCGGGATAACTGCGTCAGTTGCGGGATAATCAGCTGAGACGTGTCCGCGGCCTGACGTGCCCTGGTCCAGATCTGTTGTGGATGCGACAGTACGGCCGCGAGGCGATCCGGAAGAGTCCTGCCCCTATGCCTGTGGCTCTGTCCACGCGAACTGGGCCAAGCCATCCCAAACGCTGGAAAGCAGCCAGGAGAACGCTCGCGCCCTGAACCGCGAATTGTGGTCAGGCAGAAATGGCCAGCGTACATCGATCGGCAGACCTACGGCCGCCGCACGCGTCCCGCTATCGGTAAGACGACTTCGAGCGAAGAGCTTACCAAGCCAACGGCCATAGACCGAGTGTGACGAGACGCTGAAGGCCGATCCGTAACAACATTTCCCCGTCCGACTCGAGCAGACTCGACGTTGCGCAAGTCCTTTTCAAACAACTCTCGCCGAGCCGGCGCCATCAAGCCCCGGTCAGATCACCCTCATAGAAATATGGCAGCGAGCGTACCAAGCGCACCGAGCATCAGCCCAATCAGCGAACCCGCCGTCGGCACGTCTCGAAATAGCAGAAGCGTCAGAATCGGCTCCACTACCAGAATAGCTCCCACCGATATCGCGACAACGATCCAGATATTCTTCAGATGCATGTAGCCCAGTGCGTATCCGCAAACGAGGAGGATGCCACCGAAGGATACCAGGAGAAACATCGGCAACAGCATTGCCAGACCATCGCCGGCCTACCCGAATTGCCTTGAGGCAATCAACTCGGCGAATATCGAAAGCGCTTCTCCAAGGAAAATCGCTGCCACCGCTACACTCTTCAATATCAAGTTCATCGGCCTCTACGGCTCCGGCTATCCAAGGCAGCACGGAGACGGGGCATCGGAGTTACCGTGGCGGTTGCCTTTTCGGCCTGTCAGGCGCTTGCAAGCGGTCCGCACGCTATCGCTCCTCATGGGGCACTTCAAACGTCTTCCGGTTGATGACGAGATCCCGACATTCAGCAATTGTTTCGCGTCGATCAAACCATCTTCGCTGCTTGCAGAAGCGAAGATGGTTCAGGACGAGCCCATCCCGACCGCGTGCCGGCTGCCAGACCGGAGCGATCAGGCCCTAGGCTGCAATCTGCACGGGGAGAGCGGAATAGCCGTGCACGAAGTTGGACGCAATTCGCTCAGGTTCGCCGACAACCTTGACCTTCAGTCCCGCATCCAAAATCTCTTCCCAGAGGATTCTCAACTGCAGCTCCGCAAGATGTCGACCAAGACAACGATGGATGCCGAATCCGAACGAGAGATGCTGCCGCACATTCTTGCGGTCGATGACGAAACTGTTGGCGTTCTCAAAGATCTCTTCGTCCCGATTGCCGGAGATGTACCACATGACGACCTTGTCGCCCTTCCTGATCTGTTTCCCGCCTACGATGCTATCGGTCGCGGCGGTGCGGCGCATATGAGCGATCGGTGTCTGGTATCGAATAATCTCGGACACGGCGCTCGAGACCAGCTTGGGATTGTCGGTTAGTTTTCGCAGTTCGGAGGGGTACTGACTCATGAACAAGACGCCGCCGGTAATCGAGTTGCGCGTGGTGTCATTCCCCCCAACGATCAGCAGAATCAGATTTCCGAGAAACTCACTCGGCTTCATATGGCGTGTGGCGGGCGAGTGCGCCATCAAGGAAATCAGGTCGAGGCGCGGCTCGGCATTGATGCGCTCGTTCCAAAGTCGGGTGAAATAGTCCAGGCACTCGGACAAAATTGTGCTTCGCTTGTCCCAGCTGTCGATCGCGTGGCCTGCTTTTGGAGTTGTAACAGCTACGTCTGACCAATAGGTCAGGAGTCGCCGATCCTCGAATGGAAAGTCGAACAGCGTGGCGAGCATCTGCGTTGTCAACTCGATGGAGACCATATCCACCCAATTGAACGGATCATTGCGCGGCAAGCCGTCCAGAATTGTCCTAACCCGAGAGCGGATGAGGCTTTCGAGCTTCGTCAGGCTTTCCGGTGCAACGATCGGACTTACGGTATTGCGCTGCTCGGCGTGTTTCGGAGGCCCCATCTTGATGAAACTCGGGGTCCAGTGCTCGTCAGGCACGTCGACGATCGCGATACCCTGCTCCGACGAGAATACGTTGTGATTCGTATCTACCGATACGATATCCCGGTATTTCGTCAGGGACCAATATGGACCATGAGGGCTGTCTTGACAGTAATGAACGGGATCTTCCCTTCGCAACCGCTCGAAGCAACCCCAGATGCTGTCGTCTTGAAAGCGCTTGGCGTCGCTTACATCCAGATTGCTCAGCGGGATAATACACCCGTCGTCCGCTCTATGATCTTCCAATCGCCTTTTCATGATCGTCTCCGCAGACTTTGTTCTCGAGAGCTTACGGATCCAAGGCCGCGATTCACCGTTTCGAGCTCCCGTGGCGTCTGGCTGCGACGAGCCGCTCGAACAGACTATCTCAAGGTCCAGCTAGCCCGCCCCTACCACATCGAGCAGTAAGGATCGCATTGACTTTCCAAGTCGATCTACTCAGTGGATCGGTGCGAGCTATCGCCGCTGGTTGGACGATGGCTGTTCGCTGGAAGCAACGTCAAGCCGAATGCACAGTCATAGGATAGCCCCTGCGTCCAGGCACGGCCGGGGGCGGCTACTTTTGTCGAAATCACGACTTTGCATAATCGTCTGGCTAGGACTGTTCAGGCAGATCGATCCAGACATCCGGAGGACCATTCAGGAGTGTATCCTGATCTGGAACGTAGATACTATCGAAGACTCTGAGACCATGAGCCATTGCCGCTCCAACAATTATGAAAGGCAGCTTGACCTGCTCCAGGTCTTCGAAGCTATCAGCGCCAACTATCCGAACAAAATCGAGTTTAAACTGTCGGAACGCTATTTGAGATGTAGCCGACGCTACCAGATCCTTGACGCTCGACGCGCCGTGGGCGATCTCTTTCCTCGAATGGTTGAGTGCCGTGAAGAGACACGACAGCTCATCAAGCTCGGAGCGGCTAAATCGCCTCAAGCGCGACGAAATGGGCACTCCGTTCTTGTATCTCACGGTCGGCACAAACCTTATCTCGCAATCGAGAAGGAGGTCTGCGACGGCGCGCTTCACCAGGATCGCCTGACCGATATCTTTCAGGCCGAAGTAGCTGCGAGTTGGTCGCGCATAACAGATCCAGCGGACTGCCCCGGTAACGGCTTCCTTCAAGTACGCCTCAGGCCCATCTAAACGCAAATGATAGTCGCCTTGCGATACAAACGTTCGATAGCCGGGCGGGAACATTTCGGTGTCGTTCGAGGAAATCACGGCAGTTGCTCCCGCACGTAGGGCAAGTCCAATATCATCGTCCAAATTGAAATCGTAGCTCCCACCTGGTCTAAGCTGGGTCTTGTTCGGATAGACTGTGACAATCGCGACGTCATTCTCGATTGCTGCTCTTCTGATCAGTTCTGCATGCCCAAGATGCAGGGCGCCCAGAGTGTGTACCGTCCCAATAGTCTGACCTGTTCTCGCCACCTCCCGGATGAACGCTTTGCCTGCAGAAAGACACGCCAGATGCATTTTCTTACTCCAGTTTCTTTGACCGCCAAAAGAGTGCTCTGATCGGTCGGATCGCAGAAGGTCCGCCCTGCGTGTCGTATTGGCCGCGCACGCCAACGAGCCCAAAGAACTTTAACACCCGCTCACAGCTCGGACCGCCGCATCAACCTGTTCTAAGCTCACGGACACTGTAGTCCCTTCTATTTTGTGGTTTCCAAAGCAGTCAGGTTGACCCTTCTCGACCACGTCTGATCAACGATGAGAATTCAGCCAGATAGCTTGATGGCTCGGGCGGCTGATCACCCTTCAAAGCGGCCTGCAGTCCCGGACATCGGTCGGCAAAAAACGGTGGCTCGAATGTGGTTATCTTAGCGTCCGAAAAGTCGACCTTTACGAAGCTGGCCTGGAACGGCGATATCCCACTCAGGTTCGCGTCGCGCAAGGACGATTGGTTCATGCGAACGTATGCGACGCGCGTTGCCTCCAGGTTGCTGTTGGTCATTCCCGCGGCGAGATATGCCTGAACGAGATTGGATCCTTCGAGATTTGCGTGATCCAATGCCATTGATTGCGGGGGATCACCGGTGATCATCGACCTGTAGAGGTAAGCCTGGGACAAGTCTGCATGTTCAAGATCGCAGTCGCGCACAAAGGCACAGCGGCCGCGAAAGCCCGTCAATTTGGCGGCTCGCATTGTGCTCTCTATTATCGCAATGCTTTCGCCTGATGCCCGAGACAGGTCCGCTCCATCGAGCTGACAGGAATGAATAGAGGCACCGTTCAACACAGCACCGACGAGGTTCGCGTCGGACAAGCTTACGGACAGAAGCCGCGCCTCGGTCAAGTCTGCCTGCTCAAGCTCCGCACTTGAAAGATTTGACAGGTGAAGATCAGCGAATGGAGCGCTCAGGGCTCTCGCCGCAATGCGGCCGCTCACCTTTGATAGTCTCAGATAGGGAAGATGAGCGCCCTCCAGGACAAGACCGTCGACCGAGGTGGGACGCACGATCGATAAACAGTCGCCCTTTGACTGGAAGAACGAGCAATCCGCCAGATGCGTCTTCGTGATCGTGACTTGGCTCAGCTTGGCAAAGCGGAAGGAAGCAGAAGGAAGGAAGCATTCATTGATGGTCGAACCCTGTAATTCCGCACCATCAAATACAGCATCACTCGCGTCGCACTGGTAAACGAGAAGTCCGCTGAGCATCGCGTTGTCAAAGCGTGTCCTTTTCATGCTGCAACCGTGAAACAGACTGCCGGTTGCATCAATTACGTTGCGCAGACTGGCATCATCGAAGTTGCAGACCTGCGCTGCAATCGCATGCATATACGCAAAATCGAGTTTGGCCCCGAGGAAACTTGCCCTCTCTAGGCCCGGACAGATAAGATTCGCCCCAGAAAGGTCTGCCCGATCCAACTTTGCTCCGTAGAGCTGCGCACGATTGAGGGTACAGCGTCGCAACGGGAAATCTGACAGGTCATGACCGTTAAAGTTTTCGGAGGATAGCTGCAAGCCAATCCCAGTCCTTCTGATCGCCTCCTCGGTTCGCCTCCCGACAGCGGCCACCGCGCGCAGCCGATCGGCAGCTCGGCTCCAGTACCGAACAAAGTCGCCATCTGATGAAAGGTTGTTTTTCGGATCTGACCAGTACTCTGCCCCTTCATTCGCGGTGCACTGGCTATCAGCGCCGATCGTTTGCGACATGACGACGATTCCGTATTGCGCGGATTACGGGGGGCTTCTTATTGACCTCTTTTTGCTCGGCCTTGGAGGTACGCTATGCGACTTGTGGCGAACTCGTCGGCGAAATGGCGACACGATGCGTCGATGAGGCGCCTAATGTGTCGGTGACCTCCGCAGCCGGCACGCTTCAGCACGTCAGCCGAATTCTCGTCATGTGCCCCCCACTGCCGCTCGCTACGATTGTTCACCGCGCCCGGCAACGCTGACAACGCAACGGTCGTTTGACAGTGCCGATATGTCCAAAAATTGCGGTTTGTCTCGCCAGCTCTTATAGGCAAATCCACATCACTCTCCATCAAACCGAATGCGAAATATTCAAGGTCTTGCTTCTTTCTCAGAATGGACCCACGGCTTGCGGGCGGAAAAGTGATCGTTCATCCAGGGCTGCACTCAGCCCTTACGCGGCGTTGCCTCATTTTCGATAGCAACGACCGTGCCAGCCGCGCATCAGTCGCAAGTAAGGAGCTGAATATGCTTCACGAAATCGAAATTGACGCCGAATGTTTTGAACCTGACAAACAGGGTCTCGTTGTCGGGGACTGCACCATGATCGCAAGGCTATCGTGAAAGCGAAAATTCCGAGCTCGTTTGCAGGAGAGCAAGAGCCAGTCCTTGCGGGCACGCAATCGATGACTTGCAATTGGACACGTGCGGATCGCCGACCTCACGGTTGGCGAGTGTTCAAACTCCGCTAGCCCTGCTCCGCGCGCCGACCGGTGCACCTAGTGGGAACCGGTGCCACAGACTGTCCTGGTCGAGCCATGAACGAGCGCGCAATCGTGACCAAATCGGCGCGCAAAGGCGAATACCCCGGCGATCGGAGATAGACAATTTTATGATGAAGGAAGTCGAATTCGAAGGCATTCATGCGATGCCTTCTTCGAGGATCGTAGCTGAATGACCTATCTGTTCGTCGCGCACAAGACGCGGCATGGCGGCGATAAGGCTCTTGGTATATTCAGACTGTGGATTACGAAATATCTCTTCAGTGGCGCCACTATCGACGATTCTCCCCCGGCGCATAACTATGACGCGATCGCTGATATGACGAACAACACTGAGATCATGCGAGATGAAGAGATAACTTACGCCGAGGTGGTCCTTCAGATAGCTGAGCAGGTCCAAGACTTGGGCCTGGATCGAGACGTCGAGCGCCGAAACCGGTTCATCGCAGACGATTACGGCAGGATCTGGTGCGATCGCGCGGGCGATAGCAACGCGCTGGCGCTGACCGCCCGAGAGCTCGAGCGGTCGTCGGTCCAGCAAGGCCTGGGATAGTCCGACCATATCGAGCAGCTCGATAACGCGCTCCTGCCGCTTGCGCCGTGTCTCAACCTCGCTCGAAAGGCTGTCGGATATGATGCGTCCGACCGTCCAACGTGGATCAAACGAGCCAAGAGGATCCTGGTAAATGATCGATATCGACCGCCGCCGAGCTCGGCGTTCGCGTTCGGCGAGCGTGGTCCAAGGCCGGCCTGCAAACTGAACCGCTCCCTCGTCAGGCTCGTCGAGCGCCAGGACCATGCGCGCCATCGTTGACTTTCCTGATCCGGACTCACCCACGATGCCCAAAGTCTCGCCGGATCGCAGTTCGAAGGAGACGCCGTCCACAGCCGCCCGTAAAGTGCCATCCGGGCCCTTGAAGCGCTTCACCAGACTTGTCGCTTCGAGCAGGATGGGACGAGATTTCGGCAGCGATTGCACGGGTGGCTGCGTTTGCCGGTGAGGCGAACGCACAATAGTCGATGGTGAGAGGCACGAGCCGCGCGGCCGGCCTGATGGCACGGCGTCCAGCAGCTGACGAGTATAGGGGTGTCGCGGATCTTTGAATATCTGGGCGGCGGTGCCGCGTTCGACGACCTCGCCTCCTCGCATGACGAGGATTTCATCCGCCACGCGGGAGACCACTGCCAGATCGTGACTGATCAGGATCAGAGCCTTGCCCCTCGTTTTGGTCTCCTCGAGCAGTGCCAGCACATGAGCTTGCGCCGTCACGTCGAGAGCGGTCGTCGGCTCGTCGGCAATAAGGATGCGTGGATCGAGCGCAAGTGCTGCAGCGATGAGAGCCCGTTGACGCTGGCCGCCGGATAATTGATGCGGCAGCTGCTCGGCCTTGATCTCGGGCTCAGGGACGCCGACGAGCTTAAGGAGAGCAATGACGCGCTGTGCGAGCTCCTCGCGTGATGACACCGCACCATGGAGGAGCAAGCCTTCACCAATCTCTTTGCCGATCCGGCGAAGCGGGTCAAGCGAGACGAGTGCATCCTGTAATACAAAGCCAATCTCGTTGCCGCGGATGCGCCGCCAGGCACGATCGTTAAGGCCGATCAGGTCCGTCCCGTCGAAGCTCAGCTGGCGTGCATGGACATCGGCGTGGCGACCAGCGAGGCCTATGAGAGCCCGCGCAGTCACGCTCTTGCCTGAGCCGGATTCACCGACGATCGCAAGGCACCGTCCCGGTCGGAGGGAGAAGGACATGCTGCGCACAACCGCTTTCTCGGCGATGTCGCGCCCGAACGAAACACGCAGCGAATCGACCGTGAGGAGGTCTGCCTGCTGCGAGACAGGCTTGGGACGAACCTGCAACATTCACCTTTTTCCTTCCAGACGGTCCTGTAGATGGCGCCCGACGATGGTGACGCTGAGGGCAAACGCCGACACTGCCAGACCGGGTATGATCTCCAGCCACCAGGCGTAGATCACATAATTGCGCCCGGCATTGAGCAGCGCGCCCCATTCAGGGGCCGGGGGAGCGACGCCAAGACCTAGAAAGGCAAGACCGGAGGCCCAGATAATCGCCTGACCCACGCCGATCGTCATCATTGCTGTCAGCGGGTTCATGGCGTTGGGAAGAATATGCCTCCAGACGATACGGGGAAATGGATGGCCCAGCACCTTGGCGGCCTCCACATATCCTGTCCCTTTGATGGAAAGCATCTGGCCCCTGATCATGCGCGCATAGCCTGGCGCTGTGCCGATTCCGACAGCTATGACTTCAGTCAATACCGACGGCCCAAAAACGGTCACGAATACAAGGGCGAGCAAGAGCGTGGGAATTGCGAAGAGCACGTCGACAATCCGGCTGAGGATGCTGTCGAATACGCCACCAGAAAGTGCGGCGGCGGCGCCGAAAACGATCGCAATGGACATGCTCAGCGCCGTCGCGCCAAGTCCGATGGCCAGGGATTGGCCTGCTCCCTCGACTACTCGAGAGTAAAGATCTCGACCCAATTGATCAGTTCCCAACCAATGCTCGATCGACGGAGACTGCAATGACGATCTCAAATCAATAGCGAGCGGATCGTGCGTCTGCAGCACCTTTGGCGCCATAGCCGCGAGGGCAAAGAGGCCAATGATGATGAGACAGACGGCAACTCGGAAGGGAACATGGCGGAGGATTGCCAGGACTTCTTTGAGCGGCCGAGACACGGTGACTTCGGCGAACATGCTCATGTCAACTTGATCCTCGGATCGACCACCCGGTAAGTCAGATCGACAATCACACTGGCAACAACGAATAGGCCCGCAGAGATCAAAACAGCTCCCGAGACAATCGGAACGTCTCGCGAGGACGTTGCAGCGACAAGGACTCCACCTAGGCCTTGACGGGCGAAAACCACCTCGATCAAAATCGCGCCCGAAAGAAGTTTGCCGAGCGCCCAACCTGATAAAGTAATGCCGGGCAATGCGGCGTGGCGGAGGACATGGCGAAGCCTGACGCCGAAATCGCTCATACCGCGGGCGCGCGCGGACGTAACGAACGGCTGCTCAAGCACGCGCGTGAACTCGTTCTGAACGACTTGTCCGAAAAAGCCCGACAGTTCAAGAGCCAACGCAAGTGTCGGCAGAACGAGCCCGATCGGCGAATTTCCACCGATGACCGAAAAAATGCGCAGCTTTACCGCAAAGACAACCAGCAGAATTGTGGCTAGCCAGTAAGGCGGCACGGTTGCCAAAAAGACTTGCGTGTCATTGAGCAGCTTCGACCATATGTTGTCTCTGCCGGCGATGAACAAGGTTGTCAGGATTGCGATGATCCATGCGATCAGCAGCGCGGCGATCGCCAGAATAATCGTGGGACCAATCTGTTCCGCGATGATCCCTGCGACGGGCCGATGCTGCTGGTACGATTCGCCGAGGTCTCCATGCAGGATTCGCAATATGTACTTGCCGTATTGAAGCGCGAGCGGTTGATCAAAGCCGTATTTCGCATTGATCGCTGCAAGCTCTGCCGACGACGCCGGCCCGACGTTGCCACTCGTCACATTGATGATGATCTGGGCGCGATCGCCAGGCAGCACACACTGAATTACGAACGCAAGCGTTGCGGCAGCCCACACCACGACCACGCCGGACAATATCCGGCGCGCGAACCAAACAATGGGATGATTGGCTACTGTCTTCACGGCGTCATTTCTTGTCGTCAAAATGAGCGTCATAGAAGACAGGTTCGCCAACTGACCCGCGGTCCAACCAAACGTCTTTCAGGTTCGGCTTGGTCGCCAACGTTACGTCCAGCACCGTGAGGCCAATCACAGCAGCGTCATCCACGATCTTCCGTTCCGCCTGCTGATAGAGGGCGGTACGTTCAACGCTATTGAAATCCTGCTCCGCTTTTTGAATGACGTCCCAAAGCGTCAGATCCTGGTAGCGTGAGGGATTGAAGCGATTGGACTCACCATTCTGATCGGGCTTCCACGAGATCCGGAATATCTCAGCGCCGGGGGCAACCCA
Organism: Bradyrhizobium sp. Rc2d; assembly: GCF_900099855.1. Lineage (NCBI taxonomy): Bacteria > Pseudomonadati > Pseudomonadota > Alphaproteobacteria > Hyphomicrobiales > Nitrobacteraceae > Bradyrhizobium > Bradyrhizobium sp. Rc2d. Next base: position 265,792 of record NZ_FNCU01000003.1, on the reverse strand, counting down.
ATAGAGGAGAACGACCTCATAATCGTCGGGTCCGAGGTTTTTTCCGGCGAAGAAATCAGCCGGATTGGTGGGTTGAAGACGTACGTCAAAACCGGCCGCCCTTGCCTGCTGCTGGATAGCTTGCAAGGCTTGCTCGCCATCTGGCTTCAGAAAAGCGTTCGAATAGGAGATGCGCACGATGAGCGGATTGCCGTTCTTGACACGAACGCCGTTGGGATTACGCTCAGTCCAACCCGCCTGATCAAGCAGCTGATTGGCTTTCCGAATATCGTACGCATAGGAGTGCCCGAGCTCACGCAGGTATTCCGGCGAGCTCTGACTTAGAGCACCGTTGCCTTCAAATGGCAAAGAGCCAAGGAAGGATGTGTCGACCGCGGCCTTTCGGTCAGTAGAATAGGCAAAGGCCTTGCGGACGAGCACGTCGTCAAATGGGGGCCGGGCCGTATACAACGCCAGGCGCAGAGGGGTGCCGCCGGTAAGGTGCCGCAATACTGGGAAGCGGGAATTGGCGTCCTTCCATGCGATAGCCGGGATATCGTATATGGCATCGGTCTCTCCCGTGATCAGCGAGCCGTATCGGACAGTCTGATCCGGCAAAAACTTCCAGCTGATCCCGTCAACGTAAGCCGGTCCTTGATGTTTCGCGGTGGCCGGCGCCGAATTATAGTCGGGATTGCGGCGGAAGGTGACTTCCCGCCCATGGCGCCACTTGTCGACAATGAACGGACCTGAGCCGACAGGGTTCTCGCAATTCACCGCAAGTCCACGTTTGAGCGCGGATGGCGAGAGAATGCCTTGTGAGGATTGGGCGAACACGTTCAGCAAGGGTTGGAACGGCACCTTCAAGGTTACCTGCAGCCTCAGAGGAGCGATTGCCCTTGCCGATTCGAAGCTATCGCTAAGATAAGGAGCGGCAGTCGGATTACGAAGATCGGGGTCGTTGCTGAGCCATCCGTTGATATTGTCAGCGATGGCCTGCGCATCGAGAGCAGTCCCATCCGTGAACTTCACATTCGGCTTTATCTCGAATGTGTATACCTTTTTGTCGTCCGAGATTGTCCATGACTCGGCCAGCCATGGCACAATCTTGCCATTCTCGCTGCGGGCAACCAGATTATCGCTGTACTGGCGTTGCACATACCATTGCTGCACCCATCCTCCGAACAGGCACGCCGGCTCTTGAAAATGCCCGTAACGAATAACGCCTCCTCGCTTGACGTTGCCGGCCGACGCCTCTTGGGCATGGCCGCTGGGCGCGAACTGTGACAGGCTTTGGAGCACGAACAGGCTAGCCACCACTTTTCTTCCGCGATGGTTCGACTGGCGGGTGAAACGCCTCGATGATTGCGAATTCGATACAGACATGTCCAAGCTCCAGGGCAATGCACGAGAGAATGCAGCGTCAGACCGCTGACGTACTCGCCGTGCTTGCCGGTTCGATGTGGAGGGGAATCCCCAAATGCTCGCGCAATGTCTCTCCCCGATATTCTGTGCGAAACAGACCGCGCTTCTGGAGGAGGGGCACGACATGATCGACAAAGGCCGCAGTGCCGTCGGCCAGCACGTCCGGAATGATGTTGAAACCATCGACCGCGCCAGCGCGGAACCAGGCCTCAATCGAATCAGCGATCTGCTCGGGCGCGCCGACGAGCAAGCGGTGGCCAAAAGCTTGAACGCTGCTGATGATCTCGCGAACCGTCCGGCCTTGACGCGCCAGAGTTTCGATCGTGCGATGGTGACCGACAGAAAACGGAACGTTATCTGCATCGGGCAAAATTTCTTCGGGGATGGGCCTTTCTAGGCTGAGCTTCTCGACCGCCACGCCCATGCTTCGTGCAAGAGCGGCGATGGCGCGCTCCAGATCGAGCAACTCGTCAAGTTGCTCTTTGCGACGAGCCGCCTCTGCTTCGGTTCCGCCGATGCAGGTGACGAGACCTGGGAGGATGAGCGGAGCCGCAGGGCGGCCGAATTGACGAGAGAGAGCACGTAGGCGCTCGGCCTCCTGCAGCGCCGTTGTCAAGTCCCCGGCTGCCGCAAACACGACATCTGCACTGCGGGCACCAAGCCGTAATCCGGGATCCGAACCGCCCGCTTGAACGATGACTGGATGACCTTGAGGCGAAGCGGGATGTGTAAGTGGGCCTCGGATACCAAAACTATTCGTATCAGGGTCGAGCAGCCGGAATTGACTCTGATCTGCGTAAACTCCCGCAGCCTGGTCGGCGATGATCATCTCCCCACTCCAGCTCAGCCAGAGAGCACGGACGGTTTCAACGAAGTCCTCGGCGCGTTTGTAGCGCTCTGCGCGTCCGAGCTGATGACCGCCAAAGTTCGCTACCGTCGCCGGGCTCGACGTCGTGACTGCGTTCCAGGCGACGCGGCCACCGCTTATGACATCGAGCGATTGGAAACGCCGGGCCAGATTGTATGGCTCATTGTAGGTTGTCGACGCGGTGGCGATCAGTCCGATCCGCTCCGTCTCGCGGGCGATCACAGTGAGAGCCAGTGTAGGCTCGAGCCCATTAAGCGGCGGCTGGCGCGTGATGTCGGAATTTATCGCAGGGGTATCGGCGAGGAATACGGCATCCAGCAGGCCGTGCTCCGCAAGCTTCGCAGCCCGGACGTAGTGCTCGATATCAAAAAACGCGCTTGGATTCGTACCCGGCCAGCGCCACGCGGCGGAGTGACCGCCAGCGCCATGAAGATTTAAGCCGATATGGAGCATAGGGTTGACCGAAGACATCACACCCCCGAATGCAGCGGCCTCTTAGCCGCTCGATACGTCGTGACAATCCGACCTTCGCCAGCGGTCTCGGCGACCACCCTGCCCTTTCTCGAAGGTCCGCCCTGAATGCCCGCGAACAGCCATGTCGAGGGGGCTAACAACAAGCCACTCATTGGTGTGAGAGGGATATCACCAAAGACGCCCTGGCTATCTCTTGGCACTTTCTCGCAGAGGTCGAGACGCAGAAGACCTTCGACCACGACGCATGCCCAATGGCGCCCAGGTGCGTCTAACTCGAATCCAACGCTGAGCTGTTTCAAAACGGGTGCGTTCATATTGGCTCTGCACAGCTCATCAAGATGCCCCGCCACTTTCTCTGGAAGGCGTTTTGGACGCCTCTTCGCGATCAGAAACGTCTTCACTCCGCCGCCGACGCGAGCGCGCGTCACGAAAGGATGTGTAGAGGTTGAAAGCAGCCAAACGCAATAGTTGAGTATTCCAATCTACTCTCCTCAATTGGCATCCTCTTCTCTCGCGATGTCTCTATCCTCTTCGTTCAAGAGGCTGGAGATCAGGCTCACGGATGACAACCGATGCCTACGATCGCACCGGCTTCAATTTGCAGGACGGGCTAGAAAACCGAGCGACATTGATGCGTTGGAGAACACATCAGACATTCGGCGCGACAACGTTGGTCAGCAACTTAGCTGCCGACTTTGGCGAATAAACGCAGCCGGCAAGCTTGCGCTCGGAAACTATCTATAATGCGATGAAACACTCGAAATTCGCGATGCTCGTTGTAAGACAAAGCCTGGCTGATTGGAAAGGGCTCGGCCAGCATTTGCCGGGCGACTATGTAGGTCGCAGAACGGAGCAGTTGTCCGGATCTCTGCGTGCACGTCAAGAAGTGCCAGCTTCGAGGAGGTGGTGACGAGACTTCATAGTCACGAACGGAAGCGGTAGTGATATTAGCCGGGGACCGCGGCGCCAGTGATACACCGATGAAACGCGAAAGCGTGACCTGCCTCGCAATACGGTCAGTGGATTGGTCTGCGCCTGCAAACGAGCACCGCTGGGCACGACGCATTTAGCCGTGGGCACCCCAATGTCCGCGATTGTGCCCCCCACCCGCCTGAAACGGATTGCTGATGCGGTCCCAGGATCGAATGCTTGGCGCAAGCCGAACCCCGCCTCTTCAACAGAGCAACTTGGCAAGAGCCATCGAGCCCGGCATCTGGCGCGTGTCGAGACGTAACGAGAATGCTTGTGGCGGCCATGGCGCCAACCGGCGATCAACGTGTAGAAAGGCGAGCCGACAGGACAGACTGCCCCGTTCGGTAGCGGATTGTCGAACTCGGCGCATTGTTGGCGATGAGATACGAGCTTCGTCTAGAGCATTTTGGCAAATGGCCGATGCTGGATTTGCAATCCTCTGAGTAGCAAGGCAATCCGCGGCGCACCGAATGCTGCGCTCCCTCTCTAGCAATTACCTGCTCCGGCATCTGAAAGGAGCAGACAGAATGACGGCATACTCAATGGTGTTACAAGACTTACGCGCAGACAATCCTGGGCGGCCGGATATTGGAGATAACCACGACTGCAGGATGCATTGTCCGATGCTCTTATGCCCTCTAGGACAAATTCGCCGATCGAAGGATGCAGCACGCTCGAAGAAGGCACTAGCCCCGACCTAGTTCGTTGTCACGTCAGGTTTTGGAAAGCTAATGTTCGTAGCGATGGAACTAGAGAGCGATGTCAACGGACGGGATCATGGACCGACTCACCAATATCAACCCAGCCGATAAAAATTTCGCTGCATCCGATGCCACCGTGCAACAGCCGCAACAGCCGCAAGCGGAATTTGAGCAGCATCTGGGAGAGGCGCGACAGGTCGGCCCGATATATCCCCATAGGGACCTCTATGATGTCACTGAGGAAGACGATCGCCTCATCCAAGCAGCGTCCGGCGCCGCCCTCGAGCGCGGGCCACCGCCGGGTCCTACCAGCGTCAGTATATATGATCGTCGACTTCGCAAATTGGCCGAAGCGCTGAAGCAGTCGGGCAAATCAATGGCTGACCTCGATAACGACACGTTGCTGGGTTATGCCAAGAAGCTGCTGCCAAACGACAAAATCATCGCCCCAGCATTGCTAATGGTCGAAACATACCGCGAGCCCAATGCGGCCCCTCGGCCCGCCCCCACACACTACCGCCCTTCCAAGGAAGATGACCGCCTGATCAGGGAGGCGGCGGGCGCAGGGTTTGGTCGAGAAATGGACGCGAAAACCATCGGAAATTATTCGAGCTCTCTTCGGAAGCTCGCGGCAGCGCTCCGACCGTTGTCCATTGCCAAGCTCAGTGATGATGCACTGCTCGGCCATGCCAACACTTTGTTTCCGAATGACAAGAAAGTCATCTTCGCCCTGAATAGGCTACGTGAATATCGTAAGATCATCGGACACATCACTTCTCTTGAAGAAGGAGACAACTCACGCGATCCAATAATTCAGCCGGCCGCCGGTTCGCTGGCACGGGTTTTCGATGAGCAGCCATTGTACGCCGCTGCGGACCGGGATTGGGCATTGCCGGCTGGCGGTTTCGATGCTCCGCAGTGGCAAGGGGGGGTGTTAGCCGCTCATTCTCCGACACAAAGTGTGGCCCAGGATGTGCTTTTCGACGCGGCGGAGGGCAACCTTCCAGCTCACAACTTCGAAGCTCCAGTTCTTTGGCAGGGAATGCGTTCATCCGCTCTCTCGCCCGTCCAAAGTTTCGCTCAAGAAGAGCTTTTCGATGCCGCGGATGGCGAGGGCCTGCCGCCAGTCACAACCTTCGGTGCACCGGCGCTTTGGACGGCGGCGAGTTCAAGCGCGCACTCGCCGATGCCACGTCTCACCCAGGAAGAGCTCTTCGATGCCGCTGACCGGGAAGGTCCGCGGCCGGCCATGACCTTCGATGCACCGGTGCTGGGGCAGCCAATGAGTTCAGCAGTTCGCTTACCTGTACAAAGTGTAGTGCAGGAAGACTCTTTGAATGCTGCGGGACCGGACGATTGCGTGCCTGCTGACCGTTTTGATGCCCAGGAGTTTTGGTGGTCCATGTGGTCAGCCTCCCCCCCGCCCATTCCAAGTGTCGGTCGGGAAGAGCTTTTCGATGCCGCAATTTGGCATCCCAGCCCTCAGCCGCAGAATCCCGCGCCACTTGAAAATTCTCGACGGATGACGAGCGAAGCCGGTGCGGCCCCGGCCGTGCTTGAGCAGGCCCCTCCCACTGCCACCGATAGCTTCGATGCTTCTTTGACAGTTCCCGAGGACTTCTCCCACGGCACCCAGCCCGCGCCGGACATGATGCGTTCCAAACTGGGCCGCTGGGGTCTGTTGCCGGATGCAGCACAGCGGGTGAAGAGCTACGACATTCGCGGCGAACGCTATACGGCCGTGTTAGGCCCGGAAGGACCGAATGACATTCAGCTTATCCACCTTCGCTCTCCCGCTGTGGGCGATACATTTGACGTGTCGTTCGCAGTTCCCACGGAGTTTTCCCATCGTACCCAGGCGGCTCCTGACATGCTGCTTTCGACCCTGGGTAAGTGGGACTTCTTGCCTGATGCGGAACAGCGGATCATGAACTACGAGATTGGCGGTGAACGCTACACGGCCGTGTTGGGACCGGAAGGACCTAATGACGTCCAGCTCATTTATCACCCTCGCCTCACTTTGCCAGGTGACGCTCCACCTATGAGGCCAGCGGCTGCTTCAGCTATCCCCGGCACTCTTGCACCAGGATTTGATCCGCCCGCGTCATTCGGATTGCGCGAGAGCGCTCATATGGGGCTGGCGCAGAACCCTTCGTTGCCGTCTGCGCCAATAGCTGCGGGTCATCAGCAACCCCCGCAGCTGCCTGAACTCGGAGAGCTGTTCGGCGACGACTGGAGACACGGCCCACAAGAGGCATCGCCTATCGTGATCGACATGCTTCAAAATCTTAATCTCCTGCCGAACGAGCATGTCCCGATGACCGGTTTCCTGATCTACGGCCAGTTGTACACGGCCGAAAGCCTACCCGGAGGCCGCGTTCTTCTGTTCCATCGGCCACAATTTGGCTAACCTCGGGCACGCCGTGATAAAGCTCCGCAAGCGAACACGAGGCATGCCGGATGTTTCGTTCTCCTGAACCAGCGGAGCGACGGCCGGGCTCCGAATACAACGCCAGGACGGCCTCTCGAGCGTGATCTCAACAGCAATGCGCGCTGATCATCTCCTTTGCAGCAGCTCGCCAGCCCCCGCTTCAGGCGACGAAGCCGGTGCGCGTGCTCACATGCAGCTTGGGCGAGCATCGCGCCGCATCATATGAGCATAGCTGCGCCGAGCGATCTTGTTGAGTATCGACGGCTCCTCGTCAGCACCTTGAGGCGAACTGACGCAAGGTCTTACAGCTCGTCCCTCGATGGAAGACGGCCAGAGACTATCTGGCCGTCGTGTCACGATCAAAGCTATCGTGCCACGGCTGGTGAAGCCGTCCACCAGCAATAAGCTACCCAGCCCATCCCCAGCCCTGTGCCGTACTTGTTCGCTTACCAGATGAACTTTGCGCCATCAGGTAGTTCGCAGATGAATTCGCCCTGGTTCACGAGTTCGGTGGTCCCGACGACAAGCTTGGAGGCCCGCACGGTAAGCTTGCCTTCGCGGCTGAGGCTGTGGCGAATGTATTCGGTCACGGCATGTCCAGAGCTATCCACCGTTTGGTGCGCATTGGCAAAGCTGATGCCGTTCTGGGCGGTCACCCTGAAGGCATTGATGACCAGACCGGCTTGCGTCGCAGGCCCGGACTTGCCGCCCTCGGCGGTAGTACAGCGGTTCATATCCAATATGAGTTTCACGCTCTTGCCCGTCTGCAGGGCATTGAGCACCTCGGCGTATTTCGGCGAGGTCTCATCGGCTCTGGCCACCGTGCTCACGGTTATCCCAGAAAGCACGGACAACACGATCAACAGAGCTCTGCCAGTTAAGTTCATATGCTCTTCTCCCTCCATAGGAACTACAGGTCGCGTAAGCGAAACGTCACAAGATGCGGTTGTCGCAAGCCGCTTGCCGGATCACAGACATCAAGCGTCGTCGCACTTCGAACAAGACAATCGGTTGCAATCAGACGCAAGTGGTTGTGACGGCTATTCGGACGTCACAACATCGTAGGTCAGGTTTGCTGAAGTCGCCTCCTCGCGAGCGTCATCGTGCGAAATGATTCATCGATCGGAGCCATTAGAAACCACAAACGGCGCCGGTATCTGCCGCCTGAACGACCAGGTCCGGACTTAGGCTGGCACGAACCTCGCGCCGCGGTAACAAGTCCGTGCAGTCAAGGCAGCTGAGCTTAACTCCTCGAAACACTGTTAAATGGCGCAATGCAGCGCCAACTTGCGGCTTTGAGTCCGGCTGCGCGCGCCTCAGTATATCCGCCAATCCTCATCTAAAACAAACAGCATCATTTTCGCTCCCGTCAGCTTCTCGAAAGCTGCCTTTGCAAAGAAATGGTCACCAACAACTACTTTGCGAGGGGAAACGGATGAACATCGATCGACGGAATGCCGCAGATGCCTCGGTTGACGGTCACGATGCGCTGCCGCAGCCGCACCAGGCAGATCGGCAAGCAGACGAACTGAGCGTACAAGCCAGCTCACCGGTGCGGGTGGCGGCCGATCAAGCAGACTTTGAAGACCAGCTACATGGTCTGCATTCGGTTCACCAAACATCGGATCCTGCTATCGAATCATCGAGTGCGCCGAATGAGGCGGTGCCGCAAACCAATCACTATCCAGCCGCATCATTTGTAGCGCGCGCGCCCAGTTTGCCGCAACGCTAACGGGCGCCACGCTTGAAGCGCTCAAGAACGAGATAGCCCTGGCCGAACAGCAATCAGCACGATGGGCGCCAGCAACCGCACCGCTGAATGACCGTCTCGACCGGGACCGCATTTTCGACAATGTAGCGGCATCGTCATATCTCAAGCTGCATCGTTTCCAGAACCAGGACAGCGACTGCAAACCGAGCACGGAAGCCAGCACATGTGCAATATCACATGTCCGCAACACGGCGCGGGATCATTCTTCCATTGGAGATCCTCTGGAACGATATCCCATGGATCGGGCGCGCCAGGCTGGATGGCATATGCGCGGTAAGACAACAGCATCTCCATTCGTGTCGTTGGTCGAAGACCCCTCAAAACTCACCGTTTCGCGTGACCACTGGGCGAGAGCGATTGCTAACAATGCGAACACGCTGCACGCCTACGCCGTACCGAATTCCGCGGTCTGGACGCCCGACGACGTACTGAGCAGTATTGGCCTTGGAATGAATGTGGAGGATCAGGACAACATCGATGCGGATGTGGATTTGATGTGCTCGCTGGGCAGAACGCCCACCCGTGAGACCGAGCGCTTGTTCCTGGGCGGCAATTTGGAGACCTACCGAACCGCCAGCGAAGCAAATCCCTACAAGCGGGGGGACTGGAGAGTAATGATTAGACAACTGGCGACCGCGCCATTCTCGAAGGTTCCTTGATGTTCACCAAGACAACCACCTAAGGAAAACTCGTCCCAGCGGCGCCGCCTCACGATAATGGCTTCGTGATTAATGTTCCGATCAACCCATCCCTTGACCTGCGCAAGGGACGAAGGCGCGCGCACATCCCCAAGAGGTACCCGACGCTCTGGAGGACACACTCGCACCATCATTCGCTCTTCCACCGCTCGTCGCACAATGGCCTATTCGCTACTTGGATGTGTTCCATCAAAACAATCGATTTTGCCGATCTTGCCTAAAGGCCCCATAGTCGATCGTGATCTATGGAGGCAGCATTCAAGAATGTCGTGTGGCAATCGATTCTTTTTTCAGTCCCTTGCCGGTCAAATCGGCTTGGGAGCTTGGGCGTCTGCATCCCAGAAGTTAGCTCCCGCGCGTCACATAGAAGCATCACGCGGCTCGCCACCGTCTCCTTGCTAAATTGGCACGTATGGGGTCGATCGGACGACCGTGACGTCACGCCTTAGGGCCTAGCAAAGACGACTGCCTTCACACACTGTCATCGGCTTTGGCTCAAGCTGCGCCTTAATTGGACCGACGAAATGGTCATGACATTGGCGAGAGGGACGAGCATTACGCGCAGGTCGATAGTCTGGTCCGGACTGTGTCGTCATCGCTTCAGAATGCTTGCGAGTTCGAGAGCACTGCTACAACCAGCAGTCAAAGGCACTTGAATCTCACCTAACGTCAGATTGTAGGATTTCCGACAGCCCCGCGACACAGAACCCGCTCGCGTGAACTCTTCCTGACAGGTAGCAAGAATTGCGAACGTCTCAAAAGCACAATGCTCCGCCGCTCTGCCCCGTCACGCTGCTGGACTGCTCCTGTCCAGGGCCAGCGTCCGACATCACCTATGTGCAGATCGGAGGACACAGCGCCGATGCCCTCGCAAGTGAATCAAGATACGGCGCGCGAGCAGAACGCCGGCGGTCGCTATCTCGCCCTTGCCGGGCACACGCCAACTCCAAATTCGACAACCGATCATTCTGGCGCCGTGCACCCCGTGAGACGAAATGGTGCTGGTGTAGCCACCTGGATCTATGCGCGATGGCAGCACCGTGCGGCTCGATTCGGCCATCGTTCGCAGCTTTCGCTGGGCTGCGGCGTATGAGGGGACCCCGGGCGCGACTGAACTCCAGGACGGTGAGACCCTTGCCTGCGAACAATTGGCGAGAGGGAGGGTGTTCTTCAAGCCGGGAGCGGCATTGATCGTTTCTGTCGTGCATCTCGGCCTGTGAAGCCACTGGCCAGATGCCTCGCGTGAAGTGTCTTCGAATGCGGAAAGACTTGCATTGTCGTGACTTCACGACACGACGGGCTCAACAGCCCAGCAAGACTGACCGCGGACGAAGACGAATTGGGGAAGTTTCCAAATGTCGGTTTCGCTCATCTGTTCGGTCACAAAGCCGATCGTCTCCCGTGCTTTGGCTTCGATTGCGCGGCTTGGCGCTTTTCGCACCGCAGGCGTCGGCTCAGTGCATTCAAGAACGGCTGTGATCGGCCTACAGACGCGTCAGCGGGCTGCCGCGGCCTTCAGCCTTTTAAACAAAATCAGATCCCTTGCTGGCATGAGGGACATGTTGAGCGGCGCCGACGCCGTAAGCAGGCCGCAGCGATCTGTAGTCCATCCGATGACAATGGACCCGCAGATATTGATCGCCTGTCAACATGTTCCGCCCTCTCGTTTGGGGCTGTTCCAATTCACACCAATGCAACCGCCTCTCAGTTTCATCGAGCCCCATGGTCAATCGTGACGCGCTCAGGTCTTGGCGTGGATGGACGAGAGGCGATGAAATGCGAATTCTCCTGGTTGATGATCATGCGGACTTTGCCCGCGACGTGAAGGAAGCGCTCTTAAGTTGCGGCTTCGCCGTCGACGTGACACGCACGCTGGATGAGGCGGCGGCCGCGCTCGATTGCGCGAACTACCACATGGTCCTGCTCGAATCGGCTTTGCCCGATGGAGACGGATTGGACTGGCTGAAGCAGTTGCGGCGCGAGGGACGGTCAATGCCGGCCATGATGATGAGCAGTCTCAATGATCTCAGTCGGCGGATTGCGATTTTCAATGCAGGCGCGGATGATTTTCTGCCCAAGCCCGTGTCTATCGACGAACTCATTGCTCGCATGCGAGCTATTCTGCGACGGTCAACGCAAATGACGGCGCCGGTGGTGACATTCGGGAATCTGCATTTCGATCCTATCGCGAGACAAGTCTCGGTCGGTGGTCGAATACTGAGAATTGCGCGCCGCGAAGTGTGCATTCTTGAACATCTGCTCAACCGCGCCGGCCGTACCGTGCCGCGCGCATCGCTCGAAGATAGCTTGTATGCATTTGACGACGAGGTCTCGACCAATGCGCTGGAAGTCGGGATTTATCGCTTACGCACGCATTTGAGCCAGGCGGGTGCAACGCTCAGGATCAAGACCGCGCGCGGTGTCGGTTACACCCTTGAACTCATTGGCGCAGCATCGGCTGCCTAGCCGATCGAACTTGAAAGCAACTCTCCCTTGAACGTCATTAACAATGCCGCCGGCGCTGATGAGCCGTCGATGGTCGCCAGCGGCTCGCACTATGCCGCTTTTTCCCGCCTCTGCTACGTCCTGTGCGCACTCGCTCTGCTATTTCCGCTTGCTGTCACAGCTCAGACAAAGCGGGATGGCAAAGGAGAACCGCCACGTGCGGCGCCTGGCAGCACCACCGGCACGCTCAACCTTACCTCCTCACAGGGCAAGACAGTTCATCTGACCGGGCCGGCTGCGAGCATTTTTATTGCCGACCCGGCGATTGCGGATTATCAGGCGCCGTCGAACACCACGATTTTCGTGTTTGGCAAAAAGTCCGGACGGACGAGCCTGTTCGCCCTGAATGACAACGGAGAGGCCCTCGCCGAGCTGCGTGTTGTCGTTACCCAACCGATCGAGGATCTACGGGCCGCGCTGAAGGCCGAGGTCGGCGACTATCCGATTCAGGTTAGCTATACCCCGCGCGGCGCGATCCTTAGCGGTACGGCGCCCAATGCCGATGTCGTCGAGACCGCCAGGAAGGTCACTGAGCAGTTTCTTGGGGCGGGCGCGCTGGTTGTCAACAAGATCCAGGTCGCCGGCTCGTTGCAGGTGAATCTCAGCGTGCGGGTGGCAGAAGTCTCCCGCAGCGCGGTCAAGGATCTCAATATCAACTTCACCGCCTCGAGCCCAAACGGCGCTTTCCTTGTCACCGGCAAAGGGGGCGGGTTCGGCGCGGCGGGCGGCGGCGGCACGATCGGGATTGGGTTTAGCGCCGGCAATACCAACCTGAGCGCTGTTCTCGACGCTCTCGCGAGCGAGCACCTCGCCTCAATCCTGGCTGAGCCGAATCTGACGGCGATGTCCGGCGAAGCCGCAAGCTTCCTCGCCGGCGGCGAATTCCCCATTCCGGTGATGCAGGATAACCGGCAGGTTTCGGTCCAATTTCGTCAGTTCGGCGTGAGCCTCGAGTTCGTTCCGACGGTTCTCAACAATAATCAGATCAATGTCCGTGTGAAGCCCGAAGTCAGCGAACTGTCGAGCGAAGGCGAGGTCAAAATCAATGGCATGGCGGTCCCTGCCCTCTCGACTCGGCGGGCGAGCACCGTGGTCGAGCTCGCCAGCGGTCAGAGCTTTGCAATCGGCGGCCTCATCAGACGCAACTTCAACACTGATATCGGCGAGTTTCCCTGGCTTGGCGATGTGCCGATCCTGGGCGCGCTTTTTCGCTCCTCATCGTTTCAAAAACGTGAAACCGAGCTGGTCATTATTGTCACGCCCTACATCGTGCGGCCGGGACCGAATCCCAACCGGATGAGTGCGCCGAGCGACCGCATCTCACCGCCCTCAGACGCGGGGCGGATTTTGACGAACACGGTGGCCCGGCCGCCGCGAGAGCGCGATGCGCCTCGCGCCAGCGCACCAGGATTGACCGGCAGCGCCGGCTTTATTATCGAATGAGGATCGCCAAATGACTTTGCGACATCTGTGCTATCCGATCGTTATTGGAGCAACATTGGGCGGCTGCGCAAATACTGCTTCGATCCAGCCCGCGCCGGCTGACCAAGAGATCCAGGTCGAGCAGAAGAGTAGCGTGCTGTTCCTGCAGAGCCTTCGTGGCCCCGAACGGCATCGGCTGCGAAGCTTTATTGCAGCGACCAGTCGCGGCCGGCGGGATGCCCTCCATGTGGGTGTCATCGGCCCACCCAGACTCATTGCACAGGTGGCCCACGAGGTTCGCGCCATGGGCGTTGCCACCTACAACATCCGTCTGTCTGCTTCTCGTGTGGATTTGCCGGCTCGTTCCGGGGTGAGGATCGAAGCGATCACTTTCGAAGCCCATCCTCCGGTCTGCCCCTCGCTCTCCATCGTTGCTCCTACAGTGAACGACAATTCGTTCAATCCAACCCTTGGCTGCTCAGTCCGGAATAACCTTGCGGTCATGGTCAATGAACCTGGCGACTTGTTAGGAAATGGCGCTGTCATGCCGACCAGTGGTGATCGTGCAGTGCTTCCCATCACCGCACGAGGGGCCACATCGGCGGGCAGCAATTTGGAGGATGAAACGCATAACAGGGTTGCGCCAGAAACCAAATAAGCGGCTCGTAAGACCCGAGCAGCATGACGTGGCATTCTTGTCCATATCAGTCTTGGAATCGGCCGACGAGCCTCCTGGCATCCAATCTTTGCTCGGTCCTTTTCTTGGGATCGTGCAGCTTGCAGATCAGGTTCTGGGACAGTTGGGTCGTTGACCAGAGATTTGAGCGCATCGCTGTTTTACGCGACGCTAGACTAGGCCGGCGGCAAAGACTGCCTTTGCAACCCTCTCGAAACACTCCATCGGAACGGCCTTGCCCATCGCACCTTTTCGGATCAGCTGGCGGGCCAAGACATGATCCTCGACAATGCTCAGACGTTGGGCGCGCGCCTGCGCCAGTAACTGTGAAGCCGTTTCGCCCTCACCGCGGCACACCAGTACCGGGACGCCGGTCTCGCCCCGAACGTAGCGCAGCCCAATCAATGTCGCTCGCCCCGTCAGTATCACTGTCGCCCGATGGATGCCCAGCGGAGACTCGTTCGCCGACTCCCGGCGGAGCCTGCGGTGTTCACCCTTGATCTGCGGATTACCATCCTGTTCCTTGGACTCGCGCTTGGCTTCGCTCTGCGTCATGCGCATGTCGCGCAAGAACAACCAACGCTGAATGAGCAGATCGGCCAAGCCGCCAATCAGAAGAGCGCCAGCAGCAATCGCGATCAGCACTTTGAGCTCTTTAAAGACAAGACCAAAGCAGCTCAAATCGCAAACGGGCAAGTATACCAGCGCCCTCCAACTTGCGAGCACAGTGAAAACGAACGTAGCGCCAAGAACCAAAACTTTGACGATAGACTTTCCAAGCTCGACAACCGACCGCTGGGAAAAAATCCGCTTCAGCCCTTTGACGGGGTCCAATTTCTCAAAGCTGGGTTTAAGCGGCTCACCTGAAATCGTCAGCCCGCCGCCGGCCAACACACCGGCCAGAATCGCCGCAACCACCGCCGCACCTAGGATGGGAGCCGCGGCCGTTATAGAAAGGTCCATCAATTCGACCAACGCCTGCCGAGCCGCACTGTTGAAGGGCTGTTCCTGCAGCTTGTCGATGAGCCGCACGGCTTCGCGCCATCCGTCTTCGATCGAGCCCGCCCTGAAGCACAGGCAACCGAAACCAGCGCAAAGGCTTGCCGCGGTCACAAAGTCGGCGCTGCGCGGGCTCTGCCCTTTCTTACGCGCGTCTCTCAGCTTCTTGTGACTTGGTGGAAGGTTTTTCTCTTCGCTCGTGTCGTTCATTTCAAGAACTTCCCGAGCCACTCCAGCACGCCGTTGAACTGAATGATCTCTGCTCCCATATATTCGATCAGGAAGACGGCGTAGCTGACCATAATGATGCCAAAGGCGGCATTCTTGATGGTCGGAGAGAGATCGTTCAGCTTGATTTGCGGCGCAAAGCGCCCGAGCAGCATGAGGGATACGTCGATCAGAAGCAGCAGAGCCAGCACGGGCCCGGCGACCACGAGGGCCGTATGCATGATATGGTCGAGAAGCCCGATAAACTCCATTGCCCCTTGGTGGGTCAGGGGCGGTAGCAGCCGATACACGGGCCAGATCAGATAACTTCCATAGAGGCATCTGACCATGGTCTGCAGACCTCCTGATACAACGAAGATCGTAACCGCGGCAGTCCCGAGAAAGAGCCCCATCGGGGCGGCTTGACTACGTGTCGCAGGATCGTCCACCTGGCTCGAGATCCCGCGCTGGGTATCAATGATGTCACCAACGGCCTGGATGCTCCAAAGTGGTATACTAAGCAGAAAACCGAACAGCAGGCCGATAAATATCTCCTTCAAACCGAGGAGCGAGACCGCAATCAAACGGGTGCCCGGATCTAGTGTCTGCAAGCCGTTCCTGATCTGCATCAAGCAAGGCAATCCAATCACAACCGTCGCGCTTGCGCGGATAATCCCGCTAATGTGCGGTCGTGTGAATACCGGAAGAACCAGCATAATGCCGAGGGCCCGGGCCGCGCCAAGCCCGGCCGCAACGACGAACTCGACAGCAGTCTGAATCAGAGTTTGCGTCTCGGCGGGTGACAAGGCATCCATTTGAGCTCAGCTCGTCGTTCCTTCAGCGATGCAACCGTCGCACTCGCGTCGCCATGATGTGAGACGTCAAGAACTCTGCAGATCTCGTGTTCCAGCGGTTGCAGAGCGACAGGCCTCCCACAGGGCAGATGACTTCGGCTTCAACCATCCATATGACCACAGCCATCAAGCGCAGAGGTATGACCATTCGATGAGAGCACCGGCGAATCGTGCCGCTGCGCGGCCTACAAGCCAAGCTTCTTCCGCTCTCACCGGCCGCAGCGCGGTTTGGAGATCTGAGGGCCTCGAAGCTTGTATCAATTTCGCAGTCTATGGAGATCGGTCTCGAGCGCGCCTTCATTCGCAGGCTCATTCACCAGAACGCCAGAATCGTGGGGCCGCTTGCAATCAAAGCGGCTCGCCCGTTCACTGCGTCGACAACTCGCCAGGCAATGCATCGAGGACCAGGTCTCAGCAGGTGATTCCATCACGTCGTGAGCAAAACCTAAATCGAATGGATAGAACTTCCAAATGGGGTCATTCTTTCTCCGAATACGGCAGGCTCACGGAGCCGAACAGGACAGTTCGGATATCTATCCGTCTCATGCTAGTGAGGCGAGCTTTCGATAAGCTGACGAACTCGCCTTTTGTGGCTCACAATGAAGGCCGACAAACGCGCGCTATAGCTAAAACTTAGACAGCCTTGCGTTCCGCGCACTAATATCTCGCTGTGAGCGCGGGGAACTCAGTGAAGATATGCTGCGCTTGCTCGATCAGCGGCGCGCTCAGCACCGGAGCAAACAGAACGAGCACGGCGACGACGACGAGGAGCTTCACGGTAAGCGGCAAGGTTTGATCCTGGAGCTGGGTTGCTGCCTGCACGATGCCGATACCCAATCCGGCCACGAGGGCTGCCAGGAGCGGCGGTAGAACCCAGATCATGAACAGGACCAGTGATCGGCTCAGGTGGGTGAGGATGCTGGCCTCGTCCATCTCAACTCCCGGGAGATGCGTAGCTTAAGACCAATCCGTGCATGAGCCGTGACCAGCCGTCGATTGTGACGAACAGAAAAAGCTTGAAAGGAACGGATATCATTGTTGGTGACACCATTGACATGCCCATGGCCATCAGAATTGTCGTCACAATCAGGTCAATTGTGATGAACGGAAGATAGAGAAGGAAACCGATTTCAAACGCACGCTTAAGCTCCGAGATCAAAAAGGACGGCACAAGGATCGCAAAATCATCGGCTGTTGCGTTGCCGCGCATCTCCTCCGACCAGATATGTTCCGTCGACGACAGGAAGAACGTGCGCTGCTCCTCAGTGGTGAACTTTTTGAGATGGGCGCGCAGCGGCTCGCTGCCCTCCTTGGCGGCGGTCAACCAGTCGTCGGCGGTTTGGTAACGAAGTTGCATATCGTTCACGCGGTTGTATGTTTGCTCAAATACCGGGGCGTCTATGAACACGGTAAGGATCAATGCAGCGCCATACAGAACGATGTTCGGTGGTATGGACTGAGTGCCGAGCGCGTTGCGGATCAGGAAGAGAACGACGGAAACCTTGATGAACGCCGTCGTTGTGACGACTGCGAACGTCAACAGGCCAAGGCCGACGGTCGCCGCAACAAGCGCAAGGATGCTCGGTTGAATTTCAACCATTGACCGCCAACCTGCTACGTAACCGGATGCCCAACGCTTCACCGACACGTACGATGTCGCCGCGGCCGATCAATTGACCGTTGGCGACAATGTCGACCGGACCGTCCAGCTGCCGGCCAAGCTCGAACACGTGCCCCTCGTTGATGCTTCGCAACGTACCCAGCGGGATGGGCCAGCGGCCGCATTCGAACACAAGCGTGATCTCAACACTGTCGATGTCGGCTTCTGAGGGCGGGATTGCTTGCTCCGCTTGGGGGCGAATCGTCATATTTGCATACCTTAAAGGATGGGACTGGAGGCGGAATGGTCCCCGAAGGATAAGTCTGTCGCCCGCGACCTGCGCCGGCGCCCACAACTTGTCCGCAGCGAGGATGAGCTGGCCATGGGCAAATGGAATGACGTCGGGCAGCAGTGCGTCGCCGGGCTGTGCCTGACGAAGAAGGCTGACGGGCGCCCGCAGCGAGCCGATCTCTCTCGCAATCAGGACCGGCAATTCCGAAGAAATCTTGCCTAAATCTCGCGGTAACTGGCCGATCAACTCGCCTAACACACGAAACGCAGACGGAACCAGACCGTCAAGTGGCGCGAACAAGAACAGGCGGGCCTTGGCCGCCACTGGTCCGAAAGTAACGTCGAGCTCCAAATAGGGGTCTTTGGCCGTTGCGTCTTCGATGCGGATCAGCTGCAAATTCCGCGCGAGCATGATCTCTAATCGAGCGAGCCAAGCTTCCAGAGCAAGTTCGAGAAGCAGCGAGCGGGTTGGGTCGGAAGGTAAAGTAAGGCCATACTGGACCGTTGAAATCAGCGCCTCAACGAGAACGCGGGGCAAGGACAAGACGGCGGTCTCGCCTCCGGCGCAAAATACGCAGTCGAGCATCGACATGGCATATGGCTCGGCCTGCCAAACAAGCCGGTTTATACGGATCGATACCGGCTTATCGCCAAGGCGGCTCTGCAGAACCGTGCGCGGGGCGGCGACCTCGTTGATCCACGAGACCACGCGATGCGACAACTTTACCGCTGGCTGAAATAGTGCGGGTTCACCCACGGTATTTACCGACAGGTTCCACGGGCGCAGCTCGCGACGTCATAAGAGAACCAGCCATTAGTTCGAGCCACCGACCGCCTGGCTGCGCGAACCACCCTGATATCGGAGCAAAACCTCGTCGCCGGCATCGATTTCGGCTGCACATTCCGAACGGACAGCGGTAGTGCGCTGGACATTGCCCTCAATCTCCTCCCATTTCTGGCTCGCCGCCGAACGCTTGGCCAATATGGTCCGCGCCCCATTCACTGCCCGTTGAGCCTGCTCATGCGCGATGCGCGCCTGCTCACGCGCCTGGCGTGCCGATTCGATCTCTGCTGCCAGTCGCCCAAGGACGAGTTGACAGCGACGATCGAGCTCGGTCACGGACATCGTCTCGAGCGACGCCAGCTCCTGATAAAGTTCAGCTTCGACCTTGGCGCGACGATTCTCCGCGCCTTCAAGATTCTCAGACGCTCGCTGCAGCGCTTCGACCGCAATTCGGCGCCTGGCTTCCATGTTCGACAATTCACGAAGCGCGCTTCGCTCTCTCATGTCTTTCACCAGCCGCAATTTCGACGCTTGCACGAGATTCAGGCCGTCAGACGCGACATCCATGAAACGGTCTCCTCAAAGCTAGATGGCTCGTCCTGTCCCTGGCGCAAGAATGCGCGCAGTTCCTCGATTGAATCGATTGCCCGATCAGTCAGTGGATCGCTGCCCGGCTTGTATTCACCGACCTTGATCAGGAACTCAGCCTCATTGTAGCGCGAGAGCAGATCGCGGAAGACGGATGCCGCCTTGCGATGTGGACCAGAGGCGACCGCATCCATGACACGACTTCGGCTCGACAGCACGTCGATGGCAGGAAAATGCTCTCGCGAGGCCAGCGCGCGCGAAAGAATGATATGACCATCGAGAATGCCGCGCGACTCTTCGGCGATCGGATCGCCCGTGCCGTCACCTTCGACAAGCACGGTATAGAATGCCGTGATCGAGCCCTGCTCGCCCATACCGGCACGCTCCAACAGACCAGGCAGCAGCGCAAAGACGGAAGGAGGAAAGCCGCGCCGGGTAGGAGGTTCTCCTGCGGCAAGGCCGATTTCGCGCATCGCACGGCTAAAGCGCGTCAGCGAATCCATCATCAGAACGACCTGCAGCCCTTGATCACGAAAATACTCGGCGAGTGCGGTCGCCATATGAGCGCATTGCGCCCGCTCCATTGCCGATCGATCGGACGTCTCAACGACAACGATCGTGCGAGCGAGGGCATCTCCAATATGACGTTCGATGAATTCACGCACCTCGCGTCCACGCTCTCCTATGAGCGCAACCACGGTGACATCGGCGGCCGCGCCTTTTACAATTTGCGACATCAGCGTCGACTTACCGCAACCGGCATCTCCATAGATTCCGATCCGCTGACCTTCGCCACACGTCAGAAGTCCATCCAGCACGCGAACGCCGAGCGGAAACGGCTGCTCGATGCCACGCCGCCTCATCGGGTTGGGCGCCTTGCCGCGGAGCGGACACTTGTGGACCGTCTTTATCGGCCCCTTGCCATCGAGTGGACGGCCGAAGCTATCGATCACGCGGCCGAGCAGGTCGGGTCCGACTGACACCTCCTGCATGCGCCCGGTCGGGAGCACTTCCGCGCGGTGGGACAAGCCCACCAGATCGCCAATGGGCGTCAGCAACACCCCGTCCGGCAGCAAACCGATGACTTCCGCTTCAAGTGACCATCCGGAAGCGTGATCCTGCAACAGGCAAAGTTCTCCAATACGGGCCCCTGGCAACACGGCATGGAGCAAGGTGCCGATCGCACGCGTGATCCGTCCCCGCACGGCACGCGTATCGACATCCTTTGCTGCGAATCTTAGAGATGCTATCGCCGCATGCACATCTCCTTCTCCGGCCGCTTGATCATGGCCTGATCGTTGCGTCGTCACGAATCGCTTTCCTGAGAAGATGGATTAAGGCTGAGACGCAATGTGCGGAGCTGCGCGGCAAGCCCTAAATCGACACTGCCGAACTCACTCCACAGAACGCACTGGTCGGGCCCCACGGCCGGGTCCGGATCAATTCTGACTTTCGGCCGACCATCCGTTCCATCGAACGCCACGAATTCATGCCTTAGTGCATCAGCATTCACAGGAGAGACGTGAAGGCATACTTCTGCGCTGCCATATCTTTGCTCGACGGCGTGACGAACGGTCCTTACCAACATCTCACCCGGATCAAAGGAGCCCAACAAATCGGTCAATATCTCAATCACGAGCTGTGGCAACTCCTGTTGCAGAACGGCTTTTCGCCGGGCCACATCGTAAGCAGCTCGGGCGATCAGCTGTGCCATTTCGTCCGAGCCTGACCTAAGACCTTCGCGATGGCCGCGCTCCCGCTCCTGCTGATAGGCTTTCCTTGCCCAACTGCGAACCTGCCGCAGATATCGCTCGGCTAGCGCGTGCGTCTGCACCGCATCGTACCAGATACCAAGTTCCGCGGCTGGTATGAGCGGACCAAGCGGCCGTATCCGCGGGCTATCTGGCAAGACTGTTTCATCGGTCGTCATGCCGCTGGCTCCTCCGTGGCCAAATGGGCCACCACCAAAGACAGTAACTGACCTGCTGAATTGTGGTGTTCGGCTGCTGGGGATTCGGCGGTGGTTCCCACAGGTAAACGGAAAAGAACGCGCACACGGTCAAGCTCTGATGCGTCCTTGAGCCAAGCACCCAGGCAGGCACATCCGTCATGTTCAATCTGGCTCGCCAACTTCTGCGGATCGCCAATCGATGTGGTTGCGACGGCGCTGGATACGTGTCGGATTGCGAAAGCATGAGCTTCCGCACCAATATTTTTGATCAGAATCGCTACATCATGCTTTGACACAAGCTTGAGCACCGAACGGGCATGCCAGATACTGCCGGCGAGCAGGGCCGCCCGACGCGGATCATGCCCGAGCAGAACGTCCCTACCCCAGTCGGTTCCGTTCGAGACCAGCTCACTGCCCAGCAGCAATTCGACCAGTCTTTGCTGCAGTCTCGGAGTCTTCTGCAACTGCAGCACTGTGGCGGCCGACAGGAGCCCATCAAGATGGCTGGCAAACCGGTCGGGATGAATCAAAGCGGCAAGCTCGCGCAGGCGATCGGAATGCGGGTTGAGTGAATGATTTGGGTCAGTGGATGCCATCGATACGGACCTGCTTGCCGCCTATTTCGGATCGGAGGACAGTTTTTTGCCGGCGGACTGGACCGCTGGCTTGCTGGCACCTCTGCCGAGATTTGTCACTTTGCGCCAGGATTGACGAAGCTGTCGCCCACGTGTGCTCAGCAGCACGTAAGATAGAATGCCCAACGCGGCGAGCGCACCTCCTGCACCAATCGCAATGTGGGTTGCGATGAACTTGGTTGGTTCGGCGGAAGCTGCCGCTGGCACAACGGAGACCTCATGCTGAGCCCGCTCAACCGGCACGAACACGACGGCCACCTTGTCGTACGATAGACCTTCGATGCTGTTGGCGACGAGCATCTTGATCTGCGGCAGCAAGGCTGAGAGCTTCGCGTTGGAGGCGTGTCGAATGAAAACCGACGCCGAGGACGGGGTTGCATCCTGTCGCAAAAGATCATTCTTCGGCAGAACGACATGAACACGGGCGGAGAGAACCCCATCGATATCGTTGATCGTGCGCGACAATTCTTCACTGAGAGCATAGACGTAGCGGGCTCGCTCCTCAACCGGAGAGGCAACGAGGCCCGCCCCCTTGAACACCTCACCAAGGCTCTTGAAGGATTGGCGCGGCAAGCCCTGGTCATTCAGCAGCTCGATTGAGTAGGCGAGCTGCTTTTCTTCCACCTGAATTGTGCTGGTCCCATCCTTGCCGACGACACGGATGGCATCGACGCCCTTGCTCAGGAGCAGCCCAAGCATCTCGTTGGCTTCACGCTCCTGAACTTTGGTATACAGATCAGCTTTGCAACCGGCGAGGGTCAGCAAAAGCAGCAACAGGAAGAGAGAATGAAGCCGCTTTCTTGCGGGCCGGCCATTACCGATCTTGTCTTTCGTCAAGACAGCCAACGGCCCGCTCAGCCCGCCGATAGAAGCTTGTTCAGAGATGAACTGACAGCACCTGTCCCCTTGGAGAGGAGCGAAACCTGGATGACGCCGTTGTAAACATCCCGCAGACTCGCCAGCGCCGAGTCGAAATGATCCGCATCTTCCGGTTTGCCCGCTGGATGTACCTCGGCTTGCTGCACACGCAAGACCGGTTGCGCGGCCGGCCCAAGCTGGAGACTCTTGGTAGGATCAGGCTCGCCGACGAGCGTCGGCGAAACTGCGCCCGACGGAAATGGTTTGCCCTGGTGAATAGCAGAAATGCTCTGAAGGACGCGATCGCCGAACGGGCTCGCCGGCGTGACTGCGCGCTGCACCTCCGGCAGCGATGGAGCTGGCGCGCGCTCGGTCACAGAAGAGGCGCCACCTTGGTTCGAGGCCGCCTGCGCAAGACTCTCGACAAACTGGGCGTGTGCCGGCGAACAGCCGCTGGAGGCACACTCGACGGAGTTGGCAGAGATCGACGTAACGCCAAACAACATGGAGGAAATCATTTCTGTCACGTGGTGAGATGAGCCGTTCGTTCACACGAATGGGCCGCACCTTAGAGAAGCAAGCTGACCAAAAACTGACGAGCATCTGTCATCTAATGATCACGGTTAGCTTCCAATTTGGCACGAAGCATCGGCTTCCAAATTTTGGGACGAATTCCGGTGCTTGTTCTCAAGTGTAAAAATAGCAGGAATGCTCATCCCATCCACAAGGCTGCACATCTTGAAGAAAGTTCTCTATGCTGGTGTTTTCATTTGCTTGGGCGTCGTCGAGGCGCTCGGCGCTCCCCTGGCGCTGCCATCGACGCCTTATAGTTACACAGTTCTGGATCAGGACCTCGCGGCCGCACTGCAGGAATTCGGCAACAACCTAAATATCAGAGTCAATGTCAGCACCGGGGTGAAGGGGCGGATTCGCGGGCGAATGCCGGATCTCCCACCGCGAGAGTTCCTCGAACGGTTGATCAATCTCTACAATCTTCAATGGTACTACGATGGGCTGGTGCTCTACGTATCCGATGCGCATGAGGCGCAAAGCCGCCTTTTGGTCTTAAGTCCAATCAGCTTTGATGCGTTCAAGGCGGCACTCGATGCGCTCAACATCTCCGACGAGCGTTACATCGTGAGACCCGTACCGGGAGATGGCCTCGTCTTCGCCTCTGGTCCACCCCGCTTTGTCGCGCTTGTGGAGCAAACAATAAAAGGACTTGCGGCGGAGGCACAGGCACGGCGAAACTCGAGCGGGGCCGAAAAGCCGCCGCACGAGTCGGTTTTGATGCTATTTCGGGGATCCTCCAGCGTGGTCATTCGCGAAGGACGACCGAATGATGCTCCTTCGCCGGAGGCACCACATCAAGACGGCGTGGTCCACACACCCGATGCAGGTAAGAAATGACCTGATGACAACGGATGGCCTAGGAAGAGATGCAATGCGTCTGCTTATGCCCTCTGTCAGCTTTTCGAAAGCTACTGCTGCCATTGTCAGAGCGCGGATGTGTAGATGACCGATGCCGCAGGGTGGCGCAATAAACGTCCAGGCCGGAGCCACGGATGCGAACCAGAATTCTGGCCAGCAGCATCGGTGAGCGCTTTGCCACTTTAGCGCCCCATGCGAGCTTTTGAACAACACCACGAAGTCCGTCATGCAATTGAGCTTCGTCGCACAAGAATGAAAGCCACTCCGTTGTCCAAAAGGAGGAGCAGGATGGACTTCAACGCGCTAAGCCCGGCGGACAACAGCCCAGCGTCCCACTCGTGCTCGTCGCCCGCCGGTCTAAGGGAGTTTGAGCGTGAACTAATGGCATTGCATGAAATACCCGAATACAGCCAGGACCTAATTTGGCAGGAACTCGGAGCCAGATCATCGCGTGTCGAGCCATCATTGAGCGGCGGCGAGCGGTCCAATTCCCAACAGCCGATCGCTCAACACCGCGCGGACGCCTCCGATTTCGGCAACGACCTTGTTTGGCAAGATCTTGAGCCTTGGCTCATGCGGGCCGGGTCACCTCACGCTGGACCGTCTCAAGCCGGGCCCACGTTGCACGCAGGGGTTGCTCCGCCGGAAATTGGAGATTTCGCCATGGCGAACGGTCGTCGCGCCAAGGACGACTGGGTCTTCACTGGCCAAACAGCTACGCCCGCTCAGATCGAAATGCTAAGAAGCCGCGATCTCATACCTGCCAGGGGTGTCCGGACAACAACGTTCACCATCCTGGGTGTGCCTCACACGGCGGAATGGCGAGAAGAAGGTTTAATCCGTCTCAAACCGTCGCTGGACCCTCCCTTTGGCCTGTAGATTCGAGCGAACAATCGCCAAGCGGCTAAGTATGATGACATGAAGAATGCAAAACGCAGCTGAGCTTCGATCCGCTCGGGGCAATACGATCCGCAGCATCTACGCAAGCGCCAACACTCTCGTTGGGCGCAGGCGCGAGGTCGCTACGCGTGGGTGATTTCACCATAAGATGCTGCGGAGACCTGCGACGTTGTTTCACGAATCAGCGCACGTGACCATCCGCAGAGCGGCAGACTCGGCCTCGCTAATTCGACCTAGTTGGCCCGGAGGCGAGCGATCGAGCATAACAAGCAAGCCGATTCCGATATCGAGAACCCATCACCGCATCTCATACCATCATTGCGCGTCTCGTTGTGAAACCTCTGAGCGCCGTCAGCTTTTGGAAAGCTAATCGAACCTACCATATGGCGTGAATATCTAGACGGCGATGTGCCTATAGATTGTAGCGGAACTGAGCGCTGGGGGCGCACTGAGCAATCGGAAGCAAGTGGTAGGAGCCATCGAAGCCTATCGACATTTCTTGCTCGTTGTTCGTCGCGATTCTCGGGCTGCGCCACATGACCGGCTTGTGGTGCGATCTCAAATCAGAGGACGTATAATGTCAGTCAACAACCTATCGCTAACCGCCAGCTCGACTTTGTCCGGCCTGGCCCCCGGACCCTCATCGGCGCGGGATCTTTCAAACTTCGAGGCGATGCTGGCTAGTTTCTCGTTGAAAGACAATGCCGATGACCATTCCACACCACAGGATCCGGCGGCTGCAGACTCAGCCAAGCAGCTGACGGAGGAACTCACGCAGGAGGTGCGGAACATCCTCCCGCCGGAGATCAAGGCCGCACTGGACGCATGTCAGCAGGCCCCAGAGCCATCCTCCGCGGAGTCCTCCTCCGCTGCGAGCACCCCGAAGATTGCAGAGGCACCCGTACAAAGCTCCAGGATCACGTGGAACAGCGGCACGCTGACTGATGCCGAGCTGCAGATTGTGTCGGTGCTGAACCGACACAAAGATAAATGCCCGCTGGATTGGAAATCTCTTGGAGATTTGGCCAACGATCCCTCCACACCGCCGGATCTAAAGGCGGCGATCGAGGCCTTGCAACGGGACCCAGAGCTCTTCTATGCGATAGGCTCGCAAGGTGACGGCCGCTGCGGCGGGAAGATCAAAGCAGGTGATCTCTCCGGCTTCTCCGATCACCACCCTCAGGTTGCTGCTTTCCAGGAGCAGCGGGCAAAGAGCTATACGCAAAACTATATCCCTTCCGACGGCACCCGGAATGGCGGTCCATCGGTTATGACCCAGACCGATGCATTGCGCGAGCTCTATCGCTATGCCGACAACCTGCCTAAGAACCTGAGCCTTGCGGATTTCAAGCGGATCGTCGACGGCGAAGCTAAAACCGGCAAATGCCCGCCACAGGTCCTCGCGGCCGCTCAATACTTCCTCGACCACCCGGATGAATGGAAGCAGTTGTACGGTGGCTCGATAGACAAGGTCCACAAAGAGGACTTCCTGCAGGTTGCTTCATCATCGATGAATCTCACGCAAGCCGAGCTCGATACGCTCAATACGATCAGCAAGAACCAAAACGCTTTCTTCGGGAAGGGTGACCTGACCCGGGAAAAGCTGGCGAGCATGGTCGATGATAAGAGCCTCGCGCCCGAGGTGCGAAAGGCGGCCTCCCAGCTGCTCTCCGATCCTGTGTTGTTTGGGTTGATGAACAACGCGGTTACGGGCTACAAAACCCACCACAAGTTCTTCGACTTCGGCGGCGGCCATACGGTCGATTCCGGCAACATCAGCAACAGCGACTTCAACCAGTTCTTCAACAACATGTCGGGTGCGAACCGCACCGTTCACCAAGTGAAGACGCATGCCGTCCGAACGCCTGCCGAGCAGGACGCGGTCGCGGACATGACGATGGGCATGGCAGACCAGCCCGACATCAAGTCTCCCAAAAAGAACGGTGGTGCCTTCATGCACGCACTTGATGACGTGCTCAAAGTTGGCTCTAAGGTAATCGACTGGGCCGCGACAGCAGTCGGTGTACTTGGCTTCATTCCAGGCTTGGGTGAATTGGCCGATCTGGCGTCAATGGTGCTCGAAGCCGAGGCGCAAGCTGCAAATCTTCTTCACACTGCCATCAGTGGCGGCAACATAAAGCAAGCGCTGGAAGAAGCCGGGCTGAGCCTTGCGGCACAGGCGGTGGGCTGCATCGCCGGACCTGAGGTCAAATTAGCAATGCGAGAAGGCTTGGTGAAGCAGGCAATTCAAGAAGCCGCGACGGCCGGCATCAACCTGCCGGTTTCGGTGGCCCAGTCCTACGCGGAGGATTATCTGAATAACCTGAAGGCTCGCATCGAGTCCGAGCGCTTGCAAGCTGCAGGCGCTAACGCCTAGTCGGAGCGACGCTATCTTCTCAGGATCACGCTGGAAACGCTAATCGAGCTAGCGCGGCCTCCGCGCGGTTGGGCCTCTCTGCCGAGCAGTAGGTCGCGCAAGCTCTACCAGCATACTTGAGACCGCCCCGACTCCGAGGAACTTATTTCGGCTCTTCACTGCGTACAAACTATGTTGGCCGCACTCGATTGCCCGAATCCGACCTCAAGCCCAGTCTGCCGCTGTGAAGTTCCATCGACTGCATACCCCGCCTGTCAAGAGCGCGATGCATTAACACTACGCGACAGACCGGCAGCCGCGGAGCCTGCCTGTTGCGCGAGATCGAGAGCACATTGGTCCAGAGCGGTAGAAGTCGAAGGGCTCTTTTGGGTCGCGATTGACGGATCTGCTATGGGCCCGCCAGGACCGAGGGACCGCTCTTGGCCGCTGAATCGGCCGTCACTCTGGTTTTCCGCCTCGCTCCCGGCCAGGTCAAGCTCCATGCCGCTTCGCCTGACCGCAAGCAAATTGTCGAAAGAGCTCGGAGGCATCGCAAGGGACGTGAGCCCGAGATTGCAGCACGTCGGCCTCAAAACGTTTTTATTAGTGGCGGCTTTGATATTTCGCCTATTGAAGCTTTCGAAACGATGAGCAACGTGCTCACCCGATCAAGCTCCACAAACGATTGTTTGTCTTAACGATCTGATCTCCAGCTTTCGCGAGTAACTTGTTCAAATACGGTCGGCTGGTGAAAGACGTTTAATGATGATCGACCAGCGGCTCATTGCATTTTCTACGACTCGTCAGCTTGTCGAAAGCTAATACTTGCATAGTGGAGGGCGGAAACTGCCTCCATTGGCACGATTGAATTGACATAGGAGAACCCGATGCGCGTTACGAGTTCTAGCGCCGCTGGGCACGTTGATGCTGACCTGCATGCGGCTGGCGGCAAAAACGGCGGCAAAAAAGAATCTCACAAGCCTGGCGAGCGCGACGATCATGCCCGATCGCCTGATGCAAACATTCCCGTAAACGGCGGCGCGTCCACTCCGGGCGGCAACTCGCAAGAAGCCGCTATGCAGCAAGCGTTCAGCGTCGCCCTGGGAGCCGTTGCTCTCCAATTTGCGAATAGTGCAATGAGCCATTTCGACGACGTCATGGCCGAGACAGAGGAGGATTCCTGACGCCGCATGTTGCGACGTTAGGAAATAGGAGCCGCAGGTCGCGGCGCAATTCGAGCACACAGGAGAATAGTATGACTAAAAATGTTGGTGCGTCTCATACCTCGACTGCAGGTGGGGCAGCCGGCACCGCTACTGCTGCAGCCGCTTCCACGGCTGCTGAAGCTGCTGGAGAGGCGGCATTCCAACGGCAAATCGCCGCTCTGACTTTGACCAGCACAAAAGCTGCTGAGAGGGATGTGGAACTTCGCGTCGTCTCGACCGAGCTCTCGACCGTCAAGAAAGCGGCCGATGAGCGGGTGCAGTAAGGGATGAGATGGGGCGACGTCGCCGCCCCACTTTCCCCGGCTGCTTAGTCTGTGAAGTCGCAACGGGCCGTACGGTTTTGCCGTACGGTTCCGTTCGCTGTTCAGGAAACCGACCGTGAATGAACCAAATTGCCCGCATTTCGAAGTGTTGTCGGGCTGTTACTCCGGGCTGACAAGTAAACTTGGGGGCGGATCGTGTCTGATTGGCAGCAGCCTCGATGCTGACTTAATCTTCGTCGAACAAGGCCTCGAACCGCACCATCTTCGTGTCACCCCCCATTCCAATTCAATCGAGATCGAGGCCCTTGCGAGGGACGTTAGGATCGAGGGGCACGAGACTGTTTTACCGAACGAGTCCATTGTTGTCCCTCTTCCTGTCGTTTTGCATGCCGGGGCGATGTCCATTCGCTGGACGATCGAGGACTACAAACAAGCTGGCTCCATCGATCGCCGGCGTATATCGCTCGCGTTTCTCGCTTTGGTCCTGATCAGCTCTGCCGCGGCTGGCGCAGTCTCATTCAATTTTGTCCAGACCGACACCACTGTGGCGTCAAGTCCGTCGTCCCCTGCTACGGACATTGCACCCAAGCTGGCGCTCAGCGCTCCTGATGCTCTGGCCACCGATGCAGCTGCCGAGCGGCTGCAAGAGGAAATTGACAGAGCGGGCCTTGTCGGCATCAAGGTCGGCTCTGGGGCGGGAGTTGTCACCGCCGACGGCACCGTGACGCCCGCCTCGCTCGCCACATGGCGAGACGTCCAGCAGCGGTTTGATCACAATAGCAATGGCGCTTATACGCTCGTCAATGCGGTGGCTATCAAGAATGAGAAGACGCCTCCCGCAATTGGGGTCCAAGCTGTTTGGCGCGGGAGCGACCCCTATATTGTCATTGCTGGTCAAAAGTATTTCGTCGGCGCGCTCTTGAGCAATGGATGGACCGTCTACGGGATTGAGGAAGGGCGTGTTCTGCTGAGCCGGGATGGCCGGCTTGCCACTCTATCCTATTAGCGTTTTAGGCCGTAGGTAAGGAAGCAAAGTGCCATGACTAGGCTGCCCCCGAATCCCGTCGAGCCCGGCACCTCTTTTCAGGAGCCAAACGTTGATCATCATGCATCTGCCATCACGCCGGTCAATTCTCGAGCCAAGTCCATCGGGATTGACCGGACGCGTGGCAATGATGACAAGAGCCACACCTCGATTTCTCGTCATAGTGACGTGCTGGATCGCTTGGACGCCACGATCGAGAGCGCGCTCGAACTCAGTTCGATCGATGCAGTTTCGCGCATCAATTTCGACGAGGCGCGCGCCCCGCCAGGTCAGATCGAGCCAGGCTCGGAACTCGCTTGGCTTAATGAGCCCAATCTCGCGCACAGTCTGCTCTCCTTCGTGACGCCGCGCTTACGTCATTCGCATGTTCTGCGTCCTGAGCAACACGGCCTTCTTCTGGAGCGTTTGGCTGATACGCTATCAGCCGCGCCAGAGGATTTGGTGCCACGTGAAGGGGCCGCCCTTCTGCAACTGGAACTGCAACGTTTAATCCTGCTCCGGCAGAGTCACAACGGCTTGATCAAAGGCTAGCGATGGTCGGGCCAGACAAAGTGCAACACTTCACATCTACACAGCCGCCAATCGTTTCCGAAGCCGGCGCTGTCGACCTGATCTCCGGGCCGGAGCGAGATTTGCTCTGCGTGCTTTCTTATGTCTACCTTGCGTGCGGACAGAGCGCCAAGAGCCTGGCTCTGTTACGGCTGGTCGCTCACGAACAGTCTCAAGACATCGGCCTGCTCCGCATCCTGGCCTACGCTCTCATCTCGGAGCGTCGCGGTGACGAAGCACTGTCGGTATTGGACAGGCTGGACAAACTGGATGACGAGCCGTCTTCGGCTCCGCCCTTGATGCTGATGCGCAGCCACGCCCTGCGTCACGCTGGCCGCATCACCGAAGCGCAAGCCGTCTTCAAACGCTATGTTTTGTTGCGGGGCAGCACAGCTGCAATCAAACAACAATAAGGCTTCTCATGGCCAACCTTCTACGAAATCTCATCACGCGCGCGCCGGCTCACCCGGATTTGATGGTCGCGTTGATGCTTCTTCTGGCGATCGGAATGATGATCATGCCGATCCCGATCGTCGTGATCGACATGCTGATCGGCTTCAATCTGGGATTTGCCATATTGCTGTTGATGGTAGCCCTGTATCTCAACACGCCGCTCGACTTTTCGTCCCTGCCGGGCGTCATCCTGATCTCCACCGTCTTTCGTCTCGCTCTTACCGTTGCAACGACGCGACTGATCCTAGCCGAGGGCGATGCCGGCAGCATCATCCATACGTTCGGCGATTTCGTCATATCCGGCAACATCGCCGTCGGCATTGTCATATTCCTGATCGTGACCATGGTGCAGTTCATGGTTCTCGCCAAGGGCGCCGAACGGGTGGCGGAGGTATCGGCGCGCTTCACGCTCGATGCGCTGCCGGGCAAGCAGATGGCTATCGACGCGGAGCTGCGCAACGGCCATATCGATCAGCACGAAGCCCGCAGCCGGCGCGGCGCGCTGGAGCGAGAAAGCCAACTGCACGGCGCGATGGACGGCGCCATGAAATTCGTGAAGGGCGATGCCATAGCCGGACTAATAGTCATCTGCATCAACATGCTGGGTGGCATCACGATCGGATCGCTCTCCAAGGGCATGTCCCTCGAGGAGGCGATGCATCAATACACCATCCTGACGATCGGTGATGCGCTCATTTCGCAAATTCCGGCCCTGCTGCTGTCAATTACAGCCGCAACCATTGTCACTCGTGTCAACGGTCCTTCCAGACTCAATCTCGGCGCCGATATCGTCAACCAACTTACGGCCAGCACACAAGCGCTACGCTTGGCCTCCTGTGTCTTGCTTGTGATGGGATTCGTTCCTGGCTTCCCTTTGCCCCCCTTTGTCATACTGGCCGCGCTGTTCTCCGCCGCCAGCTTTCTCAAGGTTGGCGTGCAAGAGGGCAAGACCGCTCCCAAGACCAGCGCCGGTCCCACCGGTTCGGCTCCCGCTTCCGCACAAGGTCAGAAGCAAACCGTGCCCGCGGAGGCACTCCCGATTACGCTGTTGCTGGCGCCGAGCCTGATGCAGGCAATCGACGTAGGGGAACTCGAGCAGTGCGTCGCACGGGTTTCGGCGCTGGTTTCAGCTGATCTTGGCATCACAATTCCACGCATTCCCGCCCAAAGCGCACAGCACCTGGCCCAATCGCAATTCCGGGTGGATGTCGAAGGAGTGCCGGTGGAAGAGGGCGCCATTGACCCGACACAACTCTTACTTAACGACGACGTAGCGAACATTGAATTGAGCGGGATCCCCTTTTGGCAGGACCCAGACACGAATCGGATCTGGATCGAACAAGGCCATGCGCCTGCTCTCAAAGCTGCCGGAATAGGGCACCACCGTACGAGCGAAATCATCGCCTTGCGCGTCCAGTCGACGTTGACACGCTATGCACAGCGCCTGGTGGGCATTCAGGAAACGCGTCAGTTGCTTAGCCGGATGGAGCAGGAATATGCCGATCTGGTGAAGGAGGTGCTGCGCACGACACCGATCCCTCGCATCGCGGATGTCCTACGTCGCTTGCTGGACGAGGGCATCCCGATCCGGAACACCCGTTTGGTTCTGGAGGCGCTTGCAGAATGGAGCGAACGGGAGCAAAATGCCGTACTGCTCACCGAATATGTGCGCTCCGGTCTGAAGCGGCAGATCTGTCACCGCTATGCCAACGCCCATCGTGTTGTGGCGGCCTTTATCGTCGAGCGTGAGACCGAGGATATCGTGCGAGGTGCGGTGCGCGAGACCGCTGTCGGTCCCTACCTCGTTTTGGAGGATCGGCAAAGCGAGATGCTACTTTCACAATTTCGCCAGATCCATTCGAGCATCGCGCGCAGTCAGAACCAGCCAGTTATCCTGGGCTCGATGGATATCCGGCGCTTCGTCCGCGGCTTTCTCACCCGCAATGGAATAGACCTACCTGTTCTCTCGTATCAGGATCTCGCCTCGGATTTCACCGTCCAGCCGATTGGCTCCGTCAAACTTGCGCCTGGCAAGGACAAGACTCCTACAGGCGGGCATCGTGACCTCCTCCCTGCGGCTGGCTGACGAGCACAGGTGTGTGGTCGTGAGGTCGCTTATGAATTCATGTAAGATTAATGTTCTGCGGCGCTGGCGTAACTTTCGTCGCCATTCGTGCTCGGCCTTTCTCCCCATGCTTGTCATCGTGCTGCTCGCGGGTTGCGCTAACTCGCACAAGTCGGGTCTTTCACAGCAGCCGGCGTCTACGGCAGAGCTGGTTGGGGCCAACGAGGTCGATCCAGCTATGCGCGAGCGCATCTCTCACGCCCTCGGTCAGGATGCTGACGAGAAGGCTTTGCGCGATGCGCTGAAGCAACGACCGGATAATGTCGATGCAGCGATTCCTCTTGCGCGGGGCCTGCTGATGCGTGAAAGCCCTGATGAGGCGCTTGAGGTGCTCGACAACATCTTGCTTGCAGCACCCGGCGACCTACGCGCACTGAATGCCAAAGGTGTTGTGCTCGATCACGAGGGCCGCCATCACGAGGCGCAAACGCTATACCGCCAAGCTCTGGCAATTGACCCAGCAAATCCGATGTTGAGCAACAATCTCAAGCTGTCGCTCGCCCTTGAAGGGACGACGCAGAACGGCAATCCGGGCCCACAACTGCAAGCGGATGGCCGGCACGCACCGTACCGTTAGACGTAGCCAACGAACAAGAGCGGATCGCAGTTGCTCGGTGCCTCTCTGTCAGCTTACCGAGAGCTAGCCGATTATCAGCCGCCGTGGAGGCTCAAGAGTTAAATTCCCGGCGAAGCGACAGTTCGTACAATGAAACCGGCATGTATAACCAGATCAGTAACTCAACCACACGCCAAATGTATCCGCGACCGACCCACGAACAATGGCTCGCACTGAACTGGTAGTCAAACGTTTCCGGGACATAGTCTCTACTAAGAATTCGGCGCCATCGAATTCTTCCTCCGGTCGATCTTGGATGGCAACCCCGCCGTACTCGCTCGTTTCCGAGCCGCCAGCGGTTGATATCTCAAAGTGTTCCGTCGAGCGCGATAAGTTTCCTGGACGAGATGACAGCATCTCGACGATAGATCTCAGGGTCACTCATCCGCTGGCCAACAACCCAGGCGATATCCTCCTGGAACGACAGCTCCGGCTCGATGGCGACGAACCACTCGTCCTCTCTACACATTCAATCGCCCAGCGAAAGCTCGCGCAGCAGCGTTGGGTTTTGCTGAGGTAAGTAACTCGATGATCGCGCCTGGATTCCGCCAAGCGGGGCGACAAGTGGAACAAGAACAAAGATGCCAAATGCGCGAGCAGGCAGCTTATATCTTTGCCGCAGCTGAAGACAGTAGCGCCAACGCCGACATGATTTCACCAGGGCTGGCTTGCGCAACCGGATCATCTGGCCACCGTTCTCCCTCGTGAACCTTACTTATTGTTCGATCGTAGATCTGCGAAGCGCCCGCTGCCGTCAACGAAAACATGCGGCCGAGGAACTAAAGTATCTCTCGAGCTCCGCGATCGCGCGTTCCTCCCACTCTGCAGCTTGCGCTAGTAGTGAGTCCCGTTGGATTGGCCGAAATGCGGCGGACTGACGGCACAACGAAGCTATCGCGCGATAGCGGCGCACGTTTTCCATAACGGCCGGTCCGGTCATGTGTGGATCTCCTCCCCTGCTATCCCGGGCAAGAACTTGCTCGAAAACCGTTTTCGATCCGTTAGCGATCGGAGTGGAAGGCGTGAATGGTTGGCAGAATCTTGCCGGCATGAGAGGCCCGATAATGAACGTCTTCCACAAGGAGCACATCCACATAAAAGCCGGCTCGGCAGTGCTCCATCCGGGCGCTTCTGCACCCCGTTGTCTCAGTTTATTGGTTGGATAGCGGAATGTAGAAATAGCTAACGGAACGAGGCACGTCTCGGCTTGCAATCTCAATCAGATGACTGCGATCTGGCCTGTCTTTCGAATCCTCAAGAGTAATGGGCAATCCGTTTATTCGTGATTTGAAGGACGAAGAGGGCCGGTGCTTTGTCGGCATCCCCTTGCCTCCATAAACAGCAAACGGCACACAACTGTGACTTCCTCCGTCTCATCGAAGCTAGCGAGACTGAGCAGTTTTTACCTCGCCGGTCGACAACCGAAGTGCTGCTTAGTGACAAATCCTCTTAATCTCGCAACCCTAGGCGATCTACGAGGTCGTGTAGGTAATCGCATAACCTTCCGTGGCTCGGTTTACTTGATTTAGCGATGCGCTTGCGCGGCGGAAGTGCACAGGGATTCGCCGAGAATTAAGGGGAATCGAAGAAGGCCAGAGATACTCATCGATGCTCATCTCAAATAGTATCGCCGCAAGTGCCGAAAAGTAAAAGGCTATGGGAACGAGGCTAACGGCCGGGATCTCGCAGACTAACCACCCCTTGGTGCACATCCGATTGGGGCCCGGGCCTCCCATCCGATGCCACGTGTGAGTGCCGCAGTCCTACCCCTCAACAGGCGGCGTCGTGGATTTGCTGAAACTATGGTGCCTTTCAGCATGGCGGCCCCGCCGGAGTCAGGTGAGGCCGTGTTGGACGGGCGACTAGCAATGACGAGTGTCCCTGGTTTTGCGGTCGTGTGTATCATGAAAGGCTACTGCGCCATTCAAGGGGAGGCGTCAGCCAGCCGAAAGGCCTTTGGGCATCAGCCTACCAAAACAAGGAGACGACGGCATCCTTTGTTTGTTTGTAGCATATGCTGTGCGAGCGTACGGCTGACAACAGATGACAACAATGTTGCGCCGCAGCGCTTGCACCGTACGCGATTAGGGGCACTCGGATGATCACGCCGTTTCGACGGAACTGGAGTCCAAAAGAATTATTCGATGCTCTTACGCCAGCGATGTTCGCCGCAGAGCCGTCGGCTGTCCGTGCACGTTGGGACAAATTGTGGCCTGATCTGTACACGGAATATGACGCCCGTTATCTGAAACAAGAATTAGTGGCGCGAAATCTTATTGCTTCCGATGAAGCCGCGGCATTCTTCAACGCTTGGGCGATTGACGAAGAGCGCCACACCGACGGATTCATCCGAATCATTGAACTTGTGGCTGACGGATCGGAAAAGGATCTTCGGGCGAGATTGGAGGCCCGAACGCATGATTTTGGTCCGATCGTTGAACACCTGAAGGACGAATTCTCCCTAATGGTTATAATCGCGTTTGATGAGATGTGCACTTGCCGCGCCTATGCAGCAGAAAAGCCATTTTATGACGCCCTTGGGAACAACACGTTCCATCATTGGCTGCGGGAGGTTATTGCCGACGAGGCGGTCCACTCGATGAACGCCGTCAACGTTATCCGCGCACGCTATCGCGACCGCATCGACCAAGCCGCCACAATTCTCGATAACCTAATCCGTGCGGCCGATAATCTACGTTATTCAGGCACCTTCGTCCTCGACTACTTCGGCGCAGTGTACTCCAAGGAGCTGCTCGCCGACTCCCGCCTCGCGACCATGAGAAATATTGCCAAGCCACTCATCGTGTAGAGCAAGATCTGTAACAGCGAGCCTGCCGAGAGTTGCACGGCCGTCATATCGCCGCTCAATCCACCTTTTAGTTTCCATTCTATCAGTAACGCCAAGTTGTCCTGACGCGTTGTGCGCAATGTCGTGTTCACGACATGTCGTCCGGCCTTTGCTCTGCTGTTTTGCCAAACGACGTGCGGGTCCCCGCTTTGTCGGATTTGTCCGCCACAAACGTGGATCAGTATGGAACGAAAGGCGATGCCATGAAGAACCGGATTTCGGTCACCGCCAAGGCGGGAGGTACCGCCGCTAAAGCCTCCGACTCGACGAGGCGCACCGCGCCGGCGGTCAAGCACGGAACGGATGATAGCACTGACTTATACCTTCCTGAAGAGGGT
Organism: Bradyrhizobium sp. Rc2d; assembly: GCF_900099855.1. Lineage (NCBI taxonomy): Bacteria > Pseudomonadati > Pseudomonadota > Alphaproteobacteria > Hyphomicrobiales > Nitrobacteraceae > Bradyrhizobium > Bradyrhizobium sp. Rc2d. The sequence continues at coordinate 228,953 of NZ_FNCU01000003.1, read as the reverse complement.
AGCGTCTTTCCCGACACGATCAGATCAGATCGACCAGCTAGCTTCACGCTTCAGAACGGTTTGGAGGTGGTCGTGATCCCGGATCATCGCACACCCGTTGTGACTCAGATGATCTGGTATAAGGTCGGTTCCGCCGACGAGCCGCCTGGCAAATCGGGGCTTGCGCATTTCCTCGAACACCTGATGTTCAAGGGCACCTCCAAATATCCGGCGAATGAATTCTCCAAGGCCGTGCTCCGTGCCGGCGGCAATCAGAACGCCTTCACCGGATTCGACTACACCAGCTACTTCCAGAACGTGCCGCGCGAGCACCTCGGCAAGATGATGGAATTTGAATCCGACCGCATGACCGGTCTCATTCTCAAAGATGAGAGCGTGCTGTCCGAGCGCGACGTCGTGCTGGAGGAATTCAATAAGAGCGTCGCTAACCGTCCAGGTGAACGGCTCGCTGAGCAGATGATGGCGGCGCTTTACCTCAACCACCCCTACGGTCGCCCCATTATCGGGTGGCGCCAGGAAATCGAAAAGCTTACCCGAGAGGACGCGCTTACCTTCTACAAGCGCTTCTATGCACCGAACAACGCGATCCTGATTGTCGCTGGAGACGTCGCCCCCAAGGAAGTCCGCTCGATGGTGGAGAAGACGTTTGGCGCCATCCCCACGCAACCAACGATTCCCCTGGAACGCCTGCGGCCGCAGGAGCCGACGCCGGCGGCGCCGCGCACAGTGACGTTGGCCGATTCCCGCGTCGAGCAGCCAGCCCTGCACCGCTATTATCTCGTACCGTCGGCTCGCACCGCAGCCGCCGGCGAGGGTCCAGTGCTTGGCGTGCTACGGCAGTTGATGGGCGGCGGCGTCAACTCATATCTCTATCGCTCGCTGGTGGTCGAAAAGCAGCTCGCGGTCGCTGCCAGAGCGAGCTACCACTCTGCCGCGCTCGATCCCTCGCAATTCGCGATCTCTGCCATACCAAAACCTGGCGTCAAACTCAGCCAGATCGAGCGCTCCATCGACGAGGTAATCGCCGACATTACGCGTAATGCCGCGAGCACCGAAGATCTCGATCGGGTCAAGACGCGGCTGATCGCGCAGATAACCTACGCCCAGGACAATCAGGAAATGCTCGCGCGCTGGTATGGCCGCGGCCTGACAACGGGACTATGCATCGACGATATTCGCGGCTGGCCGGATGGCATCCGCTCGGTCAGTGCACAGCAGGTGCACGAGGCCGTGCGGAAATGGCTCGACAAAAAACGATCGGTGACCGGCTATCTCATCAAAGAGTCTACGCCAAACCACGGGGAGACGCTCTAGTGATCTATCCTTGCACACGACGTGGGATCCTCCTCGGGGGGGCCTCGCTCCCAATCGCGATGCTCGCTTCGCCAAATTCGCTTGCGGCCACGAGGACGCTTGCGCGGACCGGGATCAAGCGCCTGGTTTCGTCTTGCGGCATAGAAGCCTGGTTCGTGCAGGATTCCACTGTCCCGTTGATCGCGATGGAATTTGCCTTCACCGGCGGCGCGACTCAGGACCCACCTCAAAAACCTGGCGTAGGCCACATGGTTGCTGGCCTGCTCAAGGAAGGTTCCGGCGACCTTGACTTCAAGACCTTTCATGAGCGGCTCGACCGTCGTGCCATCGAGCTGGGTTTTCGCTCGACCCATGATCACTTCCGCGGTGCCTTGCGCACGCTCGAGGACAACGCGGACGAGGCCTTCGAACTTTTACGGATGGCGCTAACCTCGCCGCGTTTCGACGCGGCCGATATCGAACGGATCCGTGCCACTGTGCTTGCGCGCCTTCGGCACAACTCGACCGATCCTTCGTCTCTGGCCCATCGCAAGTTCCTCGAAGTCGCCTTTAGCGATCATCCTTATGCTCGCCCAGCCGGAGGCTCGCTGGAAAGCGTGCCGAAGATCGAGGTCGCGGATCTCAAGGGCTATGTCCGACGCGTGATCGCAAAAGACACGCTCAAGATCGCGGTGGTCGGCGACGTTGATCCAGGGGTCCTCTGCAAACTGCTCGACAAGTCCTTTGGCAGCCTGCCGACCAAAGCGGAAGTGACGCCGGTTCCCGAAGTCGTCGTAGCAAAGCCGCCGCAGCGGGTCTTTATTCCGCTCGACGTGCCGCAGACAGCTGTGACTTTTGGCGGTCCAGCCGTCCGTCGCAGCGAGCCCGATTTCATGGCCGCCTATGTCGTCAACCACATTCTCGGCGGTGCCGGCCTGACGTCGCGCCTGTTCCGCGAAATCCGCGAGAAGCGCGGACTGGCCTATTCGGTCCGTGAGAACCTGGTCTGGTTGGATCATTCAGCCATGTTTCTCGGCAATAGCGGCACCTACGCCGATCGTGCCGGCGAAACGGTCGAAGAAATCGAGAAGCAGGTCCGCCACATCGCCGAGGAAGGACCGACTCAGCAGGAACTCGATGATGCAAAGTCCTACCTGAAGGGCTCGCAAGTACTGGCTCTCAACACATCATCAAAGCTTGCGCGAACGCTGTTGCAGCATCAGCTAGACAAGCTGCCCATCGACTATTTCGAAAAGCACAACGCCGTGGTCGATGGGGTGACGTTGGAGGACGCCAAGAGAGCAGCGCAGCGGCTGTGGGGCGCGGGTCTGCTCACAATTATCGTCGGCCGCTCCCCAAAGGATGCAGCGCAGCCGACCACCATGCCATCGGGGACCACACCCCCGCCAGGCGCCGAGCAGCTAGGCGCCGCCCCGACGGCGCCACCGAATTGACTTTCTAGCAGCCCCAGGCGCTTAGCAAGCGCCTCCCTGTCGCGCGCAGAGTGCGTCTAGCCAGCTCGCGGAGATATTCGATCATCGGGCAGTTACCACGCGGCCGCTCGAGTGCCGCTTTTGCTCAATCGCTTTGCCAAACAAGGCGGTAGTCCGGCTTGAAGTCTTCAGGTAGCGAATTGCAAAAATAGAGCTATCACCAAGAAAAACGGCCTCAGAGGGCGATACGCTGAGGCAGAGCTTCCACTGTGGTCGTGCCATTGGGGGAATGGCACAGACGTGGAAATAACCGCTTACCAAATGGCTTGTTCTTAATTCTTTTCATTTCCGGCCTGACCAGCAATCGCAGGATCGGAGCTCTTCGCGGCGGAAGGGGATCGCTACTTTCGGCGGCCTTCGGCGGCAGCAATGAGGTCGACACTTCCTGTTTTCCACGCCTGCCTCGATTGTTGCAGTAAGTATCCGCCTTAGTCGCTTTCAGTTGTGTTCGAGTTGCGTTACCCTGGTCGGCTGGCGTTCGTACCGTGGCGCCAGCGGGATCGATGCCCCCTAGAGCGCAGCTCTAGGGGATGCCTAACAAGCTTCGGTGGTTGTCCCATAAAGGATATGAAGGTGAGCATGATGTAGCTTTACGCCGAGGCCGAGTATGCAGACCAATTATCTAAAGCGCGACCGACCAGAAGAAACGAGAACTAGACGCGCACCTCGCACCCCATTTCAGTCGGGCTTGCCTAGCAAATCGAAAGAGTGGTCAGAGTGGGCGCTTTAAAACGGTAACGTACACCGTCTGCCGCACCCAAGGAAGCGGCCCAGCGAGAGCGCACAGGCGCCAGACCATCGTTCATTCCCTGCAGATTCTTCTCGACCTGCACCACGTCGCCTCATCGGCGAACTCTGTGCCCAAGACAAAGATCGTCCCGGTCGCTCGACGCCGACTTCTTTTGACGGAGCGTCCTCGATATCGCTTCGCCACCGCCGCCGGACGGCGCGCCCCGCTCACCCTTCGATCTTGTTCTCCATGACACGATAGTCTCGCCTCGGCGCGAACAGATGCATGCTTGCTATTTGCGTCAGCATCAGCGCTCGCATATCTCGATATTCTTCAGCAGAGTGAGAGTTCGGTCGTTCAGGGTCATCTCTCAGTAATTGAGCAGCCACTTCGCTGTCTGCCGAAAAGACGACGATCTGATCCGGCAGACCTTTGATGATCTGCCAAACCATAGTCGGACCGCGTAGCACCGCCTCGATTGCGCTTCCACCGAGCTCGCAATCTGACGCTACGTAAGATTCGCTCGCTTCATGCCAATCTAGATAGCGGCAGCAATAGATGACCTATGGCAATCGCCGATCACCACAGGCAGACCGTTGGTTCTTGGCGGCGCGCATTCCAGCCGCCCACAAACCTCACGTAGATCACCAGTACAAGTGATTTACTCCCCATTCTCGGCCTGCATCGTCGTTGCGATCCAAGGACGTCACTCGCTTGATGTTGAAAACATTCATCGGTTGCAGAGCTCTCGCATCGAAGATTCATTGCCCCTTCTTTCTGCCATGTTCGCACCCAAAGCAGAGACGCGCCGGTTGCGCACTTTGCGCGCGGCAATAGCGAGTGTCTCAGGAGATTTCCATGGTGAAGCCAGTTGTAATTGTGGTCGGTGCGGACAAGGGAGGAGTCGGCAAGACGACCGTATCACGAACGCTACTGGACTACTTCAGCGTCAACAATGTGCAAACACGCGCATTCGACACGGAATCGCCGAGGGGAACGCTGAAGCGCTTTTATCCCGAGATCACTGAGATCGTTGACATGACGACGACGGCGGATCAGATGAAGATCTTCGATACCCTGAACTCAGGGCTGTCCGTCACTGTCATCGATGCTCGCGCAGGCTTACTGTCCTCTGCGCTGGCTTCCTTGCGCGACATCGGATTTCTGGACTCGGCGCGGTCTGGCCAGATTACGTTTGCCGTGTTCCATATCCTGGGATCATCCATCGCTTCGCTAGACGAGATCGCGGAAACCGCGACCTTCATGAGCGGCGCAAAGTACTACCTGGTCAAGAACTTCATCAACGACACTCAATTCTTCCAGTGGGATCAAGCGACATACAATTCCTATTTTCACCGCATCAAACATGCGACTGAGTTGGTCATACCGAAGCTTAACGAGATGGCCTATGAGCAGGTGGAAGTCGCATCCGTCCCATTCATAGACTTCGTCGCAAACAAGGCTCGCAACGATGAGCCCGCGAACAACTCCTTCGTGCTGCGCGGCTATGTCCGGCACTGGCTGGCAAATGTCTGGAGCGAATTTGATCGCATCAACTTGACGGAACTGGCCGGCGCCAAGTCCGCCACCCGGGCCGGCGAGAAGTAGTCGCATATTCGGCGAGCTCAGGTCGGGCCCACGTACGAAACGAAATTGATCTGCTGGCTATGTTAGCGACCCCCATCTACATCATCTGCTCTCCTAGCCCGCAGGTCGGTAAAACTCTCATCGCTCGGGCCATGAGCGAGTTCTTGCTGCTGAAAAACGGCACAGTTCTGTCATTTGATGTCAACTTGAAAGAGCCATCATTGCTCGACTACCTCCCCAACATCACGGAGACCGCGGATGTGATCGATACTTACGGCAAGATGCAGCTGATGGACCCTCTTGTCATCCACGATCGGGTACCCAAGGTAATCGATCTCGGCTTTCACGCCTTCGACGAATTCTTCAAGATGTGCGAGGAGATCGGCTTCATGAAGGAGACGGCGCGCTGCTATGTCGCCCCTATCATCCTCTTCGTTGCGGGCGCTGACCGCATCTCCTTTCGCGGTTACGAAATGCTGCGGCGGCGAATTCCGCCGGGGTCGCTGGTCACCATCCACAATGAATTCGTGCTGCGCGGCGGATTACCTGAAGCGATGGATGGCGAGCGGGTGCTTCGGATTCCCGCGCTTCCGCTGTTCCTCAAGAGATATATAGACCGAATTAGCTTTTCCTTCACCGGATATCTGCGCAACGAGAAGGACTGGTCCACCGAGCTGCATCAATGGATCCGACGGAATTACAGCATGTTTCGCGATCTGGATTCGAGTGCGATGCTGCGAAAGTCCTATCGATCTCGGGGGACGGATATCGACAGCCTACGTTGCACAAGGGCTACTTGAGATTCCGATCTGCTCGCCATCTATTCGTCCGGCTTATGAGTAGTCTTCAATGGCGCTCTCAACGGGACGCGAACGCATGAATTGCGGTATACGAATCTTCAGGTGGATTGCGCATCTTTACCGTGATCGTCCGCACGGACCACGCGACCGGCAATTGACGGCAGCTCATTCGCCGAATGGCTCATGTAGACACGCCCGTCCTCGAAAGGATCGATGACTGTCTTCACCTTGGCGGCTAGGCGGATCGACGGGCCCTTCCATCACAGGAGGCTCATAGATCAAGGCCGCGTTTCCCGAGCACCTGGTGCATGACCGCGCTTTTGATCTCGCGGGCGATCTCGTTTCGGATCTGGGCTCCGAGCACCCGCTCGGCATCGGCATCGCCTGTCAAACCTTCCTCGGCCAGTCGGCGATTCAGACGGGTTTGAAACTCTTCGCCCATCGCGTCGACGAGCCGCTCCTGCATGGCAGCATAATCTTCGGGCGCGATGCGCCTCATCACGCTTTCCCACGGTTGCCAGCGCGTTGCCAGATAGTCCGGAAATTCCGCCGCTTCTTGATTCCGCACCGATACCTCGGCGCTGGCCACATCGTCCTCGGTCACGTGAGAGACGTTCATGAAGCGCATGTCGGGAGCGATGTGCCGCAGCTCGAGCGGGTCGCGCAGCTGAGTCTGGTAGGCAAGGTAGACCTCGATTTCATCGACGTCCGCGTCGGGATCGGCACGACGAAGCGAGTTGACCCTCTCGCGCGCGATTCCGTCCAGCGCTTCCAAGCGAAACATGACGCGGCCGTGTTGGAGCAGTTCGCCCAGTCGCCCGTCATAGACGCCGTCCTCGACATCAGCGTTCAGGCGTGCGGTCTGCATGCCGTTCCAGGCCAAAGTAATGCGATCTTCGCAGCTCTCGTTCGCTCCCGAAGCCAACTCGAAATATTGCTTGCGCAAACGCGGCCTGACGGCTGCCTGCCGCAAATCTTCGGCGACGGCCTGGCGGAACGTCTCGTTGCCATAGCTCACGGTGCCCCGGAGCCTGTCGAGGAAGCGTGCATAGTCCGCGGCCCCCGCTTCATGGGCGAAGTGCTGCCAAGTCGCCATTGCCGTGGGCTCGCCCTCGAGCCAGTCCGCGGCAACCGCTTGCAGGGACCGCGGCTGAACTTCCACCGCTCCATCCGCGGTCGAGAAGAAAACCTGCGGGCCGGCATAGTTTCCGGCATGCATCGCTGTTGCCAGGCCGGCCTGCACCCAATCGGCGAGCGGATTATTCTCCAGATCAACGCTCGAGTCACGGCTTAGCTGCGTCAGCAGGGTCTCGGGCACGCTGGTCAGCTGGTTGTTGCTGGCGCCGAGCCACAGCAGCTCGGGCGGGACCGTCTCAGGTAGGCTGGTCAGCCGGTTGTGGCTGGCGCTGAGCCATTCGAGCTCGGCCGGAAGAGGCTCGGGCAGGTTCGTCAGCTGATTGTAGTCGACGTTCAGACGCTGGAGCCCGGCTGGAAGCTCGGGCAGGTGGGTCAGGCGGTTACCGCTAGCGTCCAACTCCTGAAGCGTTGCTGGAAGGGGTTCGGGCAGGCAGGTCAGCTGATTGTTGTCGACATTCAGCCGCCGCAATCCCGGCGGCAGCTCTGCGGGCAGGCGCGTCAGCCCATTGCTGATGGCATAGAGCCGCCGCAGGCCAGGTGGAAGCTCGGGTAGGCTGGTCAGCCGATTGTTGCTGGCGTAGAGCCGTTGGAGGCTCGCCGGGAGGGTCTCGGGCAGGCTGTCGAGCTGATTGTCGTCGACATTCAGGCGGCGCAACCCGGCCAGAATGGACGCCGACAAGGCGGTCAGGGACAGAGACGACAGATCTAGCGGCTCATTGAGATCACCCGTGCCCCGCCAAGCCCTCGTTCGACTTACCGCCTGTTGCCGATCCTCATGTTGCCCCTGCCCGTCTTCGGCAGCCCAGTCCGCCAACACCTCGTCCGGCGAGGCAGCCGCCTCGGCGGCGGACGCCTGCACGTCCGTCAAGGCCTCTCCCCACTGCGATACGGCCGGAGAGCCCGGTTCGGAGCTTTCCGAATCGGAAGTTGCGGAAGGAGTACCAGCACCAAGCTGTTCTGCATTCATCGATGTCGTCTCTTCGGTAGCAAAATGAAGCGAACGCGCCGGGGCGGCGCATCTTAGAACCGGTAACCCCCGCCATGGATGACGCTCCACCGGCTAACTGCAATGAGGTCTCACGCACTGCTGGCGCGAATACGCTGCTGCGAGTGCTACCGAGTAACTTCAGAGGGTGTAGCGAACCCAGGCGAAGTCTCGCTCGTGGATCGGTTGATATTGGAGACTATCCCGGTGTCACCTGCCAGATCGCCGCCCGTTGAGCCGGACCTGCCAGCGCGCAGCGACGTTCATGATACGAGAGCCAGCTGTCGATAAGCTGACGGACCGCGGAGCGAGGAAACTGACGGCCCCCATCAATTTCTCAAGCTTAGGCTCAGCGCTCCGCAGACGAATCACTTCGAGCTGGGCCGACTGGTGCCGGGTGCCGGCACGCCGGCAGCGGGACGCTTAGGCCGGCAACTTTGCTGTCGCTTGCGGCGAGGCGGCCCCACTTCCCCCTGCGTTCAAACGCTTACGCTAAATAGCTGAGCTAAATAGCTTGCAGCCCATCGCGCCTAACGCCGCTCGGCCTTGGCTACGAGACGCGGCGCGCACCCGATGTTAACAACACGGGCTCGCTAAATTTCTCCGATGACGAGTTCCCCGCCATTTTGACATCGGCCACGAAGACCGGACCTCCCCCTCGGCTCACCGTCGCACATCTCGACGGGTAAGCGCTGATGAGGCGGCACTTGACCCTTACGCGTTCGACTGAATGATCGAACAGCTGCATCTGGACTGGTGCGACACAGAGTTTCTGTATGTCGAGCTCAATGTAGTCGATCCGCGCCGCGACCAATGAACTCGAGCATCGACTGTGCCTCGTTGATCTCGCGTGAAACACGTCTCAGTATCCGTATTGCTATCTCCTCCGTCGCGATCAGTCCCGCTCTCTCGCAGGCTAACCCAAAATGATGCATCACCTGCTCGTCAGAGGGCGCGATACGATTCTGCAACAAGCTGGTCGTCAATGACGAGAGCATGTGCTCGACGACGTCATTCTCCGCCTGGCTCAAGACCTAGTCCTTCTGATTTTTTGTTCAGTTCTGTAATCTTTGGCCACCACATCGCGAGAGTGTCGCTGCGAAGGATAGTGATCTTCGACAGCTTCATGCCCGTTGAACGCTGCAATCGAGAGATTTATTTGGTCGGTTACCTCACTGCTCGGACCGCTTCTCCTCAGGGCGTACGGCTTAGCCGTGAGTTGCACGATTCTGATAGCTCCACAGCGGCATTCCGCTCTTTTGGAGTGCCGACCGAATGATGCCGCAAATATGGAAAGCGTCCCTAATTCCGACCTTCCCAATCAGAACGTCGTCAAGTTGCGATACACTAGAAACTATTCTCTCGCAAACGTCCCGGCCGGCCTGACCTCCGGCCTTTCGGCTCAACGCGTTGCAAGTCGTGGCGTCGCCCCTCGATCTTCCGGCGCGGACGCTTTCCTCGAAACTCGGCAGAAATCTAGATTGAAACTCAACCGTCGCCTTTTGCTGGAACACCGAATGGTCGACGCATTTGCTTGTCGTGCGTGAACACCACTGTTGAGAATTCAACGATGTCGCTGGCGCGATCGATTTCGCCTAGCGCCCTCGTGAGGCTGGTTTGAAAAGGACATAAGACCTTCCGAGCTTTCACCGCAGGGCTCTGTGCGGCCATCAGTGCTGCCGGTCATCGCCTCTGGCCGGATATGAACCGTCTATTCCGTTGGAGTACTTGCTTGCGAGCGCGGGCGGTTCACCCAGCGCGCTTTCGCTGGACCGCTAAGAACGCGATTACGGCTGGGGTCAGCCATATTCTGCTGCCTGTATCATTCCATCATCCATGCCATTTCGCGACTCCAACTAGTCAGTGTACTTGACAATGGCTGGCCCGGCGCCCCGTGCCGACGGTGCAAATGGCTTTCCTGGCCATCGTCCAAAAGCTGGCAATCAGCAGGCCGCCCCCTCGATCTCCATTTTGCGATGCGCCATCAACGCCTGCCAAGCGGGCCTTTATCTTTTACGCATCAGCAAGCCTACAACCTGTCGCAGCGTGAGATTCAAGCTATTAAATCGGTCTTCTGAGGCCGACCGTGCACAGCCGGATGTCGATAGCAATGATTGTCCGTGGAATGCTCATTTGGCTCGACAGTGCGTCTAGCCGACATTTGCCTCGGATTGCCAAGATCCCAACCCCGGCGCGTGCGTTTCTTTGATTGGGTGCCGCGTGCCGGGGATCGCAGTCAGGCTGGCTCGCCTTCCTCAACAATCGCCCCCATGGCTTTCCCATGTTGTTGATGAGGTCCACCTCGCCCATAAATTATTTATCGGGTAAGCGATTGCGAATGCCCGGTAGCACCGCGGGACTGGCCAGCATCAGAGAGGAGGCGATCGCAATGAAGCCGCCACCGCTTTACGCGGCTTGGGCCGCTAGAGCTCGACATCGCTACGTTCCGAGTCGCGAGCTGTGTCCCAAGTCAGGTCGCGCCCAGCCTGAACAGGCAACAAAGCCATCAAACGCTTGCAAATTCCGCTGCCATCGACCATGGGGACATGCGTTGTGCGTTAATAGCTCCTGCTTGAGCCGTCCGCGTGTCGGACATGGATTTGACTGCTCTCCGGTTCTCGGTTTTTGTTCGCGCACCAATCAATCCTGTGGAGCGCAGGAATTGTGCAAGGCACACGATCGCAGCGCCGTGAAAACGCGAGGATCTGCCGCGATTTCTCGTCACACGCGCGGTGTAGGGTGATATTGATTGATAAGAGTTGCATACATCGAACTGCTCGCCGAAAGAACGGGCGGAAGTCGCAAGTCCCCGGATGCAATTATTCGGCAGGAATGCGGAGCCAAGGAATGGCCGCTCGATGACGATCGCCATGCTTGATACTCCAGGGACGAAGTGATCTACATCTGTGATGACTTCAATTGATGATACATTAAGTGAGATCAGATGGCTGCGGAACGAAATCTGGCGCTGCCGTCGATTCCTTAAAAGGGACCTACCTGGCGCGGAGCGCAAGGCCGTTGAGAAGCGTCTGCTTGAACAGCTTTCTGCCTTTGAACGGCTCTTGTCGACGGCGTTTCCTTTGACCTTGAGCCCTAAGGTGTATTCGGCCAAGAGCATCACGATCGGGCGAAGCGACTCGCCTGAAGCGCCCATCGAGAACGCCGCAATGGCATCAAGCGGTTCCTTCGGGAAGTCGATGGGCGGCTAACAAAAGAGGTTTCCTAGCTCTATCTGTACCTTGAGCCCGGCAGTCGAGACCAAGCTAATCCCCAGCTGAGAAATCTGAGGAAGACGCGATCGAACAAACCTCCAACGCTAACATTCCGGCGATCTTTGCCAGTTATAGGCGATTTAGCCACCTGCCGGAAACTGCTTGGTTGTCGACCACAACGCCATAGATTGATGGGCAGCACGGATTCCTGCAGATGTCCGGCCGTAACCGCCACAGTTTACGCAGATTGTCCTTCCGACCAGTTACAGCGAGCCGATGGCAATCTCACGATGGCCTCAAAGTCGGCGAATGGCTGCAGCGCTGAATAAAGCGCAACTGCTGCAGTACGAAATCGAAGTTCAGAGCGCATTACAACCTCGTAACACGCGTGGGCGCACTATCGATCGCTGATCAAGGCCAATCGATTCACAGAGCTCAGTCCCCCTGATAGATGAACTGCGGCTCGGCAGGCTGATGCTTCAGCCCGATCGACTTTCGGCCACCAAGCTGGCCAAACTCCGGCGCCCGTCAGTCTGAACCTCACCGTTGCTCGATTTCTGCAACTACCACTCGGACGCCTCACTCTCGATGGAGGACGACCGGAAGCCTGTTGAGACGCCGTCTCGGTCCGTCGTTTCTCTCCGCCGCGGTTGGCATCATGCGGCGGCATTCGCCGCGCAAGTTCTTGAAATTGTCCCTAAGACAAAACATTGCCACGTCCACATCGCTACGCCCTGTAAAGCGGTCACAGAAGCGGTTCACGTCTGGTCTGCACGACATCAAGACTTGCTCGGCCCGCCGATCTCGCGCGCGAGCGTGTCCTGTGCACCACGTGGCTGCGATCGCGATCGCGACGAGGGCGGCTGCACAGCGATGCGCATTGCAAGTCCAGCCCATTCGTCGCTCTTGATTCACCAAACCTGTCTTCAGCCGCATATCCATCACTATTATTCTTTGCCCCGCGAGCGTAATCTGTGTACCGGATAGGGCGCCTCGGCAGCCGCGGTCGCGCTGTTGCAGGGCAGCCGCAATGATTACGGCCTCCTGAATTATCGTCCCGCAACACGCTCATTGCGAAGACCGAGATACAAGAGAGATCGGCCGTTTAGCGCTTGTGTGGCGATGCTGGCTCCCAATATGGCGTTCTGCTTCGCAATGCCTACAACCTGACGCTACGGTCGATTCAAGCACTTTGAGCGTCCGGCATGTGTGAATACGTTCTGAGCCGGGCATAGCCACATTGGGGGCAGTAGGACGAACTCCCGACAACTGCACGCCTGACCGGCCGCCCCTGGGGAGGAACGTCACCGATGTTGGTGGATGACGCTCAGCCTAGTGTGGGGTTGAAGGCTCAAAGGGCATCGAGACGATCAGCGACAAGCTGCGTCGGCGCAGCTCGCTTTGTTCGCGGTCCTAACCAGCTGACCTGCAGAGTCAAAGAGTTCGGTACGATGGATTTCCGAGAAGCACAGAGATTTGGACCGACAGGCCAGGATACCGTGGCTGGATGGTGATTGTCGCAGCTGTCACGTACCGTCGATTCGACAGCCTCAAGCCGCCTGCTGCTATTCACGGTGCGCAATTGCTTGAAACCAGCTCAGCAGCTTCGACCTTGAGCCCCGCTGGCACGCCCGTTGCTACTAACACCGGCAGCGCGTCAGCCTGGCTGCAGCCTAGCCGGAAACACGGAAGACACCATTCGTCGTTGACTGCTGCAGGTCTTTCTGCGGACGGACGCGGACCGCGCGTTATGTTCGCGATTCCACGATCTAGAACAAAAGCGAGACTTCACATGAGCAAATTAGCGGTACGCGAGCTTTCCTTGGCCGGCAGGTTAAGTGTTGTGGCCGCAGCCATTCTGGTTTCGCCAGCAGCAGGCGCCAATGAGGATTTGATGAGGGCCGCCAAGCGGATTTTCAAGCCGATTCCCTCAATCGTTCCAGCGGTAGAGGGCAATCCTATCACCCATGAAAAGGTTACACTTGGCAAATCCTTGTTCTTCGATCCGAGGCTATCGGCGAGCGGGGTTATTAGCTGCAACACGTGTCATAACCTTGGGACGGGCGGGGCAGATGCAGGCCCGACGTCGATTGGTCATCGCTGGCAGCTCGGTTCACGTCGTGCGCCAACAGTCTATAACGCGGTCTTCAACGTGGCGCAGTTCTGGGATGGGCGCGCGGCGGATCTTAAGGCGCAGGCCGCAGGCCCCGTCCAGGCCAGCGTCGAAATGAATGCGACGCCCGATCACGTGCTCAAAACATTGAATTCAATGACCGATTATGTCCTTATGTTCAGTAAGGCTTTTCCCAACGATGCGGCGCCAGTTACGTTTGAAAATTTCGCCAAGGCCATCGAGGCTTTCGAGGCGACCTTGATTACTCCCGCCGCCCCCTTCGATCAGTACCTCGAGGGCGATGAATATGCTCTCAGCGATCAGCAGAAAGCCGGGCTAAAGCTATTCATCGAAAAGGGATGCTCCTCTTGCCACAACGGAATCAACGTCGGTGGACAGGATTACTTCCCGTTCGGCGTCATTGAAAGGCCAGCCGAAAGCCTGCTTCCGAGGGAGGACAAGGGTCGTTTTGCCGTCACCAAGGATCTCGGCAATGAGTATGTTTTCCGTTCGGCGCCATTGCGCAACGTCGCATTGCGCCCGCCCTACTTTCATTCTGGTCAGGTTTGGAATCTTAAGCAAGCGGTTGGCGTGATGAGTGAGGTTCAGCTTGGCGCAAAGCTCAGCGATGAAGAAACTGACGAGATTGTCGCCTTTCTGAATTCGCTCACCGGGCAGCTGCCAAAGATCGATTACCCGATACTGCCCACGCGCACCACTGCAACCCCAAAGCCCTCCTTAGACAAATAGGCCTTCACGATAGCGACAAGCTACGTTGTGATTAGCGAGGAAGATAGCGCTGCCGCAGCGAAATCAGGCGATGTCGCGGTCCAAGCTGGAGCATTCAGCAGGCCCAAATTGCGAGCCTCGAGTCCCAACCCGTTCGTCGCTGACGCAAGAATTCCTTAGGGGCCTGTCAAATTATCTATCCTGGGCAGCTCATTCCTGGGTCACCTCGCGTTGCAACGAAAGGCCCGCGCGCCCTGAAATGCGCCCGCAACCGGTGCTGCGAGGAAGACGCTCTCCCGTAGCTCGAGGGCGCAGCATATCATCTCACATCAGCCCTTTTTTCAAGCGCCCGGCAGCCGACCTTCTCCTCCGCGCACATCGGAAGGTTCGCCAAATCGGATGGCATGGACTTGTGCATCATTGACGAGTTTTACGGCCGCATGTTCGCCAAAGGACCATCTCCAATGCGAGAGGCGATGGGTCATCCTCGGCTTCCATCTCGTAGCTCCCGCATGTGCGGTTGGTGACGCGAGCGTCCAAAGCCCTACAATAAGATGCGGCGATTTAAGACGCCGGGTGGAGCCCGATACAAAGCCTCCCCTTGCCGCTAGCCGCGCAGATATTCCTTGAAACGGCACGCGGATTGCTGGGTAGGGATCAATCAGTTGCCGCGAAGGAAGCGGTCGCGGCGGAGCCGGAGTTCCAATGAGGCTTATCCGATTCATCCTGATCGATCTGGCTTTGATGCTGCTCGCACCCGAGAATGCAGAGGCCATGACTATGGCGACCGGCGCAAACTTCAAATCGGCTATGAAAGCTGTGGGATCCTTGATGCGGATTTCCGGCCCCGAGCCAGTATTCAGTTCTGGCGTGAGCCGACATCTTTACCGTCAAACCTCTCAAGCCGCGCCATTTGAACATTCAGCAGAAGCCCTCGGCCCGGCAGGCTGAGACCCTCGCGCTGCTGGAAAGGCGCTTTGCCTCTCATTGGCAAGCGCACCGCGCAGCGTCCGATTGTCACGATGCTCGCGGCGCGGAGATGCTCAACAAGCCTCTGGTCTTAACACCGATCTGCAGTCCGCCGCCGCAACTTATGCCCTCACGTGAGCAGAGACGCCGTGCTGGAGCGGCACAGACTGGATTGTCGCAAGTATGGCCATCATCTCCATTGCAGCGATTGTGCTCGTGACTTGGACTGGAAGATACAGCACAGGCGCAGGTTCATGAAAGAAGCAAAAACGAACTATATTGAGGTTGCGTTCAAGGGCTCTCTCGCAAACATTCCGCTACATGCGCAATTCAGCCTACCAGCCAAAGGCGTCACAGCGATTTTTGGTCCGCCCGGGTGCGGCAAGACCACACTCGCGCGCTGCATCGCTGGCGTGCAGCGTCTGCCGAACGGATTTTGTGCGGTCGATGGAGAGATTTGGCAGGATGAGACGACGTTTCGACCGCATCATCTGCGTCCCGTCGCATATGTATTCCAGCCACCAATTCTTCTTTCTCATTGGTCTGTACGACGCACCCTTCTATACAACGCGTCAAAATCGACACCGACACTGATCGATTTTGATGGTGTGGTCGAATTGCTCGCCTTGGCGCCACTGCTCGAGCGTTCGCCATCACGTCTTTCCGCGGCCGAGCGACAGCGACTTGCCATTGGCAACGCGCTGTTAGGCCAGCCTCGGCTGCTTTTGCTGGACGATCCACTCATTGTGCTCGATCGCTCCGCAAAATGCGAGATCCTGCCATTTCTCGAGCGCATGCGGGAAAAGCTCCCATTGCCGATGGTCTACATCAGCCATGACATCGCGGATATCGAGCGTTTTGCCGATCATCTTGTCATGATGAAAGATGGCGTCGTGACTGCGGCCGGGCCCCTCAATGTCGTTCAGAGCGGCCCGGCGCTTGCCAGGCGCGGCGAAGCGGCAGTCTGTCTTGATACCGTGGTCGGCGGCTATGACGGACGCTATGGGCTGATCATGCTCCGCCTCAAGGGGGCGCGCCTTCTGATACCTGGAGCGCCGCTTAGACCGGGCGCGCAGCTGCGGCTGCGCATCGCAGCCGGCGACGTCAGCATTGCGTGCGAGTCCCCGCGCGCAAGCTCTATCCTCAATGTATTTCCGGCACGCATCAAAGCCTCTTTGCCGTTCGACGAGGCTGAGGTCACCTTGATTCTGACTCTTGAAACTGGCCGTTCTGGCGTGCCGCTTTTGGCGCGCATCACGCGCCGCTCCTTTGATGCGCTACGGCTCAGCAATGGAGCGGACGTATTCGCGGAGGTCGCGCGCGCCGTTCCGCTCGGGCTGCCGAGCGGTTGCTTGCAACGCCCGCCACATCCGCATGAGAACGTTCGACAGCTATGCCCCGATACGAGAAACACATCAACAGGATCCCGGCCGTGATCGATAATGTGGATGAGATAGATCCGTATAGTGTGGGGGCAATTCTCTACCGTCCAAAAGACGATGTCGATAGGCTACTGGCCGATTTCGCTCAGGATATCGCGCAGCAAGGCGTACGCATCGGCGGCATCGTGCAGCGACACTCGAGGCGCGCAAATGGCACGCACGTCATGCTCGCAATCGACGTTGCGACGGGACAAGAGATCTCGATTTCTCAGCCACTCGGCAGCGGAGCTATGTCCTGTAATCTCGATACAAATGGGCTTGCCGAAGCCGCAGCTGTCCTTTCCCAGGCACTTCGCAACAAGATCGATCTCCTCGTGATCAGCAAATTCGCCAAACAAGAAGCAGCTGGCCGGGGCCTGCGCGCCGAATTCGTTGACGCGATCACCCGAGGCGTACCAGTCCTGACAGCCGTTCCGAAGAAACGCCTTGCCGACTGGCGAACCTTCACCGCGGGCGTTGGCACGCTGCTGCCTTGTGATCGTCAATTCTTGGAGCAGTGGTGGTGCGATATCTCAACGCGCGTGGCGCGCAGCGGGGCCTTCAGCCCCAGCTGCGGTTATTTGGGGACGACGATACCGGACGGCTTGATGACGACAGTGAGACTGTCGAGCACGTCGACTCCGAAATCGCCCATCAGATTCCTTCCCCGCCTCCGAAAACAGCCTTAGCTCTGGCGGCCGCTCCCACGCTCTGTGCCACCGTGATGCCTTGCGAACGTGCCGATTGCGGACGTTCAATGGCGAGACGTCGCAGTTCAACCAGCTCGCGCGCTAACCAGTTCAAGCCGACATCAACCCCTCAGTCGGTTCTGCAGTGCCTGCCGGTCGCCGACGAGATTGCTAAGGTTCAGGTCTGGCTGCCGTCTTCCCGCCAACCGCCTGGCCAGCGCCCGCGTACCGTCGAGCACAAAGACACCGCAATCGTAGCCGTTCCTCTGTTGGCGTATGGGGGGCGTTTTGCAGGTTGGCCCCCACGCGTTGTGCGAGCATTGCTGCAGGGCTATCATTGTGCCCCCTGGAGGAGTCGTAGTGGTAAGCAACGGGATTGTTGCGATCGCGGCGGTCCACCAGCAGCAGCGACCAATGGGAGCCGCGGTGATTGAGGTCCGTAGCGCTGGCATCGTTCATCGGCAAGAACAGGAAGTCGGCTGTATCATTCCCATTCCGATCATCGACAATGCGATGGAATGCGCGGAGCGCGTCGGCCTCAGTACCCTGGCCCACCCGAAAGGCCATGAGAGGATCTACAAACCGTATCCGGGCGGCGAGGTTGGGATTGCTTCCCTGCAACTCCTGCGACAGGAGCTCGTAGTCCCGCTGGATATTGCTCGTCGCCCAGCCAGGCCCTGGCTCCGAGCACCCGCCCGCTGGCGGTCGCACAAAGGTCGAGTGTTCTCATGACTTTTTGTGTGTGCTCCAGACGACTGTCAACTTAGTGCTGATCGACGCTCCAAGCGCGCGAGCATGCCTGTACCAAGCCGCTGGGCTGGCTTCGTTGCGACAATTCCAATCCTGAGAACGGATGGCATATAGTTTGCTTCACCAGTGAGGTCACGATCTACAAAAAGCAAATTTGTGAGGACAGCATGCTCGGAATTGGAAGTCAGTTGCCGCCGTTCGAAATCACAGGCGTGAAGCCCGGCTTTCAAGCGCAGGAAGAAGAAGGACAGAGTGCATTCGAGACGCTGACCGAAACGAGCTTTCCAGAAAAGTGGAAGATCATCTTCTTCTATCCCAAGGATTTTACCTTCGTCTGCCCGACCGAGATTGCTGAATTTGCTCGGCTTTCCAAGGAATTCGCCGACCGCGATGCGGTTGTGCTGGGTGGTTCGACTGACAACGAGTTCTGCAAGCTCGCTTGGCGGCGCTCACATGTCGACCTGCACAATCTACCAATCTGGCAGTTTGCCGACACAAAGGGAACGCTCGTCGATGGTCTTGGCGTGCGTTCACCCGAAGGGGTTGCCTATCGTTACACCTTTATTGTTGACCCCCAAAACACGATCCAGCACGTCTATGCGACCAATCTCAATGTCGGGCGCAGTCCTAAGGACACGCTCCGCGTTCTGGACGCGCTGCAAACAGACGAGCTCTGTCCATGCAACCGCGAAATCGGCGGCGAAACCCTGAAGGTTGCTTGAGGCGCAGCATGTCGTCGATTGAACAGCTGAGCAAAACGATTCCCGATTTCGCCAAGGACGTCAGGCTCAATCTGACGTCCTTGGTGGCCGATGAGACGCTCTCGCCGCAGCGACAATATGGGCTGCTGCTGGCGAGCGCGATCGCCACCCGCAATGCAGCCGTAATTGCCGCAATCGAATCGGCTGCGGTCGCCGTGATGACGCCTGTGGCGATTGCTGCGGCGAAATCCGCTGCCTCGGTGATGGCGATGAACAACGTCTACTACCGATTCGTTCACCTCGCCTCTAACCCGGACTACAAGACGATGCCACCACGGTTGCGTATGAACGTGATCGGAAGCCCTGGTGTTGATAGGTCAGATTTCGAGCTGTGGTCGCTTGCGGTTTCCGCCATAAACGGCTGCGGTGCTTGTATCGATGCCCACGAGAAGACCCTGCGAGCCGCGGGCGTTAGCTCCGAAGTGATACAGACCGCCGTGCGCACTGCTGCAATCGTGCAATCAGTGGCGACCGCAATCGAGGCCACCGGGCCGAGCCCCACCCAGGCGACGGCCTAGTTCCTCCTCCGCCATCCGGCCGATCGTTGTGGCGCCACGCAGCGGCACCACACCAGTGCTTTTCGGGTCCCTGACGGGCGTCATACCCGCAAGGCACCTCTTGCGTGACATCACCTTTGAAGCGTGCCTAGCTCAAATTTTCACGCACCGCGCCAGAGGCGAAAGTGCGCGAACGATGCGGTGAGATTCTAAGGTCGGTTCGAGCGAGCGCCTTCCGCTGCACATTCACCTCATCCTCACCCAAACTTGAACAGCACCCCATATCCGCCACGCGGATAACTCCACTGGATATCGCCGGTTGGCTCGGCGATCACGCGGCAGGTGCCGCACTCGATGCACCCGTCGACAGTTATCTCAACCTGGCCATCGTCGTTGAGCTCGTAGCATCGCGCGGGACAGGCTTTCAAAAGTGCAAGTAGCTGCGGCGACGGCGTCGTGTGCGCGCGGACCTTGACGTGAGGGTGACCGACGTCGACAAGATAGCGGTTATAATACAGCTTGTCTTCGACGCGCATTGAGGGTTCGACATTCATGCTTTGGCCTTCCATTGTTGGACTTCACACTTTTGCGGTCAGCGCCAGGCCCGGGCAAAACGACAAGCATCGCCGAACAAACCTGCCCATGACCGCGCCTTGACAAAGGATTTCAGGGTCGCCTTCTCCTTCTCGGCCTTGGGCGTACCATCGACGCGCACAAAGTTTTGCATCGCCTTGGAGATGAGCTGCGGATAGGTGAGAAAGAAGTTTTGTGAGTGGGTATGCATCAGGGGCGGCAAATCCTTGTACTTCTTTAGATCTTTGATCACGAAGGAGTCGTCCAGCATCTTCTTGTAGATCGACAGATTTGTTGCACTCATCGGCTCGCCGCGCGATTTCACCAAACCTATCGCTTCGGCGGCGATGCGGCCGGAAGTCATCGCGAGATTGGAGCCCTCACGATGAATGGCATTGTTGAGTTGGGCCGCATCGCCGACTACGACCCAGCCTTCCCCATAAAGCTGCGGGATCGACTTGTACCCGCCTTCAGGAATGAGATGCGCCGAATATTCCTTGACTTCGGACCCTGCTATCAGGGGCGCCACAGAGGGATGCCTCTTGAATTGATCGAGCAAGCCGTAGGGCGTCTGACCCGTGCGCTGGAAGTCGGCGACGAGACAACCGATGCCGAGCGAAATGCACTCTTTGTTGGCGTAGATGAAACCCATTCCGGTCATGCCGCGGGAAATGGTACCGGCCGCCTCGATCACGACGCCTTCATCGCCCTTGAGATTGAAGCGCGCCTCGATAGTCTCGCGAGGCAAGAAGTGCATCTCCTTCACCGCGAGCGCAACGTTATCGGGCGTCGGGCGCGCGCGCAGGCCCGCGCGCGTCCCGAGCAGGCCATTGACCCCTTCGGCCAGCACGACGACATCGGCATGTATTTCGCCGTCTCGGCGATCTGTACGAACACCGACGATCCTTTCACGCTCGTCCCGTGCGAGCTCGGTGACCGTCGTCTCGCACAGCACAGTCGCACCAGCCTCCCGCACCTTGGAAGAGAACCATTTGTCAAACTGGGCGCGTATAATCGTGTAGCGGTTCGGCCGTTCCTCGTTGAAGTCGTCTGAACGGTAATGCATGCCGACATGGGAGCGATCGTCCATCATCCAGAACCGCTGTTCGATCACGTGACGTTCGAGCGGCGCCTCATCTCGAAACTCGGGGACCAGCTTTTCCATCATGTCGGCATAGAGGATGGCGCCCTGCACATTCTTCGATCCGGGATATTCGCCGCGCTCGAGCTGCAGCACCTTCATGCCGCGTTTGGCCATGGTCAATGCCGCCGCGTTGCCGGCCATACCGGCTCCGACCACGATCGCATCGAATCTCTCTTCAATCATCATCATCTCCTCTAGACGGCGATCCGGGCGCGCGAATTCGGCAAAAGCCGGGCACGAAATGCGGCCGTCAGCGCCGGTAGCAATTGCATGGCGTCACTGACGATCGCGAGATGGGCGAAGTCGAAGATCGGAGCGTTCTTGTCAGTATTGACGGCGACGATCAGATCCGCGCCCTCCACGCCAACCCGGTGCTGGATCGCGCCGGAAATGCCGGCGGCAATATAGAGCTTTGGCCGGATGGTTTTGCCCGTTTGGCCGATTTGCCGGTCAGACGTAACCCACCCCTTTTGCACCAGAGGACGCGAGCAGCCATATTCGGCGCCAAGCAGAGTTGCGAGCTCGCGCACCAACCGAAAGTTCTCAGGCGATCCCAGCCCCAGGCCGCCCGCAACCACGACATCGGCATAGGCCAGATTGGACGTTTCTGCATCGCGGTCGGGTAGGAACGACAATACTTTTGTGACAATATCGTCTTCGACAAGGCCGAGCGGATGGACGATGATACGAGCGGCATCGCGTACGACGCGCTCAGGCATCGGCATGACCCGCGGGCGGACGGTTGCCATCTGCGGACGATAATTCAAGGTATAGATCGTGCAGAGCAGCGAGCCGCCAAAAGTCGGACGCGTCGCCGCAAGCGAACCATCGGCGTCGACGTCCAGCGCGGTGCAGTCGGCAGTGAGCCCCGTCGACAGGGTCGTCGCCACGGAACCTGCGAGATCGCGACCGAGCGTCGTCGCCCCCAACAGAAGGATCTCGGGCTTGTAGGTGTTGACGAGTTCGGTTAGCGCTTTGGTATAGGATTCGTTGCGGTAATCGGACAAAACATTGTCGCTCACAAGATAGGCCAGATCGGCGCCATAGCAAAAGGCTTCAAGCGCGGCGTTACGTGTGTGCTGCCCCTCCGGACCGATAACGACAGCGGCAAGATTCACCTTTAGCCTGTCGGCAAGCCTGCGCCCCGCACCCATGAGCTCCCAGGAAACCGGATGCACCTGGCCGCGCTCCAGCTCGACGAAGACCCAGACGTGCTTATACGCCTTGAAGTGCTCCGGCAGTTCTTTTTTGGCTGCTGCGCGGCCGGCCGCCGCCGGCATGGCCGTTTTGGTGACATTGCTCATACTCTAAATTCCCCTCAAAGATAGGCGCGCCCGCGCCACAGGTTTTGCTTTTTAGCTTCGTTAACTGAAGATCACTTTTGGTCAGCAAGTGGTCGGCTGCTTTGCCCCGTCTGCTTGGTCCGACCGGCCGCACAACAAGACGCGTCGTCGCGATAGACGTACCGGTCCGGCCGGATTTGGAGAGGTCTTCCACACTGGACCCCTGCGCGCCGGGTTCGACGAGCGCCACCGCGGCGGCCAGGGCGCCGCGGTGATTCTGACCGGTCGCTTTCATGCCTGAGTTGGCGAGTCCGTTCGCTGCGCAATACCTGCGCGTCACTTTCGGCACAGCGGCGCCACATTGACTGTGACGACGAGGGCGATCCTGGCAACGCACCTGTCACGCCATCCATGCCGAGCCTCCAGCGCCGACAACCCGTATGGGCCGACGTTGCCCCTCTTCCTGACGCATGTTGCTATCCGCCATGAGATGGATACAAACCTGCGCGGAATCGGGGACCGGTTTGATGCGGGCGCTGTACATACCCTCTCCAGGTGTAGCGCGAACGGGCGACTTATCCATTGACCACCATCTCACCGTCGATACGGAACTTCGATCGCGTCAAAGACCATTTCGAACGGACCTGGCGCGATCGTAGGCCACGAGATGATGCCGCAGCGCTCGGCAGGCAGTAAAAGCAGCATCATGGGTCTTCCTTCAATCTCATCTCGGACGACTACCATCTGTCGGCATCGATGATCGGATCGGCAGGACAACAGCAAGTGTCGTACCAGTTGCAAAAACCATTGAAAGTCAGTCGAAAGTAATGGTTTGGCAGACACTTGAAATAGCCGCTGATACCGTGGACACGACCAGTCCAGACATGGGTCGGGAATACGACAGGCGTCGCTCGGGTCTTCGCTGCAGAGAGTTGACCCGGATAAAGACGAAGGCTGCACATCGGGTTGCCACGGCGCCCCGTCGGGCAAACCTTGCTTGCAGTGGAGCGCGAGATCACTTCAGCTCGCTCAGCGGGACAAAGGCCGCGGCCTTCTTAGGGTCTGCGACGGCATCCTTCAAAACCTTGAACACTCGCTGGTCGATCGGTGACGATGCCACGAAATCGGCATAGGCCTGCTCCAGCATCGCCTTGCACCGAGCTCTGATTTCCGGCTCTGCGGCACCAGCAAATTGCTCTTTGGCAAAATATTGTCCCATGCGCTTTAAGATGTGAAGGCGCGCGACATTCACGATTTTAGGGTCGTAATCGACGCCAAGCAGCGAAAAAAAATCCTCTGCCGACGAGGCCTTGCTGAGCCGATCCAGGATACCGGCTGCCGGGGATGAGTTGATCATCGAAAATCCTCCTTCGGATTAGCTCTGGACGTTTAAGGAGATGGGGCGGCTCCTGTTGACTGCTGCCGTCCTGCCTCGCACAGCTGTCCGCATCGCCAAAGCCTGACTCCGGAAAGCGGTGCCCTCAACTTCGCTGCTCCAGATCGGCAGGTCCGCCGGTGACGACGTCAGTTCCGATGAAGATCCGGGATCAATCGCCAAACCACGATCGAGGTTGACGCTCGTCAGGACGGTCGCCGGACCGGAAATCAGCCGCGCGAGAAGACGCCGATTGGCAGTCCGGGGACGGCTCGCCATTGGGTAGGAGATCACAGCATGTATGGCGGAACGGCAAGTAAGATCTGGAGGTGAGATCGCGCCACGGATCTGACGTGCGAAAGCTGGACGCCGCTTGTGCCCATCAGCGCTATCGGACACCGTCCTTGCGGCGCGTCGGTTTGCGAATGGTCGACGCAAATGCTGTTGGACACGGCTTTTCACGCGGGGTGGGTTGCCAGGCATCCGCACACGTCGCGCCAGATCGCCGCCACGGTTTCGCGCTCGACCGGCCGCTTGTGCTCGATGGCATATTTGCGGACTTGCGACAGGATTTGTCTGGCTTGATCGGCGCTGGCGACGAGCTGCAGTTCATCGAGCAACGCGGTGATCGCCCCAAGTCCGGAATGCTTGCCGATCACAAAGCGGTTGCAGCGGCCAAGCAAAACGGGATCAAGCGATTGATAGGTGCGTTGATCCTTCAAAAGGCCATCGACATGAATGCCGGATTCGTGCGTAAATACATGCTCTCCGACGATGGCCTTGTTCATAGGAATCGCACGTGCGGCCGCGGCTGCAACCACCGCGGCGACGTTCTCGAGCTCCGGGAGTATGATGCCGGTCTCGCGCCCGTAGAGCTGCTTGAGTGCGACCGCGACTTCCTCGAGCGGGGCATTTCCGGCCCGCTCGCCCAGCCCGATGACGGTCACTGAGGCGTGGCTCACGCCAGCCTTGATAGCGGAGAGCGTGTTGGCGGTTGCGAGTCCGAGATCATCGTGACCGTGAAATTCGAGTTCGAGATCGGTGGTCGCACGCAAATTCCTGACCAGCGCGTAGGTTGCGTCCGGATCGAGCACACTGAGCGTATCTGCAATACGAAAGCGACGCGCGCCCGCGGCTTTTGCAGTTGCCATCAGTCTGATGAGAAAATCGATGTCGGCGCGGGAGGAGTCCTCACCACCGACGGCGACCTCAAGTCCGCGCGCACAGGCATAGCCTACCACTCGCTTCACCCGTTCCAGCGCCAGGTCGCGATGACCACCTAGCTTGGCCGCGATCTGGACATCGGAGGTCGGGATCGACATATTGATCATGGACACCTTTGCTTCGATCGCCGCGTCGACATCCGATTTCCGCATCCGGCACCAAGCTATGGTGGTCAGCGGAAGATCTGCTTCGACAATGGCGCGAATGGCGGCGATCTCCTCGTTGCCCATCGCCGGCGTTCCCGCCTCGATCTCCGTGACTCCGGCCCGCGCCAGCGCCTGCGCGATCGCCAGCTTTTCCTCTGTGGTGAACGCAACGCCAGGAGCCTGCTCGCCGTCGCGTAATGTCGTGTCGTTGAGCACGGTGGGCTTGGCGCGCACCTGGTCGGACCAAGACGATTTGGCGGCGGTGCTGGCGGAAATCACGCGAGAGCTCCTCATTGTTTGATCTACCTAAGCTTCAGCAAACAGCATGCCAGCCCGCCGTCCCAGGCAACCCACTGACGAAGCTAACGCTTCGGTCCTGGACCTTCTTCAGCAAATGGATTGTCGCAAATGCGACAGGCTCATGAAGCGGACGCCTTGCCTGTTGCCACGCCGAGTTCGAACGCTAATGCAATTGCGGCGCGCCGGGATATCGAGAATTTTCGCGGAGCACTTTGGGCCCGCCGCCGCTTTGGACACATGGTCACTCGCTCGCCTCGAAACGGCGTCAGCCGCGCCCTCAACCTCCCGCGCGGCTTACCAAATCCGGCGAGGCCTTCGCGGATGACGGGGCGATCGCGGACCCTTGTGGCAGTTCAGATGGCCAGTCGCCGGCAACTACCGGCCGAGCCGCCTGCAACAGAAAATCGCGCCGGCGCTCGGCCATCCGGCTCTCACCGCTTTCTTCGCCGAAGCAGAGGTTGAAGTCGACACATTGCGTGCACACGGGTGTTGTGCACATCACGAGGCCTTCATCCTCGCAAAGCATGCGGTAGAAGAAGCGCTTCCAGCGCATATTGTTGACATTGCGCACGGCGAGCGGCGCGAAATGGCGGCTCAGCAGCCGAGAGAGTTCGCCACGATTGCGCAAGCCGAGAGCTTCCCACAGATGGTCTGGCTCAATGGCGCGGCGCGCGATCATCGCAGCCAGCCAGCGGCCGATATCCCCTTCCGTCGAGCGTTGCTTGAGCAAGAAATCGCGCAGCATTGCGATCTCGTCGTCGTCTTCGCACTTGAAAGCCGAGAGCTGCTCCGCGAGCTTGATCTCAAGGGAGGGAAAGTACTGCTCCAGCAAGGCCGCCAGTTCAAGGCCAGACAGGCCGGCCTTCTCGGGAAGGGAACCACCATCCATTGTGGCAGCCGCCAGGATGGACGCCAGGACATGGCGATCGAGATTGCTGTCAATGGCAATATCGGCATCTGCAGGAGGCACACCGGTGAGCAGGCTATAGGTTGCAATTCCCCTGTGCATCTGGCTGTTGGCACCAACGGCACAAGCAGCCATCAACGGAAGGAAGTGCGCTTCGGACATAATTTTGCGGGTTTCCACAGTGGTCAGGTCCGCCGCATCCTGGTTTTGGTCAGGGTCGATCGTCAGAATGCCGGCCTCCCGGGATGGGCGGTTTGGGAGACCGGCATCCGTCGCGCGCCTTTACAAGGCCGCGACTCGCGACCTTTACGAGGCCGCGAGCTCAGCGGCGGTCTTGCCGATGATGGATTCGTCCACGGGCTTCATAATGCCATGCTCCATCAGCATGTCCTCGAGCTCGTCCATGGAGATCGGGGTCGGGATGATGCCTTTGCCGCCATTGTTGTGAACCTTGGTCGCAAGATTGCGATAGTGATCGGCCTGCTTGGACTCGGGTGCATACTCGAGCACCGTCATGCGGCGTAACTCGGCATGCTGCACCACGTTGTCGCGCGGCACGAAGTAGATCAGCTGAGTGCCTAGCTTCTTGGCCAACGCTTCCGCCAGTTCCAGCTCCTTGTCGGTCTGCCGCTCGTTGCAGATCAGACCGCCCAGCCGCACGCCACCAGAGTTCGCGTATTTCAGGATGCCCTTGGAAATGTTGTTTGCGGCATACATCGCCATCATTTCACCGGACATCACGATATAGATTTCCTGCGCCTTGTTCTCGCGGATTGGCATCGCAAAGCCACCGCAAACGACGTCGCCGAGCACGTCGTATGAGACATAGTCAATGTTCTCGTAGGCGCCGTTCTCCTCCAGGAAATTGATCGAGGTGATGACGCCGCGGCCGGCGCAGCCGACACCCGGCTCAGGACCACCAGACTCCACGCAGCGAATGTCCTTATAGCCGACCTTCATTACGTCCTCGAGCTCGAGGTCTTCCACGCTGCCGGCGCTCGCTGCAAGGCTCAAAATCGTGTCTTGCGCCTTGGCGTGCAGAATCAACCGGGTCGAGTCCGCTTTCGGATCGCACCCTACAATCAGGATTTTCTGACCCATCTCGGCCAGCGCCGCCAGCGTGTTCTGCGAAGTGGTCGACTTGCCGATGCCGCCCTTCCCGTAGAACGCGATTTGTCTCAGTGAAGACATGTTGCTCTCCATCAACCGATTTGCCAAAAGTTGCGCGCTTCTTGCGCGCGAGCTTGTTTCTCTCTCAGAAACGGGGGCACACGGGTTCAAGGGAAGGAGCGCATCGCTCGTCTTACGCGTCGGCGTGCACTCAGCCCTCACTCAGTGTTGCTGCCGCTTATTAGCAACCGCCGTGCCAACGCTTGACCGCGCTCCTTAAGCTTCTGATTACGTTTCTAAAAACCAACCAGCCGGTGAGTGATCCTGGCTGTTTTGGATCTGACAGGATCTGCGCGGCTGTCAGAAAACGAACAACGACCACAACCATCAACGCGAAAAGCCGATTTGGCGGGACCTGTTCCGATCCCTTGTGTGGAACGGAACTTGCTGCGCTTCTCGCAAGGCGGGCGATTTGAGGAGAGTGAATATGCCGGTCGGGCTCGAAACCTGGCGGACTAGCGGCAGTGTTGCATATACGGTACGGCGCTTGGTGCGCTGACATTGGAGATGATCGGCAAGAAATTCGAATGGGCTCCCGGAAGCAGCAGCGCCGTGCCAATCGTTCAGCTCGGCGCGCCTAAATAGGTATATCGTGGCGACAATCATCTTCTATCAGAAGCCCGGCTGCGCCACTAACGCGCGTCAGATTCAAGCGCTGAAGTCCGCCGGCCACAACGTGATCGCCCAAGACATCTTGAAGAAGCCATGGGATGCGGAGGAATTGCGCGGCTTCTTCGGCAATATGCCCGTCGGCTCCTGGTTCAACCGAGCTGCGCCGCGTATCAAGTCAGGCGAGGTCAATCCCGATACCATCGACGCGGCAAGCGCACTCGCATTGATGGTGGGCGATCCGCTCTTGATACGACGACCGCTGATCGACGTAGACGGGGCACGATGTGCCGGACTCGATCATGAGCCCGTGCTTTCGCTGCTTGGCCGCAAGACGCAAGATGATCTCGAGGGATGCTTGCACGAAGCAAACCGCACGCGTTGTCCACAGATGTGAGGAAACGGCGGAGCGTACCCCCAACGTCATCAAACGAGGCAAGGAATGACGTTTCCCACTTCCGGCTTCCTTCACGGGTAGTAGGCGACGGGACCTTCGCTGAGACGCCCGCGCGAGTGGCTGCTCCGTAAGGCGGCGTCGCCCATACTGCGAATGCCGCGCTTCTCGCCTTTGCAGTGTGTGAGAGAAGTCGCCGCAGTTGCCGCCTTTATCACGCATGACCTCCGCGGCCTGGATTGGATCAGAGCACCAAGCCGAGAGGAAGTTCCTTGAAGAGATTCGGCTCTCTTGAATTGAATAACGATCAGAACAGACCACCACGCTTCGCGGCCGTGATCCTTATGCAACTTAGCGGCATAATTGCGCTACGGCCGCTCCCATTTTGATCGGCATCAAATCCTCCGCCATTCCCCATATGTGACAGAGATCTCGCGCGGCTCTTCGCGCGAATTTTTGGAATGGAGAATTCGATGAGAACAAGGACAGTTCTGACGACGGCATCGCTCCTCGCGCTAGCGACCTCGTTGGCCAGCATCTCGGTACGGGCTGCGGATCTGGGTCCGGCGCCGGTCTACTATAAAGCGCCTCCGATCGAACCGTTCAATCCATGGATGATCCGCCTGCGCGTGCTTGGCGTTTTGCCGGATACCGCAGGCAGCTCGGTCAGTGTCGCCGGGGCGCCCTCGCTGTCCTCACCAAGCTCTGGGCTTTCGATCAGCGATCGAGCCATACCCGAGCTCGACATCACCTATTTTTTCACAAAGAACGTTGCCGCCGAACTCATTCTCGGCGTGACCAGCCATCACATCAGCGGCAATGGCGCGCTCACTGGCCTCGATATCGGTAAAGCCTGGCTGTTACCGCCAACACTGACCCTGCAATATCACTTCACCGATTTCGGCCAGCTCAAGCCCTATATCGGCGCGGGCATCAACTACACCGCATTCTTCAACCAATCGGCAGCCAATACTTTGCTCCCCGGTCTTGCCGTGACGGATTTTCGCATCAGCAACCAATTCGGCGCGGCGGTCCAATTCGGCTTCGATTACATGCTTGATCGTCACTGGGGCCTCAACTTTGACGTTAAGAAGCTGTGGCTGCGGCCGGAGTACTCCGCGACCGTAAACAATGCGATTGCCGTCACCGGGCGCGCCAATATCGACCCATGGCTTGTCAGCGGCGGCGTCACTTACAAATTCTGACGCTAGAACAGGACCAGAAAGGGGAATCCGTTTGATCAACCCGGACGCGCGGCAAGCTGATCGAGCGCGTCCCCTAACCTGCACCGCAGTGCAAGCACGGAGCGAGATGACGCGTCAGGGACGCGTCATCTCGCGAGACACGGGGAGCCATTCGCAGCATTGCTCTCGCTGTGAGCTGCGGATCGCGTGCATGGAGTGACGGTACACCAACAGATCGACCCAGATATGATCATATTCTTGTTTCGTCGCGCGTTGCAAAGGCGCCATTTGCCTATTGGGCCCGAGAAAAAAGGCGGCACGCCGCGCCAAGATCAATGACCTGCTGTTCGCAGACCCGGAGCGGGAGGCCTCCGCTCAACCTTAGACGATCCGAGCTCTGAGCGGCCAGCTCATGGACGGACAAGCCGTCCATGCTTGCTAGCCCGGGCAAGTGGCCGCTCAGCGAAGCCTCTAGCTTCGCTTTAGCACCATCACAAGACGGTCGACACGTTTGCCCTGCTTGAGGTGGGAGTTTACGATTTCGTCAACGTCCTCGGGCGTGGTCGCGCGATACCACACTCCGTCGGGATAGACGACCATCAAGGGACCAGAGTTACAAAAGCCAAGGCAGCCTGCCATCGTGAAACCAATATCGTTGAGGCCTTGCGCTTCGATCGCCTTGCCCATTCGATCCCACAGGGCTTGCGCGCCGGAGGCGCCACAGCTGCCGTGCGGATGAGTTGGCGGACGCTGCGTGTTGCAGGCAAAGACATGATGCCTATAGAGTTGAGGAAGCTCGAATTCGGTTTCTGAGTTCATTCGCCTATCCTGTGATCAATGGGTTTCATCTGAAAGAGACAAGGTGCGAGCACATCGCCCCCATAATCTCTTAAGGTTTAACGCCGCATCGACCAATTGATTCAACTGATTCCCACTCGCGCTTGCGAAAGCAGGCGAAATGAGCGGGCGCCATCGTGATTGTCGTCGCTGAAGATCAGCGATAGATATCTTCGCGTCCGGAGCAGCCTCCTTGATCAATTCCAACGTCTTCGGCCGTCATCGCGATCTTTCTACTCCCGCATCACTTGCTCACCATCCAACTTCTCCAAAGCAAGTTGCACACCAGATGCGTAACGTTCGTTTCTGCAACGATCGCTTGCTTTGCCCGGCGCGACTCACAATTATTGCCGAGGTTGCGACAATGTCGTTCGCTTCTGTTTCGGATACGACAAACCTCGCATAGCGTTTGACCTCCCGCTTCAACCTTCTGCAGTTCGTACGCAGAATAACCGAGACTCTCGGTTATTTTGCCCAGCTCTTGCGCTATCATATCTTGGAATGAGCAGCGATCTTCATGACCCTCGTGCCGCCTATCGAGGAGCCTTTATTCTCGACGATCGCCCGGTGAATCGAGTGCTCTGTTCTGCCGTCGCGTGATCGGCTGGCCGCATCGTCCGGCGCGAGCCTACAGCATCTTTTTCGCCCTGAAGCTGGACGCTGCGTTCCGCCGCTGCCGATCTATCGTTTGCCTCAACAGATAGCGCCTGTCGGGAGAGCCAAACGAGGCAGGGATGATCGCCGAGCCACCTTTGAGGCTGCAGACCAAGCCGGCCGCAATCCCCATCGGCAGCAACGGCAAACCGGCAACACAGCGGTCCCAGATTGGGCGCACGCTTCGCACGATACACGTCAAGACGCGCTTGCAGCGGCGAATGCGGAGCAAGGAGCACGTGCTCATTAATGCATTTGCTCCTAACCGACTCTAGCTGACGATGGTGGCGCCATTCGCTAAGGGCGTCGCACGAACGGAGGTTTGGCATGGCAGTTGCAACGCAGGCAATAACGCCAGCTGCGCCGGCCGGCCGAAGAACTTCTGACACAGGATCGTCATTCCTCCTCCCCAAACGGTCCTGTCAGTCTGGGTCCCGCCATTCTCCCAGCCCAGACGATGCCCTCGGCGAACTTCCAGCCGCCGGGGGCATTTCCCGCTCGAACATATCGCCGGCAGTAAGAAGCATGTCCTGACTGCCGGCTTGATTTGGCGAGCTACCGCAAAAGCAGCTTGGTGCGGCGGAGGTCGCAGAGTGCAAGGCCGCAATCCGCGCGAGGTGCCCGTTTTGTCTCACAAGTCAACAGCCGTGACACGCATCTGCCAACGCTCACGAGTACGACGGTCTCATCCGGCGGCAAAGCGCCTCAGGCAGTTTGAGCAAAGCGATAGGCCCGCTAGTCCGGATGGATCGTGATATCCATTGTCTCGTCGCTGTCCCCGAACGGGTCGACAAACCGATCGTCTTCCAGCAGCTTGACGCCGCACAGGCAGACGTCACCTTCGATCACGGCGAGCGCTACCGGCTCAAGCGATTGTCCATCGCAGGGGCCGTCGATGCAAATCCCAGTGTCGATCTCAAATCTTGCACCGTGCCGGCCGCATCTGAGAAAGGAGCGGTCCACCGAGAAAAACGCACCGGAGCCGATGTTGAGCCAGATGCTCTCATGCGGACAACGATTGACGTAACCCAAATAGTCGTTGCCGAAGGTGCGCACCACAATAATTGGAAACGGCCGGCTCTCGCCCCTATCATCGATCCGCGACAGGCTAAAGCCCATGGCCCCACTCCGCTCGATGGCATCGGCCGGACAGACGGCAAAAACCTCGATCTGATCGCTCATCAGGTTGCCGATTATCGGTTCGCTCATCCCGGCCTCGCAGTTTCCTGCTTGAAGGCGTCGATCGCAGTCCGGCTCAGCCGAAAAATCCCACGGCCACGAGCGAGCTGCCGATAAGCCGAGCTGGCACGGGCGTTGAGGACATCAAACCATTGGTCCGGCGTGAGCTTCGCCGGACGCTCGCTGATTTGGATCACCCTCCCGTTCGGACCGAAGCGGACGTGGATGATGACTTGTTGCGAGTTCATACCGATCCCCTGTTTTGGTAACTCTAAAGATCCCGAGCGGGCACCGAGGATCTCGACTGTGATGTGCTTGGTTTGGGCGCCTCAAGCCGCGCCTTGGATGTGCCTTTTTCTACTATCGAGCAGGTCTTCTTCGCGCTCGCTTGGAACATTTCTCTTGCGGCCTTCCCAGACAAGTACATGCCTCCCGCGCATCCCGCGCGCTCCCGCCATGTGGATCACGATGTGCGCCCGGCAACGCTGCCACAAACGATTATCCTCCGTCCCCTTGCTCATCTCTCGCGACGACAAAAACTACGATCATCGCAATTCACTCCTCGTTCTTCCGTGTCGTGGATGACGAGCATCTCAGTAAATCGCTGCACCCGCTCCCACGTTGATCGATGCATCTTTCATGGTCTCGACGATAAACTCGATCTGCTTGCTCGTGAGATGGGTGTGAAACGGAAGCGCCAGAGCGCGATCGGCTATTTTTTCCGTAACCAGGAAATCGCCACGCCGATAGCCGAAGTCAAAGTAGTGGTGTTGCAAGTGCAGCGGCTGGCTATAGGCAGCGGATTCAACCCGTGCGCCTCGCAGATCATCGATAATGGCGTCGCGCCCCGATCGCGTGAAGCGTGTCCCCAGATGAACGAGATAAAGCAACCAGTTCACCTCGGTCACATGGGGGCCAACATAAGGCGGCTTGATGCCCTCAAATGACTGCATATGCGCGTTGTAAAGCTGCTCGACCAAGCGACGCCGCTCCAGGATTTCATCGAGACGCTTGAGCTGCGCCAGGCCCAAGGCAGCCGTGAGATCGCTCATGCCGGCCTGGTAAGGTGCCGTGCTACCGACAACAACGGAGGAGCGCTCGTCCAGGCGGTGGGCGCGATGGCGACGCAAGCCGACCGCGATATCGATATCGTCGGTCACCACCATTGCACCTTCGCCACAGGTTAGGGCCACCGGCTGGGCAAAGTCGAACACCGCGAGGTCGCCAAACCGGCCGACGAGCTCACCCTTGTAGCTCGATCCGATCGCCTCGGTGGAATCCTCCAAAAGCAGCAGCTGATGGCGCTGCGCGACCGCGCGCAGTTCCGACCATGGCGCGGGATGACCGTTGGGATTGCCGGCGACAATCGCCCGCGTGTTGGCCGTGATGCGCTCTTCGGCCTTCGCTGGGATCAATGCTCCCGACCAATAGTCGATATCGGCAAATACCGCTCGTGCGCCTGCGAGGCTGATGGCATGCGCGGTCTCACGAAAGGAGTAGGGCGAGGCGATAACCTCCTGCCCGGGGCCGATGCCGAGCGTCTTCAGCGCAAGCAGGAGCCCGATGGTACCACTGGAGACCGCAACAGCATATTTGCGGCCAAGATAGGCGGCGAAAGCCTGCTCAAACGCCTCAGTGATCCGCCCGTTGGAGATTTGCGGCGAACACAGCAGCGTTTCGACGGCAGAGAGCTCGGCGAAGGTGATATCGGGATCGGACAGTGGAATGAATGATGTATTCTCCTCCACAGTGTGCGCGCCATCAAGCCGACACTCTGCTAGTTCAGTGCTCACCGCCCAACATTCCTTTTGGCCAATACGATGCCGGTCGCCCGCGTCGGATCGGCCGTAATCTGCACGCAGTGATCCGATGCATCGATCAGATGAAGGTCGAAACGCAGAAACTGCCGGAACGGCTGATCCGCCACATCCGACGCATCACAGCTCACCCAAGCAAGCTGCGGAAAGCGGCGCCGCAGCTCGACAAACGAACCCATCTCGGCGCCATCGGCTGCAAGCAGCCGCTCGATTTCGATCAATTCCTCCGCGGTGAGCGCCATCGTGGCTCCTCTATGACTCGTCAAAGGCGGTTCGTCATTGCCAGAACAGACGCTCCGGATCCGCGTTCAATTCGTCGATTGCAGAAGTCAAGCGATGGTAAAGGCTGTAAAATTCCCAAATTCCTCGCGCGTGGTTCTTGCGAAACAGCTTCCAGATCCCGCTCACGGCATCATAAAGAATCAGCGCGACGTCGATGAGAGCACCATCCTTGTCGATGTTGCGCGAGCAACAGGGGCTCTCGATGAGGTAGCCGCCCCTCACCTGCGTCACGTTCGGCGAGACGTAAAGATAGCGCTTGCGCGAGCTCAGGCCGCGCTCGATCCGTTTGCGATCGAGCTCGTTGGGGTGAGGCACCAGCCCGGCCTTTACCTTTCTCATCAGCGCGGCATTCATGGCGAAAGCCTCCATTCAAAGCACTGTGATTTCTTCTTCAAGACAGCCGATGAGCAGCTGCTCACCAAAATCGACAATATAGATCGGCACGTTCGCTTCGGTATGGATAGCGACGTTGATGATCTCGCCGGTCGCTCCGGCGGCGAGCAAGACTCCCTCGGGCTCCGTGTTGGGAAATGAGCGATCGTTGATGAGGTCGACTGCGGTTTTGACCCGCTGGCCCCGCCGATATTTCGGAAAGCCGGGCTGGGTCATGACTCCTCCGGCAATGGCAGATCATCGATCTCCGCGCAGGCGTCCACCGGCTCTAGTTCCTTGCGCTTCATGCCAACACGGTAGCCGCTTTCCAGAAACTCGACGCCGTAGATGTAGAATTGCTGCAGGAACGTGCCGATCGAGACGACGTAACCCACCTCTCCCTTCTTGACCAAAACGTCGCCAATCTCCTTGCCGCGATAGGTGCCATCATTGCGGATGGTGCGATTGGCACGCAGCTTTTGGCCAAAGCCGAAGACAGGCGGACCGCTGAGCTCGACGACGTCGCTGTCGCGAACAATGCTGGTCATGTACCGCTCCTCATGCATCGCTCTCTCGTAGAGGTGCAGGGACGCCGCCTGGCCCACCGCAGGCGAGATCCTCTATCATTTCGTGCTCGCGCGGCATCGTCGGTCACATCGACGATGGCAGCGCCGCCTGAAAGGCCACTCTCGACGTCGCGAAGAGCCTTTGGACCGCCACGCGGAATGAAATGCTCGCCAGGGCCGTGCTGCCGACCAGCAACAGCACGATCGCAGGGCAATCCAGCGCAGTCGTCGTCCGTGATGGAGGACCGAACGTCGGCGCCTGCGCCTCCGCCAACGCGCAGCACGAAGCTTGCGACGTTTTTAGCACCAGCTCTCGGCATGCCGTTCATGGGGGTTCACGCTTTAGGCTGGCGCCTGGTAGCGAGGCAAGGACGTGTCAACCACGCAGGTATTGTCGACCGGACAGGCGGCGACACATTGCGGCTCGTCGAAATAGCCAACACATTCAGTGCATTTTGCCGCTTCAATGACAAAGCTGCCCCCCTTCTCCGAGATGGCAACGTTCGGGCATAAGGGTTCGCAGGCTGAGCAGCTCGTACACTGCGAGGCGATGATCTTGAATGGCACATATTCCCCCTTACGCTGCAGAGATCAGAGATCCTTGCCGGATCGCGGCGTCGCCGCGCTGCGCGTGCTGGATCTCCCCGCGTTTCACCTTGTCCAGATAGGATCTGAACCAGGCAATCGCCGACTTCTCAATGAACTCATGGGCGTATTGATCGACCGGCTCGATCCCCGCCTTGATCAGATTGCTTTTCGGGCAGCCCCCGATCTTGGACACGAAGACCGCATGGCAGTCACGGATGCCATGCATGATGGCGGAAAGCCTATCCTCCTCGCCATAACCGCTCTGGCAGTAAACGTCCACGCGGCGGTGGCCGACGAATTTGGCGCCGGATGTAGAAAGTTCGTACACCTGGAACTCCTTTGCATGCCCAAAGTGCTCGTTGATCAATCCCGAGCCCTTGGTTGCGACGGCCACCAGAAGAGTGATCGCGCTCATCTCTCCGGCAAATTCCGCAAGCTCCTTTTGGCCGGCCGCGATTTTGGCGGCACGCTCATCCTCTACCCTGTCCTGATACGCCTTGCGCATCTCTAAGTCATATTGGACGTCCATTTTCATGACCTGATCGGTGGTGAACTCTGCGCTGCGATCCTCCCCGAGTAGACCGACCGCATCGGCGCGGCACTGGCGGCAATGCCGCATCATTTTTATCTCCCCTTCACAAGCATCTTGCAGCGACTTCAATTCCTGCGCCGTCGGTCCGCGCTGACCGTTGAGGCCAAATACTGTGCCGTGCTCGGGCGCGGAGATCAGCGGCATGATATTGTGAAGGAAGGCACCACGCGACTTTACCGCCCTGTTGACCTCGACCAGGTGGTCGTCGTTGATGTTTGGGATCATCACCGAGTTGACCTTGCACAGGATACCCCGTTCGCTAAGCATCTCGAGGCCTTGCAGCTGGCGATCGGTGAGTATCCTTGCCGCGTCGATGCCGGTGTAGCGCTTGTGGTTGAAGAAGATCCACGGATAGATCTTGGCGCCGATTTCGGGATCGACCATGTTGATGGTGATGGTGACGTGGTCAATTTTGGACCTGGCGATGGTATCAATATAGTCCGGCAGAGCCAGTCCGTTGGTTGACAGACACAGCTTGATGTCGGGAGCCGCCTTGGCGACCAGCTCGAACGTCTTGAACGTCTTTGCTGGATTGGCCAGGGGATCGCCGGGACCAGCGATGCCAAGCACCGTCATCTGGGGAATGGTGGTCGCTACCGCGAGAACTTTTCTTACCGCCTGCTCAGGCGTGAGCTTCTCGCTCACCACGCCCGGACGCGATTCATTGGCGCAGTCGTATTTTCGGTTGCAGTAATTGCACTGGATGTTGCAGGCAGGCGCGACCGCGACATGCATGCGGGCGTAATGATGATGCGCTTCTTCGCTGTAGCATGGATGGTTCTTGACCTTTTCCCAGATTTCGGTCGGCAGATCGCCTTGGCCTGCCTGCGAGCCGCAGCTCGCCTGCCCGGTCTTGGCCAAAGCGCGGCAGCCCTTATGCTCGGCGGCGGGCTGCATCATCTTGCCGCTATCCACTGCAGCTTTGGCATATTTTCCGCGTTCGACGACCGCGTTCATTTTCATCTTTCCCTGCAGGCATCATCGGCCACCCAGGACCATCCGTGAGCGAACCTCAAGAAGCCGGGTAGCAACTTGCATGCCATGGCGGAGACGATGAAATTGCGGCCATACGCCAACGCGTTAGCGGAAACGATCGTCTCTGGCGCATCTAAGAACAGCAATGATGCTCTTGTTGACGATGCGACAGATACGTCGTCATTCTCACGCAGAGCTCCATGGCTTGCGCATTCATTCTCGCACTAAGCTCGCCGGAACCCGGCTCCATCTGAACGGGTTTTCTCGCGTTGCGGCTCTCGTAATATGCCGATACGAGCTGGGGGATCCGGGCTTCACAAGGCCACTAATGGGTCAGCAGTATCTCAATCGCCCAAGGGAGCCCAATCGCAAGCGGTGTCAGGCCTTGCTCGAGTAGGAAGCGGAGCTCGTTGCGAGAGAGCGCGTCCGGATCAACGATCGCATAGTGGGTGTCGGCCGAGCGCTTGATGATCTGCCGCGCATAGCTACGCAACAGCTGGTCGTTGAAGCGACAGCCGATGAAGAGAAAGGTCTGTCCGGTTCGCCTTTCCTTGACGATGTCCGGAATTGGCGTCTGAATGTCGATTTCGGTCAATGCCTCGACATAGTCAGCGTCGGAGATAAGGAAGTTGTTGGCCGGCTGCACGCTGCCATGCGGCTTGTACAGCACCGTCGTCCAGCTGCCGGCCACGGCATTGTCGACCTCTTGGCCAACAGAATCGTAAAAGCGATACCAGCGGTTCTCCACAATGCCGACGCGGGTGATACCCTGCACTTCGCCCCATCCATCGCGCTTACCCAGCGCCGCGCGCATGGCGGCATCATACCAGGCGTCTACTATGACGGGCAGCGACAAGGACGCAAGATGATGGTGCAACCGCGTCGGCTCGACTGGCCGAGCGAAGGCCTGCGTCATCAATGCCGTCACAGCGGACCGATGTTTGCTGATCTCGATATGCTGCGCCGACGCCCACGCATTGCCCCTAGCCCGCCGCGGCAGCGCAACCTTGCTGGCGAAGAAGCCGGCCAACGCCTCTGGCGTGGTCGGAACATCGGATCTGCACAATTCGGCGAGGCCAGGACCGAGATAGGGAACAATGCTCGCGGCCCTCAGGCCGGCAGCGATGTCCACGAGCGTGGCCTTTGCATCGGCCGCATCGACAAAGTCGATCTGCGGGGGCGCCTTCACGGATCGTCCCCGTTCTCGCCCCGTTTTTTAGCGTTGATTGTGATCGGTAACCGTGTGTCGCTCGCCATCTCGGGCAAATCGAGCACCCAGCCATTAGCTACTTTGATCCAGCCGCCCCATAGCGTCTCGTACTCGGATTCCACGATTGGCTCTTCGAGATCCTTTTTTGGCACGTAGATCGACAGGCCCGCGTCCGGAGACCGGCGGATCATGATTTTCACGAGGTCAACTCCCTGACTGTGACGCGGGAGGTGGCGCGCAGGCGAGCCACGATGTCGGACACTGCGCACGCGACCTCATCGACCTCCGCGAAGGAGGTTTCACGCGACAGAGAAAAGCGCACCGCGCCGCGTATCCGCCACGCCGGCACCTGCATGGCACGCAGAACATGCGATGGCTGCATTGAGCCGGAGTTGCAGGCTGATCCGATCGACACGGCGATGCCCGCCCGATTGAGATGGTGAGCGATGGCTTCGCCTTCGAGATGATCGAAGGCAATATTGGCCGTGTTCGCTAATCGATTGCTGATATCGCCGAGCGCAACGCACTCGCCATTGTGCAAAATTCCCTGCTCAAGGCGGTCGCGCAACGCGCTAATGCGAACGCGCTCCGGTTCGAGCCGCTCCGCCGCAAGCTCGGCAGCCTTTCCGAGGCCGACAATGCCGGGAATATTCTCAGTCCCGCCGCGGCGCCCTCGTTCCTGTGATCCGCCGCAGATCAACGGCCGGAATTTTGTCCCTTTGCGCAAATATAGCGCGCCGATCCCCTTGGGGCCGTGCAGTTTGTGCGCGGATAGCGACAGCATGTCGATCGCACTGTCCTTTAGGTTCACGCGCTCCTTACCGATGGCCTGGACCGCATCGGTGTGAAACAGCGCGCCCGCCTCACGGGTCAACCCGGCCAGAAACTCCACAGGAAACATCGTTCCGGTCTCGTTGTTGGCCCACATAACCGAGGCAATCGCCGTGCGTGGCCCGAGCGCGCAGCCAAACGCCTCGATGTCGAGCCGTCCGCGGGAATCTACGGGTACGATGTGCGTCTTGACTCCTCTTGCCGCCAATTGCTCGGTTAGCGCAAGAACGGCGGAGTGCTCTACCGAGGTGGTGACGATCTCGTCGCGGTCTTCCTGCGTCGCAAGCGCAGAGAGGACCGCGGCATTATTGGCCTCGGTCCCTCCCGATGTGAAAACGATTTCATGATCGTATGCGTTCCCTAGCAGGCCCCGCAAGCAACGCCGGGCCTGCCTCAGAGCGACTGCGACCTCGCTGCCAAAGGCATGCGTGGACGAGGCATTGCCGAATTGCTCGGTGAAGAACGGCAACATGGCTTGCACGACGGATGGATCGGTCCGTGTCGTTGCATTGTTATCGAGGTAAATCGGCACTCGATTTTCGCTCAATCCACTGCCTCGCCTGCAGCAGCTACGGGGATCAGGCGAACCAATTCGCCGAGTTTATCGACCAGCCGCGCCTGAATGCCTTCCAGCGTCACCCTCGAAAGCTTACACAACGTGCAGGCACCGGTCAGCCTGACCATGACCCTGCTGCCATCGATCCCGATCAGGTGACAGTCGCCACCGTCGCGTTGCAGATTGGGTCGGATCTCTTCGATTGCGCCGCGACTGCGACGCTCTCGGTCTGTCGCAGTGGACGACGATCGCCTTAGTTGTACTGGTTCGGCCTGCATGCTTCGATGTCTCCTCCTCATCAGCTCGAACGATTTTTTTCATCAGCTGAACGATTTTCCGCAGGAGCAGTTCGCGGTGGCGTTCGGGTTATGAAAGGTAAAGCCAGAGCTCTCCAGTGCCATCACGAAATCGATGGTCGTACCGACCAGATGCTCACGGCTCTTGTTATCGACGAACACCTTCAGCCCGTCGCATTCGATCACGGTGTCGTCAGGCTTCGCTTCCTCGGCCAGACCCATGTTGTATTTGAATCCATTGCAGCCGCCTGCTTCGATCATGACGCGCACCCCGCCGGTCGGGTGCGTCGACGATGAAATCGCGCTCTTGATTGCATTCACTGCGCTATCCGTCAGGTTGATCACGGCTTTCCCTCATCAGCTTGGATTTAGCTACCAAGGGCAAGTCACGTGCCAGCGCGCAGACGCTTGATGATGCTCACTTTTTCGGATCGCGGCTGTTGGCTTTGGGACCGGTGTCGGGTTCCTGACAAGGCTACTTGAGGCGATCGCAGCCCATTGACGCGTTTTCTTTCTAAGCTACGACGAAGGCCGCGACGCATGCAACGGCAAGCAATTTGCATCGCATCTGGCACCGGCCAAGGCGTCGGTTAAGAGCTTAGATCGAGGAAGAATTTAATGACTGCAATCGAGAACACCGCACTCGGCAGACTTGAGAAGGAGGGCCGCCTGCTCAATGCCGTACTCAAAGGCGGGACTACCAAGCCGGGCCGGTTCGGCTTTCGCGGCGACGTCGCACTAAAATTCCAGACTCAAGTCGCGGACGAGAAACGGCCGCCGGACTATTCGATCGAACAGGTGTTGACGATCGCGCAGGACGGAGAACGCACTATTCCGGTGCTGGCCGGCTACCTGCATTCCTTCGCCTATCTTGCTGACGTCGCGACCGTCCTTGACGGTGCCTTAAGCCCAAACGGCAGCTACTTCATCTTCTGCAACAACATAGATTTGCTCGCGAAATATCGAATCAAGCTCGGTGATATTAATTTCCACGTCCTACCGTGCGATGAATCCACCGTTTGGAAGGAGATGATGGACCTGGTCGGGCTCAACAAGGACGACATCAAGAAGCTCGATCCGGGCGGCAAGCTTGATTACCTCCTCGATGCCGCAAAGGATCTCGATTTGTCCTATGAGGAGATCTCGTACCACGACGGGCTAAAGAGGATGGAGCCCGTGAAAAACCGCAACGAAAACCGGCCGGTCTGAGCGCGGTCTTCAGTTGTTGGGAGATGCATCGTCTTCGACAAGACGCACACCGAGGACACAGATATCACCATCCAGAACCGCCAACGCGATCGGTGTGAGCGCTCTACCCTGACATGGACCTTCGACGCACCGCCCGGTGCCGAGTTCGAAGGTCGAACCGTGCTTGCCGCACATCAGCCGGATACCGTATGGATCGAGGAATTCGTTCCGCTCCCAGTCCAAATTGACGCTGTTGTGCGGGCATTTATTGACATAGCCAAGCACCTTTTTGCCCCAGCGCACCACAATGATGGACCACGGCCGGTGATTGCCGTCATCTTCGACGACCATAAGATGGAATCCCATGGCCTGGCGGCTCGGAATCTCGTTAAAGCCGCAAATCGCATAGATGGGATTTGGCTGCATTCATCGCTCGTTTATTGCAAGACGTTCTTCATTGTCGC
This sequence comes from Bradyrhizobium sp. Rc2d, assembly GCF_900099855.1. Lineage (NCBI taxonomy): Bacteria > Pseudomonadati > Pseudomonadota > Alphaproteobacteria > Hyphomicrobiales > Nitrobacteraceae > Bradyrhizobium > Bradyrhizobium sp. Rc2d. The sequence goes on along the minus strand of NZ_FNCU01000003.1, from coordinate 187,071 downwards.
TGTGCAATCACCCCTGCAAGAACCCTACAAGTGCCGGAACGGATCGTGTTTCTGGCAATCCAACGCGCAAGCTTCGCCATTGCGGCACACTTCATTGGCCCGGGCGCATAATTCAGACCAATTCGCACGAGCATTGAGCCTTGCTGCCCTTTCCATGCTGGCTGCGCAGCTGCAGCTTTCGCGCTTCAACCTTTCTGGACCATTTGCCGGAGAGCTAACGCGGTGGCTGGTAGCCGCCTTCGCTCACGCAGCTTCGACTGCGCCTGAAACGTGGGTCTGGCAGTTGGCCGGGCAAACCCTGGCGCATGCACCACAGCCGATGCAAGCGCCCTGATCGTTCAGAATCATGACCTTCTTTTCGATTTCATCGTCCTCGTCATTGTCGAGGTCGACAAGTTCGCCCTCCTCGTTGATACCTTTCAAGGTCATGACATCTCGACCGCACACCTTGAAACAGCGGCCACAGCCGATGCACTTCTTGCTATTGATCGAGATCAGATATTCTGGTGTCCAGTTGCGTCCATCGCGCGTTGCAAATGACATGGGTCGGGCCCCCTTTAAGTATTTTCCAGCGCCTTCAAATCATGGCTCTTGCGCTCGAGTTCGGCATAGGCATTGTGCGCCTTCTGCGCCACCACCATGATTGAGGTCCAGTTGACGGGCAATTCTTCCGAAAGATCGTGCAGATCCATCTTGGCTTGTGTCGCCTTGACAGACAGCTTCTTTAGTTCTGCCTTCAGTGTTTCACGATCGCTCATGAGTATCCCCAATAGTTCGCCACGTCCGGAAATTTCCGAATCAGGTCGATTCCGTCGCTGACATATTTGTCGCCCTCCTGCGCGAGCTTTACGAAATTAGGAAATCCGAAGCGATGCACATCGCGCAGCTGCTTGTTCACGGCGATCAGCCGGCCTGAGATGAGCACCATGCGGCCGAAGCCTTCATGATGCAGATCCAGGATCGGCTGGATCATCACACCGGTTTCCCTCTCGATCGAGAGCGCGACCGCATCGAAGAACAGCTTAAGCCGCCACAGCGTATCGGGATCAGGATCACCGATAATCGGCAATGCGCGCCGTTTCTCCTTGTCCAGGATATAGGGTTCGAGCAGGTCAAGATCGCTCTTCGCCTCCCAGGCTCCGTTGGTATCCTGAGCACGCCAAATCTTGATCAACTCCTTGAGGAACGGCGCGTCGACGGCGCTGCCCTGCTGCTCTATTTTTGCGGTCATATCACCTCATTCATCGAACTCGAACGTACACCGTCGGTCCTTTGCCATGGCCTTGCGTAGCCAGGGAGGTGGCGTGCCCTTCAGTACGCGCTCGAGTTTTTCGAGCAACACCAGAATGCTTTCTGGCTTATTCACCTTGATAGGATGGATCTTGTTGGCCACCACTCGCGCAGCCCCGGCACCGCCAATGGCGGCGACGTAAAGGATTGCGCAATCCTTGATCGCCTCGATCTTCGGCGCCAACTTGTCGTCGTTGCCGTCTTCCTTAAGATCGCCCTCAAACTCAATCGCTTTGAGAAACACGTGCCCGCCAGGCGTGACATCGTAGATTGCGATATTCTTTGCCCAACCAAAATGGGCATCGACGCGTCTCAGGTCCTGAGTGGCAAATGCGACCTTCATGCAATCGACCTCTCAGCTGCGCCGGTGGAGCTGCGATACCCCGAGCATCGTGGTAGTCCGGCCGCAGTCCGCCATCTATCGGGCGTAGGCTGATCGTTCTCCTCGCGGTGCGCGATCACGAGATTGGCGATTTCGAAGATCAGATTGCGGGTACCACGATAGCCCACGGATAGTTGGTGTCCCGCGCCAAGTCGATCGAACATCGGAAACCCCATACGATAGAACGGCACTTTCAGCCGGGCCGCCGCTTGCCTGCCATGCGAATGCGTGATCAGCAGGTCGCAATGCTTTGTTTTGGCAAGCCCTTCCAGATCCTCGAGATCGCCAATGAGTACCTCCTTGGTCTTGATCCGCTCGATCACCTCCGACTGAGTGGTCGTCACGGCCGCGGTCACGTGCGCGCCCATGTCGTGCAGCATGCCGGACAGATCGAACAGAAGATCTGGCTCAGCGCCGATCGCAACTTTGCGACCGCCAATATGGAAGTGCGCGTCCAGCATTGCATCGGCGAGCTGACCGCGCTGGCGCCGATATTTCAATGGTATGGGGCGGCCGCTGATCTCGCTCAAGAACGTCATGAATTCGTCGTTCGGACAGAGACCACACAGCCGCTCGAAGACACGAAAAGGCACGTCGGTCTTGACCTGCATGACCTCTGCCGCTCGCCGCATCTGCGCGCCGATTGCAATCGTCCACCCGGCGCGGCCCATGCTCGCAATTTCGTCGACGCCGATGCCGCCGATGGTCGTTGGCGTAAACTCATCGGGGATATGCCCATCGAGCGATCCCGCGAGGTCAGGGAGGAAGGACGGGCACAACCCGAAATCCTCCAATATGACACGGAGTTCATCCAGGTCGCCGGGCGTGAGGTGACATCCCGGCAGAACATTCACCTTCGATGGATCCCGCAGGCCATTGGCGCTGGGCCCTTCCACCAGCACCTCCACAATGCGCGCCACAGCCTTCTCCCAGCCGTCCTGGAACGCGCCCTTGAAATCAGGCGTCGAGACATACACCAGTGGCAACTTTGCAAGTTGCGGATGCTTGCTCCGGATGAGCTTGAGGTAGGCATCCACATCGTCGCCGTTGGTCTCAGTGACACCGGTCGAGCAGATTCCGATGATCTTTGGCTTGGTACGGTTGTAGATGTTCAGTATCGCCTGCTCGAGATTCTCATAGCCGCCGAGTACGGTCGCGACTTCGCTCATCGCGGTGGTCTGCAGCGGTACTGCCTCTTTGAAATGCCGGACAAAGAGCGTGAGCCCGAAGGATGTGCACCCCTGGGATCCGTGCAGAAGCGGCATCGCCCCGCGCAGCCCCATGAAGGCGAATGCGCCGCCGATCGGCTGGCTCATCTTCAGCGGGTTGACAGCGCAGGCCTTTGTCGGCGCCGTGACGATGGCCATGACGCCTCCCCTATTCTGCGGCCTGTCGCATGGCAGATGGCTCGGACACCAAGATACCTTCGATGCGTCTTTGGCAGCAGCCACCGACCGCATTGGTATGCTCTCTGACCGCTGCGACGCTCCTCAGGCCGTGCGCGTAGATTGCATCCTCGATCGTGCCCAGATCGACCGTGTTACACACGCAGATCTTCTTGGCGCGGCGCGCGGTTTCGGCGAGCGTCGGATCACAGTCGATCGCGGCCACCGGCGATTGCATCTGCTCCATCGCCTTGGCCAATGCGTCCCATGGTGCCGGTCGACGTAGCTGCTCCCACATCGGACTGGAGAGCGACTTATCGATCTCCTCCACCAGCTTGACCATTCCGACATAGCCCATATAGGCGTGGCAGCGCTCCTGGTTGATATCGAGCCAGGGCATCGCCGCTTTCAGCGCGACGAACTGCGACTTGCCGCCCGATAGCATGATGTCCGCTTTTGCGTCCTTCAACATCTTGTACATTTCGCGCGGCGTCATGTCCTCGATCATGTGGGCATCCTGCCCCATGAGCTCCTTGATGCGCTCCTTGTCTTCCCTGGTTGATTTCTTCACGCTGGTTCCGACTAACTCAAGCCCGGCTTCCTGGAGTGCCGCAACGACCGACCATGACTTGACGCCGCCGGTAATCAACAAGGCCTTCTTGCCTTCGAATCGTTGCTTGTACGGCTCGATCGCAGCCCAGGCCCACGCCTCCTCGCGCGCGATCACCGCTTCGGTGCGGCGGAGCAGATCTGTCGGCGCGCCGCGTTCAACCAATAAGCGGGCAAGCTGACGCAGCGATTCGCTCGAATCTTGAATACCGTAGAACGACCCCTCGAAGAACGGGATCCCGTAGCGTTCCTCCATCTTGCGTGCGACGTTGATCATGGACTTTGAGCACACCAACATCGCCGCCCGCGCGCGATGAGATGAAGCGACTTCGCGATATTTGCCATCGCCGGAGATGCAGGAGAGAATCCGTATCCCAAGCTCGTCTAGCAATGGCTTCACTTGCCAGAGCTCTCCCGAAAGGTTGTATTCCCCGATCAGGTTGATATCGTACGGCGTGGTGTAGTCCGGTTCTTGCGTCCCGATTACATAGTCGAGCAAAGCCTCGCCGGCGAGTTTATTACCGAGGTTCTTCGAGCCGACGAAGCCCGGGGAATTGATCGGGATCACCGGCTTTGCGAACCTTTGAGATGCTGCCTTACAGACTGCGTTGATGTCGTCGCCGATCATCGCCGGGATGCAGGTTTGATAGACGAAGATGGCGGGCGGGTCGCACTTGTCGATGATCTCCTTGATCGCTTTGCAGAGCCGCTTCTCGCCTCCGAATACAATATCGGTTTCGCTCAAATCGGTTGTGAATGCGGTGCGCCACAGATTCGAGCCGGACGACGCCGCGCCGCGATTGTCCCAGGAATTACCTTCGCACGCGATCGGACCATGCACCAAGTGAGCGACGTCAGTGAACGGCTGCAGCGCAACCTTGGCGCCATCGAAAGCACAGCCGCCGGCGGCGCTACCCGGCTGCAGCTGTTTGGTGCAGCCCTTCTTCCGTTCAGCCTCCGACTTACTGCCATTCTTGGCGCAGCCCGGCTCGTCGAAAATATTTTGGACCGTGGCCGCTAGTGAACTCATCCCTTTTTCCTCTCAGCGCAAACTAATTGCATGGTCAACCGTCGTGTGCTTGTACCATCGTCGAGTGCTTGGGCGATGGCACGCGCACGGTCGCTCATCAACGAATGATGTCGAAGCTGTAGTCAGTTTTGCCAAGAACGTTTGTCTTCTTGTCGATCTCGTCGAAGATCTTGTCCAGGATCTTCACCAGCACATTCAGGCCGCCCTGATAGCCCCATAGGGGGGAGCGGTGATGGTGATGCCGATCAAAAACCGGAAAGCCGATGCGGATCAGTGGCGTTCCGGTATCACGCTCCAGATACTTGCCATAGGTGTTGCCAATCAGAAAATCGACCGGCTCGGTGAACAGGAGTGAACGCATGTGCCAGAGGTCTCGGCCCGGATAGGCTTGGCACCCCTGCCCAAATGGCGAGCTAGCAAGCAGCGCCTGCATTTTTTCGTGCCACGCCTTGTTGCCGTTGGTGGACAGCACATGGGTCGGTTCGGCGCCGAGTTCGAGCAGAAACGCAGCCAACCCATAGCAAAGATCCGGATCGCCATAGATCGCGAACTTCTTGCCATGGATATGCGAGCTGGAGTCAGCGATGGCATCGACCAGGCGGCCACGTTCTCGCGCGAGTTGCTCGGGAATCTCCTTGCCGCTGATGCGTGACAGCGCCACGAGAAAGTCATCCGTTGCGGATAAGCCCACCGGGTAGTTGAAGGATACGACGTCCTGCCCATGCTCAGCCACGAATGGCAGCGTTTTTTCGGTGCACCACTGCTGCATGGAGATTGTCGCCTTGGCGTGAACCGCGTTGGCCGCATCTTCCAGCGTCGTGCCGCCGTCATACATCCGGAATTCGCCGTCTGTCGGAGTATCGAAGACTTCAGAATTATCGGCGAGAATCGTGTGCTGGATGCCCATCAACGCCAAGATGCGCTTGATCTCGCGAAGGTTTCCGACGGTATAGCCATCGAACCCACCAATGATGTTGATCGCCCCGTTCGGCTTGCGCTCCAGCTTCGGCGCTGTTCCGGCCTTGCCGTCCCAAAAATGCTCCAGAATGCCCTTGAGCGCATTGTCATAACCGGTGACGTGGCTGCCGACGAACGCCGGCGTGTGGGCGAACGGCACGTCGAAGTCCGCCGGAACCGAGCCTTTCTCTTTTGACGTCTTGATGAAAGCGTTGAGGTCATCGCCGATCACCTCGGCCATGCAGGTCGTGGAGACCGCAATCATCTTGGGTTTGTACATGTTGTAGCTGTTCGCGAGCCCGTCGATCATGTTGTTCAGGCCGCCGAATACTGCAGCGTCTTCCGTCATCGACGAAGAAACGCAGGAGCTAGGCTCCTTGAAGTGCCGCGACAGATGGCTGCGGTAATAAGCCACGCAGCCTTGCGAGCCGTGGACGAAGGGCAGCGTGCCCTCAAAGCCAACAGAGGCGAATACGGCGCCAAGCGGCTGGCAGGCCTTGGCCGGATTTACCGCTAGCGCCTCCCGCGCAAAGTTCTTTTCGCGATATTCGGCCGTTTTCGTCCATTCCTTGATACGTTCGACCTCGGCGGGATCGCGAGGATTCTCGAATATCTTTTTCTTGGCCAGCATCTGCTGGTATTCTGGACCGCGGAACAGTTCGAGATGATCGAGCACGTGTTCGGCACTCTGCGCCATTGTTGAAGTCCTTCACTATCGAGATTGGTATCGCCCCGGCTTTCCCAGAGAGCGAGATGAGTTGCTTTATTCTGCAGCCAGGAGCTTGGCCCTCGAAGCTTCCTTCCAAGGGGCCTTCGTTTTCTTCCAGACCGGCGAGTTGACGGCCATGTCCATGTCGCGCGCAAAGATCGCAAAGCCGTCATAGCCGTGATATGGACCCGAATAGTCCCAGGAGTGCATCTGCCGGAACGGCACACCCATCTTTTGGAAAACGTATTTTTCCTTGATGCCCGAGCCGACAAGGTCAGGCTGGAGCTTTTCGACGAAGCGCTCGAACTCATAGCCATTGACGTCATCGTAGATGAGCGTGCTGTCCTTTATGTAGTGCTGAGCTGTGCGCTGATAGTCGTCGTTGTGACCGAACTCGTATCCGGTGCCAATGACTTCCATCCCGAGGTCCTCGTATGCGCCAATCACATGACGCGGACGGAGCCCGCCGACGTACAGCATCACCGTCCTGCCCTCCAGGCGCGGGCGATATTTCGCGATCACGGCGTTCACCAGCGGTTGGTACTTTTCAATCACCCGCTCGGCGCCTTCCTTAATCTTGTCGTCGAAATAACCCGCAATCTTGCGCAGCGACTCTGCGATCTTTGACGGTCCGAAGAAGTTGTACTCGCACCACGGAATACCGAACTTCTCTTCCATGTGGCGTGAGATGTAGTTCATGGAACGGTAGCAATGCAGAATGTTGAGCTTTGCCTTCGGCGTTGCCTCGAGCTCAGCCAGTGAACCGTCGCCGGACCACTGCGCGATCACCCGCAGGCCCATCTCCTCCAGAAGAATTCGTGATGACCAGGCGTCGCCGCCAATATTGTAGTCTCCGATGATCGCAACATCGTACGGCGTCGGCTCGAACTTTGGCTTGCCGTCGGGCTCGAGCTGGTCGAAAATCCAATCCCGCACCGCGTCGTTGGCAATGTGGTGGCCTAGTGACTGCGACACGCCCCGAAAGCCCTCACAACGGACCGGCACGATGGTCTTGCCGCCATATTCCTTGGATTTCGCTCTTGATACGGCCTCGATGTCGTCACCGATCAAGCCGATCGGGCATTCCGATTGGATCGTGATGCCGTTGTTGAGTGGAAACAGCTCCTGGATTTCGTCAAGGATCTTCACCAGCTTTTTGTCGCCACCGAATACGATATCCTTTTCCTGGAAGTCGGAGGTGAACTGCAGGGTCACGAAGCTATCGATGCCCGTCGTGCCAACGTAATAGTTGCGTCGCGAGCCCCACGAATACTGACCGCAGCCGACCGGGCCATGGCTGATATGGACCATGTCCTTGATCGGTCCCCAGACCACCCCCTTTGACCCTGCATAGGCGCAGCCTCTGATCGTCATCACGCCAGGTATGGATTTGATGTTGGACTTCACCCCGCAGTCAGACTTGCCGGCTTGGTGAACGTTGAGGTGCTTGGCACGCCGTTTCGCGGTTTTCTCCGGATAGACCTTCAGCACCTCCTCGATCAGCTCTTTGTTGCGAGCCCTGATTTCTGCGATGCTCTGGGTCGTGGCGAGACTCATCTGATGTCCTTGAATGGTTAGCTGTTGCGAGGGCGGCTTCTTGACCAAGACTTTTGCAACCAGCATGCCAGCGTCGCGTGAGCACAAAAAACACAGCAATCAAAATCGCTTAGCGCGCCTCGTGCGGTGAAAGGGGGTGTTGTTGCGAACCCGACATCACGCTTTGGGCAGAGAACTCTTGGTTTGGCCCTGTTCGAAAAGGAACAAGGGCTGGCTATGCGTGAATTGCCCGCCCAATTCTCGAGCGTGTCCGCGATCGCAGTACTCTGCGATCGCGCTCGCCGAAGGCGGCCGTGCAGGAAGACCGGCTGCAAGGCCGGCTGCCCGACACAGGCTTGCCAATGCTATCTATGCTTGCTGAGACCTACAGGTGCTTACCTGCTGCGATGACGATGAGGTGCATGACCTCATCCTCCAGACTTCAATGCGAGCTGCCTCGCCACCTGGACGTCGTAGGCTCGCCGAATCACGAGAACAGCTGCCGCGCCTTGATAAGCGCACGCACGAGCACATCAATCTCTTCACGTGTATTGTAAAGTCCGAGCGACGCACGGCACGTCGCCAGCACGCCGAAGCGCTTGAGCAGCGGCATCGCACAGTGGGCCCCCGCCCGCATCGCTACACCGGCGCGGTCGACGACGGTGGCAATATCATGCGCATGCGCACCCTTCATATCAAAACAAATGATCGGTCCCTTCTCGGCCGGGGTCGCGATCATGCGCACGAAGTTGATATCCGCCAGCCTCTCCTGCGCGTAAGCGAGCAGTACGCTCTCGTGCCTGCGGATCTGCACCTTGCCTATTGAATTGATGTAATCGATAGCCGCGCCTAAACCGATGGCTTCGACGATCGGCGGCGTACCCGCTTCGAACCGGTGTGGCGGATCACCATAAATGACTCCGGAACGCGAGACCTCGCGAATCATCTCCCCGCCGCCATTGAAGGGCGGCATCGATGCCAGATGCTCAGACTTGCCGTAAAGCACACCGATCCCAGTCGGACCATAGAGTTTGTGGCCCGTCATGACGTAGAAATCGCAATCAATGTCGCGGACGTCGGCGCTCAGATGGACGCATCCTTGCGAGCCGTCGACGAGCACCGGGATACCACGAGCATGCGCGATCCTCACCACCTCTTTCACCGGCAACACCGTGCCGAGCACGTTCGACATTTGTGTGATTGCAACCATCTTGGTGCGCGGGGTCAGCAGTCGCTCAAAATCATCGAGCAAAAAGTTTCCGTCATCATCCACTGGCGCCCATTTGATCACTGCACCGAGTCGTTCCCTGAGAAGGTGCCATGGCACAATGTTGGAGTGGTGTTCCATAATCGAGAGAACGATCTCATCACCGGGGGTAATGCGTTCACGGCCAAAAGTCTGGGCGACCAGATTGATCGCCTCCGTGGCGCTCCGGGTGAAGATGATCTCTTCGTTTAAATGCGCGTTCACAAACTGCGCCACCTTGGTACGGGCGCCTTCATACGCCTCGGTCGCCGCGTTAGCGAGGTAGTGCAAGCCGCGATGAACGTTGGCGTATTCGCTGGAGTACACCTGCATCATACGGTCAAGCACCGCGTTGGGCTTTTGCGCGGATGCAGCGTTATCGAGGTAAACAAGCGGCTTGCCGTACACCGTCATGGCCAGCGCAGGAAAGTCAGAACGCAGACGGTTGACCTCGTAACTACCATTGCTCACGGCGGGATGTGCGCTCATCGCCCCGCCTGCAGCCAGTGTTCAGCTTGCGCTGCCACAAAATCGCGTAGATTCTCGGAAGTGATCTCCTCAATCGACTCGCCAACGAACGCTTTAATCAGCAACATCTGCGCATCCTTCTCGGGTAGCCCCCGAGCGCGCAGATAGAATACGAGAGTGTCGTCGAGCGCACCGGAAGTCGCTCCGTGGCCGCAGGTCACGTCGTCAGCCAAGATTTCAAGTTCGGGCTTATTGTCGGCCTCGGCCTGGTCCGATAGGAGCAACGCTCGCGTCGTCAGGGTGGCGTCCGTCTTGCGGGCGGCGGGACGAACGACGATTCTGCCCTGAAACACCGAGCGGCCGCAATCGTCGACGACCGCGCGGAACTTCTCCCGACTGGTGCAATGTGGTACGGCGTGGTCGACCACGATCGTTGTGTCGGCGTGCAGCTTGTCCCTGATGAGATTAACCCCATTCGCCGAAAGCTTGGTTCCCTCGCCGGCCAGCGTGATGAATCCCTGATAGCGACTGATGGAGCCGCTGCAGGTCATGCTGAAGAGGTCGAGCTTAGCCTTGGCGCCGACTGCGATGATCGCCGAGGAGATGTTCACGGCGTCGGAGGCATCGGCTGCCACGCGGATATGCGAAAGGCTCGCCTCGTCACCAACCAGGGCGATTATCGCATCGTTGGCTTGATAGCCGCTCGCGCCTTCAGCCGGGACGAAACTTTCGACGATGGCCGCATGCGCTCCTTTACCGAGCTGCAGATAGGAGCGTGTAAAGGTGGACACCGACAGTCCGGTTGCGACGTGAATGATTTGAATTGGACGCTTCACCGCATTGCCATCGGCGACCGTAATCACCAGGCCATCTGTCGCCATTGCGGCATTGAGCGAGATTGCCGGATCGCTCGTCGTCGACAGCACCAGACCGGCCATGGCCGCAGTGGCCGAATTCTCCAGAACCTCTCGCAGCGACCGCACAACGACTTCATTTTCGAGCCCGCCGAAATCGGACAGCTCCGGCGCGAATATGCCATCCACCAAAACGAGCTTGACCGCCTGATCGGCAGCCACTTGCTTGGCCGACACCTTTGCGCGCACCAGCGCCTCCGCATCCGGTCGCGGAGCGAGTGGCAGCACCTCGCCGATCAGGGCGCGCAGATCAGTGTATTTCCAATCCTCCATGCGCCGATGCGGGAGGCCGGTACGCTCGTAGAGCTCCAATGCCCTCGCCCGGATTTGGGGGACAGGGCCTGCACCAGGCAGCCGTCCACGCGCCGCAGCGAAAACATTGCCCATTGCGCGTTCGGCGTCGGCATTGGCCAAAACCTGCTTCATCGGGGAATCCCTAGAGCCGTCAGGCCGCGTCTTCGAATTGGGCGTAGCCACAAGCCTCGAGCTCCAGCGCGAGTTCTTTTCCGCCGCTCTTCATGACCCGCCCTTTCGACATCACGTGCACAATGTCCGGCACGATATGGTCGAGAAGCCGCCGATAGTGGGTGATCACGAGCATCGCTCGTTCCGGCGAACGCAAGGCGTTGATGCCGCTGGCGACGATACGCAGCGCGTCGATATCGAGGCCGGAATCGATCTCGTCCAGGATGCACAGTCTCGGCTCGAACAGCGCCATCTGCAAAATTTCATTGCGCTTCTTCTCGCCGCCGGAGAAGCCGACATTGACGCTGCGCTTGATCATGTCCTGGGGAATGTTGAGCGAACCGGCCACCTCGCGGACTCTTTTCAGAAATTCGGGGGTGGAGAATTCCCGTTGGTCGCGCGCCTTGCGCTGGGCGTTCAGTGCCGCCCGAAGGAAGTTCATGTTGGTCACGCCGGGGATCTCGACCGGATACTGGAATGCCAAGAACACGCCCTTGGCGGCACGTTCATTTGGCTGCATCCGCAACAGGTTCTCGCCCCTGAACAGGATTTGTCCGCCGTTGATCTCATAGCCTGGCTTGCCGGCGATGACATGAGAGAGCGTCGATTTACCGGAGCCGTTCGGCCCCATGATCGCGTGTACCTCACCCGCATTGACGTCAAGATCGAGGCCGCGAATAATTTCGCGGTCTTCGACACCAACCTGCAAATCTCGGATTTCGAGTAGCGCCATTCTGATCCGATCCCTGAAATGCGTCATCTGGCGAGCCGCATTCGAGAGGGCTCGCGGGAGGTTTGGTTATCCGACAGATCCGTCGAGCGAGATCGAGATCAGCTTCTGCGCCTCCACTGCGAACTCCATCGGCAGTTTTTGCAGAACGTCCTTGACGAAGCCGTTGACGACGAGGCCGACGGCCTCTTCTTGGCTGACGCCGCGCTGGATGCAGTAGAACAGCACGTCCTCGGAGATCTTCGAGGTCGTCGCCTCGTGCTCGAACGTCGCCGACGAATTTTTGGCTTCGATGTACGGCACGGTGTGCGCGCCGCATTTGTCGCCGATCAACAAGGAATCGCAGGCGGTGAAGTTGCGCGCGCCGGTCGCTTTGCGGTGCGCGGTGACGAGGCCGCGATAGGTGTTCTGCGATTTGCCGGCAGCAATGCCCTTGGAGATGATCCGGCTCGACGTGTTCTTGCCGAGATGAATCATCTTGGTTCCCGAATCGACCTGCTGGAAGCCGTTCGAGATCGCGATCGAGTAGAACTCGCCGCGGGAATTATCGCCGCGCAGGATGCAGCTCGGATATTTCCAGGTGATCGCCGAACCCGTTTCGACCTGGGTCCACGAGATCTTGGAATGGGCGCCGCGGCAGTCGCCACGCTTGGTGACGAAATTGTAGATGCCGCCCTTGCCTTCCGAATTGCCGGGATACCAGTTCTGCACCGTCGAATATTTGATCTCGGCGTCATCGAGCGCGACGAGCTCGACCACGGCGGCATGCAGCTGGTTCTCGTCGCGCTGCGGCGCGGTGCAGCCTTCGAGATAGGAGACGTACGAGCCCTTGTCCGCGATGATCAGCGTGCGCTCGAACTGGCCGGTGTTGCGCTCGTTGATGCGGAAATAGGTCGACAGCTCCATCGGGCAGCGCACGCCCGGCGGCACGTAGACGAATGAGCCGTCGGAGAACACCGCCGAGTTCAGCGTCGCGTAGAAATTGTCCGAGGTCGGAACCACCGATCCCAGATATTTCTGCACCAGCTCAGGATGCTCGCGGATCGCCTCCGAGATCGGCATGAAAATCACGCCGGCCTTCTTCAGCTCCGCCTTGAAGGTGGTCGCAACCGAGACCGAATCGAACACCGCATCGACCGCGATCTTGCGGTTCGGCGTCTGCTCGCCGCCGGGTGGCGGCTCGACGCCCTCGAGGGTCGCGACCTCGCGCAGCGGGATGCCGAGCTTCTCGTAGGTTTTCAGGATCTCCGGATCGATCTCGTCGATCGAGGACAGCGTCTTCTTCGGCTTCGGCGCCGCGTAATAGTAGATGTCCTGGAAGTCGATCTTGGGATAGTCGACGCGCGCCCAAGTCGGCTCGGTCATGGTCAGCCAGCGGCGATGCGCCTCCAGGCGCCATTCCAGCATCCAGGCCGGTTCACTCTTCCTTGCGGATATGAAGCGAACGGTGTCTTCCGACAGCCCCTTCGGGGCCTTGTCGGACTCGATCAGCGTCTCAAACCCATATCGATATTGGTCGACGTCGATCCGCCGGACGCGCTCGACCGTCTCTTGTACAGCTACCATCGCCCGCTCCGCTCGCGCAAGGACAACTCCCGCCGCCGAGGATTGCGCCGCAATCTCTCCGAGCGGACCGCGCAAGTCACGGCCAACTCGGGGCCAGCGAGTGAGAGAAACAGGAGACGGATCCAAAAGGCGGCGGCTGTCGATAGCATCTTCATCATGTTTCGCGCCGGAGCTCCTCTCATCGGCTACTCCACCTATGCTGGCACGCAGGTATCGGGCACCGGGCAAACGACGGCGCATTGCGGCGTGTCAAAATGCCCCTCACATTGGGTACACTGGGTCGGATTGATCACATATATGTCGTTCTTCAGGCTGATCGCGGCATTGGGACATTCGTACTCACACGCACCGCAGACGGTGCACTGGGATGCGATTATCTTGTAGGCCATGACTGCGATTCCATGAGCAAAAGTTGCGGGACAGTTTCTTGCTTTCAAGTCTTGTGCCAGACGGTTTAACCTTGATTCGTCTGGGCTATTTTCGATAAGGCGACTCGCCGCCTCGACACGGTGTCGCAAATCCTACAACGGGCATGACAGCAACTTGATCTCGATGCGGTGGTTTACGCATGGTCGATCTCACGGCAGTCAGCCGATCAGGTGAACCGCGTTAGCCAACCTCAGGGAACGATCTGCGATCCTTCCCATAGCCGCCGTGCCGCGGCTACGATCGAAGCGCCGCGCGACTTCACAAAGTTCTCCGCCGGTGTGTCAGGTCGACCCCGAGCCGCATCTTGTTGGTTCCACTCACCGGGACAGCGGCGGCTTCGGCGACATCACCACGATGAACAACCGGCGCAGTGATCACCGGTCCGGTCCGCGTCCCCACAGCCAGTCAGAAAAGGTCGCGGCGATCGCGCCAGATAAAGTCGCTGAGGTGATCGCGGGCGTCCTGGGGACCCGCGGGACGCATTCTCAATTGCCTTGGATGACTTGGCAAAACCGGCATTCATATGCGCTTTAAGAGGCGAAAGTACAATGTCTCGCATCGTGCGGGGGACTGAAGCCAGGCCTTCGTCTGGTGATCCTCCGCTTTGCTCCGCGTGGCAAATAAATGCCGGCGGCGGTCCAGATCGATGGAGCCGAAAAAAAGCCACCCCGAAGGGTGGCCTAAGTCAGGGAGGAAACGCCCATCACGGGCCTCTGGGATCAGGCCGCAGCCTGTTCGATCGGTGAGAAGGGTAGCCCGAGGCTTTCGGCCACCGCTTTGTAAGTTAGCCGGCCCCGATGGACGTTGAGGCCTGCGCGCAAATGCGGATTTTCGAGCACGGCGGAAAAACCCTTGTTGGCCAGAGCCAAACCAAACGGCAGCGTCGCGTTATTCAGTGCCTGGCTCGAGGTCAGCGGCACGGCGCCGGGCATATTGGCCACGCAATAATGAATGACGCCATCCACTTCGTAAGTTGGCTCAGCGTGAGTGGTTGGGTGCGATGTCTCAAAGCAGCCGCCCTGATCGATAGCGACATCCACGAGCACCGCCCCCTTGCGCATCGAGCTCAGCATGCTCCGGCGGACCAGCTTCGGCGCGCTCGCACCTGGAACGAGCACCGCACCAATCACCACATCCGCCGCAAATACCTCTTCCTCCACGGAGTCGATGGTCGAAAACCTGGTGCGAACGCGTCCTTCGAATAGCTCGTCCAACTCGCGGAGCCGGAGTATCGAACGGTCGATGATGGTCACCTCTGCGCCCAGACCGACCGCCATGCGTGCCGCGTGCGTGCCAACGACGCCACCTCCGATCACCACGATTCGGGCCGGCCGAACACCGGGTACCCCGCCGATCAACAGCCCTCGTCCGCCTGCACTCCGCTTCAGGGCGCTACCCGCCGCTTCGATCGCAAGCCTACCCGCGACCTCGCTCATCGGCGCCAGCAGTGGAAGACCACCATGCGCATCAGTTACGGTCTCATAGGCGATCGCGGTGCATCCAGATTTCAGGAGGCCCTTGGCCTGATCCGGGTCGGGGGCCAGATGCAGATAAGTGAACAGGATCTGATTTTCCCGCAGCTGACACCATTCGGACGGCTGAGGCTCCTTAACCTTTACGATCATCTCGCTCGATGCGAATACCTCAACTGCGGAAGTTAGAATCGTTGCGCCAGCATTGCGATAATCGTCATCGGTTGCACCAATGCCAGCGCCGGCATTGGCCTCGATCATCACGCGGTGGCCCGCTGCCACGTATTCGCGGACAGCTCCAGGGGTAAGGCCCACGCGATATTCGTGCGCCTTGATTTCCTTGGGGACTCCGACCTTCATTTGAAAACTCCCTGCCTGAAGCGCCTTTCTAATCGGAAGCGCGCAGCGATATTGCGACCCAGCCGTCAAAATGGCGCAGGAATTCAGCGATATTTGACAAGCTTCGCAGGATTTCAAACCCACGGGTGCCGAGCGGATCGCGTGACCATGCTCGCTGAGCTTAACCGTCGAAACTGCGCGATGGCGGTGAATCGTTTCGAATTGCGTTCTCGGCTCGTGGAAAAGCTAACAACCGAAATCCAGCCTCGCCGAAACTTGTTAAAGAGCGAAGATCGCAGTCTGCCGGTTGGGCAGGATTGCCCATAGAAGGGATCGTTTCCAGAGTTGATGGCTGATGGCCATTGATCATAAATTTGGTTTCCAAAAAACTGGACGTTGCGCAGCGTGTTCAACAGATCCGAGGCAATTGTTCGCCCCACAGCCAATCGACGATTCGTCGGCCGCCGAAACCGGTCGCCATCTGCACAAATTTCCGATCGTCAGCCACCGCCTCGCCAATATCAGCTGCATCGGACCCGAGCGGGTGCGCCTTCATGGCCGCAAGCACGGCATCGGCCAAATCAGGCGCGACGATCGCAACGAGCTTGCCCTCATTGGCGACATGGACCGGATCGAGTCCAAGGAGTTCGCAGGTAGCCGCAACCGCGGGCTTCACCGGAATGGATGCTTCCTGCAGGCGGATCCCGAGGTCGGATTGATGCGCAATCTCGTTGAGGGTCGCGGCGAGCCCACCGCGCGTGGGGTCGCGCATCACCCGGATGCCGCCACCGCCGGCGGCAACCATGACCGCTACGAGGTTATGCAACGCTGCGGAATCCGAGACGACCTCGGTTTGAAAAGCGACGTTCTGCCGTTTTGACATGATCGCCACCCCATGATCGCCGAGGCTACCGGACACCAGCACACGGTCCCCGACCCTTGCCTTGTCGGCGGAGAGATCGAGCCCATCGGCCACAATCCCGATCCCGGTCGTAGAGATGAACAGACCATCCGCCTTGCCGCGCTCGACGACCTTGGTGTCCCCGGCAATGATGTAAACGCCGGCCCCGCGCGCTGCCGCGCCCATCGAATCCGCGATCGCCTTCAGATCCGAAAACCGGAAGCCCTCCTCGATGATAAAACTGGCCGACAGATAGAGGGGACGCGCGCCGGACATTGCGACATCATTGATCGTGCCGTGCACAGCCAGTGACCCGATATTGCCGCCGGGAAAGAACAGCGGCGAGACCACATAGCCGTCGGTCGTCATCACCATCCTGCCTGCCGCAACGTCAAACGCCGACTGATCATTGCAGCGGGCGAGCCATTCATTACCAAAGGCTTTGTGAAAAAGGCCGGAGATCAGCTGTGCCATGGCACGGCCCCCGGATCCGTGAGAAAGATCAACCCGTCCGTTCTCGACGTCGAGCTTGCGTTGATAGGCCTTTACGCTCATGACGTCCGCCTCAACTGTTCATCGCGAACTCGGCCATAGGTCCAATACGCCGCACAAGCGCCTTCCGATGACACCATGCAGGACCCTATGGGAGTTTCCGGCGTGCAGACGGTTCCAAACAGCTTACAATCGACCGGCCGCTTGGCGCCACGCAGGATCGCGCAGCACTCGCACGCCGGATTGTCTGCGACACGCAGGTCGTGGATCGCAAAACGCGTCTCGGCGTCGAATTGCGTGTAAGCCCGCTTCAGCTTCAGTCCGCTGTTGGGTACGAGTCCGAGCCCACGCCATTCAAACTGCTCACGCAGTTCGAATATCTGCGCTACCTCCTCCTTGGCGCGCCGATTGCCTTCGCGTGTCACTGCACGGCTGTATTGGTTCTCCACCTCGTAGCGGTCTTGGTTCACCTGCCGCACCAGCATCAGGATCGCCTGCATCACGTCGAGGGGTTCAAATCCCGCGATCACGATAGGCTTCTCGAATTGTTCCGCCAGGGGCTCGTAGGGCTGCGTACCGATAATGGTGCTGACATGTGCAGGCCCGATGAAGCCGTCAATTGGGACCCCGCCGGTGTTGCGGATCTTCGGGTTCTCGAGAATGCTGTGCATTGCAGACGGTGTAAGCACGTGGTTGCAGAACACGCTGAGGCCCTTCAGCCGCTTCTTCTCGGCAATTCGGATCATCACCGCCGTCGGGGGGGTCGTGGTCTCAAATCCGATGGCAAAGAAGACCACCTCGCGCCTCGGCGCCTGTTCGGCGAGCCGGATAGCGTCGAGCGTCGAGTAGACCATCCGAATGTCGGCACCAAGCGCTTTGGCTCGCAACAGGGACTGTCCTTGCGATCCAGGCGCGCGCATCAGGTCGCCGTAGGCGCACAGAGTGACCTCTGGTCGCTCGACGAGGCGGATCGCCATGTCGATTCGGCTGGCGGGCAGAACGCAGACGGGACAACCGGGCCCGTGGATCATGCGGACGTTCGCGGGCAGCAGATCCTCCAGGCCGTAGCGGGAGATCGCATGAGTGTGTCCGCCGCAAAATTCCATGAACCGATAGGCTCTTTGCGAACTGACCTCGGCGCCAATCGCACGCGCAATTCCCTGCGCGATGGCCTTGTCGCGGAATTCGTCGGCATATTTCATGATCGGCGTGCCCCTGCGCTGCCTAGCTCCTGCAGGAGTTCTAGCGTGCGCTTGGCTTCCGTCGGATCGATCTTGGCCAGCGCATAGCCGACATGGACAAGGACGCAATCGCCGACCTCGAGCTCGTCGATGAGAGCAATCGATATCTCCAGGCTAATGCCATCGATGGACACCATGGCCATGTCGTTGGGAAGAATTTTCGCGATCTTTGCCGGAACCGAAAGACACATATCAGGCTGTTCCTCCCCTGGCGGACGACCGTTGAGCAATCTGCAGAGCGGCAATCCAGGCCTGGCCAAGGCTCAAACCGCCATCATTGGGCGGCACCCGCCGCGGCACCAGCGGGGTAAGGCCGGCAGCGCTGCAACCGCGCGGGATTTCGTCCGCCAGCACCGCGTTCAGGAAGCAGCCGCCGCTCAGAACGACGGTATTAACGCCGGTTGTCCGCGCAGAGCGCGTGACCCAGTCAACGCAGGCGGCGGCGAAGGTGCCATGAAACAGCCCGGCTCCGCCCGCGGCGTCAATATCATCTGCAACCAACCGCGCAAACAGCGGCTGAAGCGACAGGACGCCGCCATCGATTGTCCAGCCGGCTTCGAGAATCGCAGTCCGCCGCACCAGCGCCTCGAGCTTCATCGCCGCTTCGCCCTCATAGCTCTGCAAACTCGCAATCCCCAGCAGCGCCGCTGCCGCGTCGAACAACCGGCCCGCACTTGTCGTGGTGGCCCCGCCCGGCTGATCGAGCAAGGCCGACATATATCCGGCCTGGCGTTGCGCCGCAAAGCGCGGCCCGATTTCGTTAGTCCGGCCGAGCCCGTGTAATACTGCGCTCGCCATGCGCCACGGCTCGCGGGCTGCACGATCTCCACCAGGCATTTGCAGGGGCGCTAAGTGCCCGATGCGTCGGCAGCTCGTCCCTTCGCACAACAATAGTTCGCCACCCCAGTTACCGCCCTCGGAGCCAAAGCCATGGCCATCGAGCACCAGGGCAAGCGCAGGTCCCGTATGGCCATGCTCGGCGATCACTGCGGCAGCGTGTGCGTGATGATGCTGGACAGCCACCAGCGCGCGGCCATTTGCTTCCGCAAACCGGGTGGAAGCCATATCGGGATGCAGATCATGGGCGATGACGACGGGCTCCACGTCAAGGCTCGATGTGAGGTGTCGGATCGTGTCCTCGAACGCACGAATGCCTTCGGCCGTATCCAGATCGCCAATATGCTGGGAGACGAACGCTTGGTTGTCCCGCGTGATGGTGACGGTCGATTTTAGTGCGCCGCCGACGGCGAGCACGGGCGGCACAGACTTCGCAAGCCGGATCGGTTCGGGAACATAGCCACGGGCACGACGAATGAATTGCGGCCGGCCAGCCACCACCGACACCACGGAGTCATCAGCACGCGTCAGGATATCGCGATCATGGGTCACGATAAGGTCGGCGATCCCCTTGAGCCGCCGCAGCGCCTGCGCGTTGTCGATCAGGAGCGGTTCGCCGCAAAGATTGGCACTGGTGGCGACGATGACCGGACCGGCTCCCGCACATGCTCCTGCCGAGCGAAGCGCATGAAAGATGAGGTGATGCAGCGGCGCTACAGGCAGCATGACACCCACACGCGATAAGCCAGGAGCTATGGCGGGCGCCAGATTGTTGCGCGAAGGCAGAAGGACGATGGGACGTGCTACGGATTCGAGCAGCGTAAGCTCGGGCGCGTTCGCCTCCGCGATGTCGCTGACGCGCTCTATGGAATCGACCATAACCGCGAACGGCTTCTGAAGGCGCTGCTTTCCCCTGCGCAAACGCTGCACGGCGTCCTGGTTACGCGCATCGCAAAGAAGCTGGTATCCGCCCAGCCCCTTTATCGCCACGATTTGTCCCCCCGCGATTGCCGCGACAATGGCGCTGATCCCATGGCTGAGCCGAGGACCGCATGTCGGACACGCGATGGCCTCAGCATGAAACCTGCGGCTCGCCGGATCGGCATATTCGGCCGCGCAGGCGGCGCACAGCCGAAAAGCCCTCATCACGGTGTTGTGGCGATCGTACGGAAGCCGTTCGGCGATGGTGTAGCGTGGGCCGCAATGGCAGCAACTGATGAATGGGTAAAGGTAATGCCGATTTTCTGGATCGAACAGCTCATTGAGGCATTGCTGGCAGGTCGCGGCATCAGCGACGATCTGCGTTGAAAATTTGCCGCCTTCGCTCGTACCGATCGAAAAGTCTTTCGCCGCGAGCGCCGCAGTCTCCCGAACGCAGATGTGGTCGATGCGTGCCAATGGAGGCCCCTCGAGCGGCAAGGTGGCGACAAACTCTGACGCACGGTCGCCCTCGACCTCGATGATAACGCCCTCGGGGCCGTTGATGACAAACCCCGCCAATCCGTACCGCATAGCGAGTCCATAGACGTAAGGACGAAACCCGACCCCTTGCACGGCCCCACTCACGCGCACGCGCAGCCGTGTTCGGTCGCAGGTGGTTGCGGCGCTCATCGCCTTGTGTCCTCTACGGCGCGCCTCTGATGCCCCGCCTGTCTATCGATCCAAGCGTAGAGCGCGCCAAAACCCTCGCCGGTACGCGCCGAAACTACAAGCACGTCGATCTTTGGATTGACGCGTCTGGCGTATTCGATGGTCTTGCCCAAATCGAACTCAAGCAGAGGGGCCAGATCAATCTTGTTGATCACCATGAGCGACGAAGCGGCAAACATATCAGGATATTTGAGCGGCTTGTCTTCACCTTCGGTCATCGACAACACTACGATCTTGCAGGCCTCGCCAAGATCGAAGGCTGCGGGACAGATCAGATTACCGACGTTCTCGATGAAGAGAATACCGCCCGTGAGCAGCGGCAAGCGGCGATAAGCCTCGCCAATCATTGCAGCATCGAGATGGCAACCCTTGCCGGTGTTAACTTGAATGGCCGGCACGCCGGCGGCCCGAATGCGTTCGGCATCGTTCGAGGTCTGCTGGTCGCCTTCGATCACCCCGACCGGACGGCTACGCTTGAGCTCGGAGACGGCGCGGACAAGCAGCGTCGTTTTACCCGCACCGGGACTGGACAAAAGATTAAATACAAGCAGGTCATCGGCTACGAAGAGCGCGCGGTTGTCCGCCGCAATCCCATTATTCTTGCCAAGAATATCGCGCTCGATCTGAATGACCCGCTCTCTGCTCATGCCCGTGACCTTCAAGGCAGCCGGCCCAGCGCCGCCGCTCAGAAGCGCCTGCCCGCCATGAGCCTGGTGATGGGCAGAGCGATGATGGTGACTATGACTATCGCGAGCATGGTATGAACGCTGCAGGGCTTGGTCGCCATGAGGATGGGCATAATGGCGATTGCAATCGTCCTGCACATGGGCATAGTAACGCGCGTGGCTCTCCGCATCATGCGCTTTTGCGCATTCGGTCGACGGCGTCCCTTCGCTGCAGCCGCAAACGGTACACATCAATCGATCTCCAGCTCTTTCACCCGCATCTGTTCGCCCGCGGTTACCTGCAACTGATAACTGCCGCAGCAGGGACAGCGCTCACCGCGCCGTGCAATTTCGACGCTCTTCGAACAGCTCATGCACCAGGCAACGCCTGGAAGTTCGACGATGTTAAGGACCGCGCCCTCGGCAACGGTCCGCGTTGCAACGGCAGCAAAGCAGAACCTGATCGCCTCAGGCGCGGCATGACTCAGCGCTCCCAGCTCCAGACAGACGCTCCGCACCCGCGAAAACGACCGATGACGTACCTCCTCCTCGACGATTTGAATAATGCCAAGACAAATCGCCATTTCATGCATCGCCAACTTCGCGAAAATTGAGGGTGAACCCGACGCACGGATCAAGCGATGCAATCACTGCATGGACTGCATCCCGACGTCGTCTCGCCGTCAGCACCGCGCCCTGCAGGTTCCGGACAAGCGGTCCGCGCCGGTGGAAATTCCACTCCGTCGGCGCGAGGAATTCGAAGCGGGATATCCGGCCCTGAGGATCAAGCTCAACCGCGTGGAAGAGACGCCCCCTGGCGCATTCGACCGCGGCCGCTGCACGGCCGGGCCCTAGCTTATATCTTTCGACAATCCCATGCTCCGCCGAGTCAATCTGAGCACCGGCCTTGAGCCAGGCGCATAGCCGGAGGATTTCAGCAATTCTGGCCCTCAGCCGCTCGGCCGCACCGGCTGGTCTCGGCGAGAGCCGATCACGCGTCATTTGGCGCGCCCATGGACCCGTCTCGGGCGCATGTCCGTCGAGATCGGGACAATAGCAAAATGTCGTGTCATCCACGAGCAGCCGTTCAATGATTTTGCGGTCGTCAGCAACAGACAGGTACGAGTGCTCCGCCGGAATTGACTTCAGGTCGATCTCATCAAGCGCTGCAATGCGAAGCGCCAATGGGCTACCGGACCTCAGCGCGCCACCCTCATTCGGCATGCCGAGCGCGGCCAGCGCAGCCACAATCCGTGCTGTCTCTTCGCGTTGAGCGGAGCCCCAGGCTGGCTGTGCGCTGCCGACAAGCGCTGACATTCCGCGCATCAGGGAGCGGATTGCCGCCGCACTGGCGATGTCTTGCGTAAGATGTCCGACAAAGAGGCCCCGTAGCAAATCCGCGATGCGTTCGGTAACGATAAGCGCAATACGATGCTGTCTTGTTGTGCGGGTGATCGCTTCGTCGCGCGCCGTCTCAATCGCGGACAGCAGTGCGGTTTGCTGCGCGGCGGCACACAACGCGAAGAGCCGCGGCAGCACCTTGAGCAGCGACGAGGCCTGTTTGCCGGCGAACAGCCGCGCCAGCGGCGGTCGGACACGCGGCAGGATCTCGACCGCGGCGACTACGTCGGCAGCTAGCGATACGGTGACATCAATTTTGTTGCGGGCAGCGAGGCTCATGCGCACCACTCCGCCAACATCCTGCGCAAGCTATGCCGGCGGTCGCTGCGCACGCGCCGTCTACGGGATCCCACCCGATGCCGAATGTTCTCCCAGCTCTTCATGTGAGGTACGCCTTAATAATTTCCTGCATGCGTTCGGCAGAGTCCTGGAAATCCTCGTCGGCAGCCAACGCAACAATCGGCACACCGCCGACCTCCAGCGTATCAAGGATGATGTTGTCCGTAGAATTGAAGAACTGCACCGACCAGACATTCCTGATCCCGGTCGCCTGCACTCGGCACGTGCCGTAGCCGCGGAAGATGAGTTCGACCGGGCCATTGCCCACGCTTTGCTGCAGGAATGCCAGGTCGATAACGCTCATCGGCAGCAATGTGAGATTGATGACATGCGCGCACATGCCAAACCGCCAGACGCGCGCCCGCTCGCGTATTTCGGCGAGCACCGGTTGCACGTTCATCGCGCCGTCCGGCGCGGCACCGATCGCAAGATCGGCGGACGTCAGGTCAGTTGCGGCGCGCCGCACAATCTGCGGGATCGCCCCGACCTCAACATATTCGTGCGCCGGCTCGGTCCCGATGCGCACGCGCCAGATTCCCGCAAGCTTGGACTCCTGAATTTGCGCCAAAGAGCCATCTGGCAGCGCAACCAAGCCGGCGACCTCACCTTCTCCGAGCACTTCGCCAATCAGCTTGCGCTCGGGATCGCTGAGATTCGCTAGTCCGTACAGTTGCGTCCGAGCGCCGCTTCTCTGGCTGCCAACGGCAGCAGCGGCATTCGATAACAGCGCGGTGGCATTCGGAAAGTTCCTTGCAAGCTCGTCGCCATCGCGCCAAGCGCGCTTGGCGAGCGCACTCGCACTTGTCAACCCACTATGGAATACGTCGAGCCCTCCAGAGCCCGTGGCAAGCTCGCTCGCCGTCCGGTCGACGCCGTCGGATACAACGCGGATCGCTGTTTTCATGATGCGACGTTCCGTTGGCTGTATCGAGAGGCAATGCACTTGCCGACAGCAGTGCTGCCGGCGTGTGGCCGAACGATCGGTACCGAGATGTGGTCGATCGTAACCAAACGGACTGGTCTTTTGCCGATCAGGCGGAGTGTATCGCGCCGATGGCACAGGCTCGGCGTCGACGGGCCACGCAGGCCGAGCCGGCCGACCAGTTCGCCACCAACGCCGCCCGCAGGCACTGCGCCTTGCTTTCGAAACGCCTTGACCATTTCAGGAAGGAAGAATGCGAGCTGGATGATCCGGAGCAAATATAGGGGATCGGCCGCCGACAGCGGCATCACGGCCGCCCTCACGGGAGCGTGCGCGGCCAGGCGCGCATCGACGCTGACGCCCTCTACGTCGGACGGAGCGGGCCGCGCCAGACCATGCTGCGCCGGCTGCAACTTCATCACACGCCTTTCTGATAATGTTCGGTTCTGCTAGCAGGCTATTAGCAAGGCGCATGCCAATCATCGCCTGGCCGCGACTCCCGCTCGAACCAACGGCTCGAAGCGTCTGACATTTTCCATGTAAAGGTTACGTGCGACTGGAATTCGATTTGTGAGCAAGCCTAGTCGGCGCAACAGGCGAACGGAACTGCTAGCGTAGGTGCTCCGGCAATTGCGGCTCATGACCGATCAAGTCCGCAAAGAAGCGATCGCAGTCCTGGCCGTTGAGGCTGGCCTCAAGCCCGTCAAGTGCTTCCGAGATCAGCCTTGCTTCCTCGTCATCCAAGAGCCGCACTGCGCTGTTGATATGAACGAGCACCTTGGCGCCGACCGACGCGTCGGAGAGCAGCATGACCGAGACGCGCCGCTGTTCATTGCCATGCTCGCACAGCGCCGTGATGCCGTCGGTCTCGACAATCGTCATTGGTAAGCCAAGGCACATGGTCAGTCGCGGGCCGCTAGATCGGCTGCGCCCTCATCTCATAATTCGCATGGTCGATATTGTTCGCCAACAGCCGTTCTGATGCAGGCAGCGGCGCGGTCCGCGGTTTTGCCGGCGAGTCCCACTGCGCCAGGAGTTTGCAAGCCAGTTCAATCGCAGGCGCAATCTGAAAGCGCACCGGGGCTGTCAGCGGACCGCCCCAATGCTCCAGGTCCAGCGGCTGACAGCCGATGAGAGCGAGCTCTCGCGGGCGGCGGCCAAGCAGGTCGGCCGCACTCAAAACCTCCTGAAAGCCGGTCTGATGCAGGCTCACCTTCTTGGCGGCGGTAAATTTTGGCACTTCGTCATCTCGCACAAGCTTCAACTGCCCGGGCAGCAATCCATAGTCGATGGCATCGAACACGATCAGGCAATCGGCCTGCTCGAGAAAACTGACGAGGTAGAGGCCCTGCGTGCCGCCATCGAGGACGGTGACGTTGTCATCGATGGCGTAGCGGCGATGAAACTCCTCGACCACCCGCACGCCGAATCCCTCATCGGCCCACAGGATATTGCCGATGCCGAGCACCAGGATCCGTTTCTTGTTTTCCGGATTCGGCATCCACTTCCAGTCAATCGCGAAACCCGCGCTCACCCGATATCGTCGAATAGATGCTCCGGCGCGACATGACGTCGTCCCGGATCACCGCGTAGATGTGAACCAGCGCAAAGATCACGATCACCCACAGGCCGAGATGATGCCAGGTATGGACGTCCTGACTGTTCGGCCAAATTGAAAACATCCAGCCGAACAGCTTGTACTGCCAGCTGTCAGTACCGGCACCTTGCCCATAAAGTGCAAAGCCTGTGACGACCATGAACGTGATCGTCTGCGTAAACATGAAGAACATTGCGAGCTGAGCAAGACGGTTGTGCCCGACGCGCCTCTCGGGCTCAACTCTAAGGAACGCATACCAGCGAATCTCGTGGTACACCTCGCGCCAAAAGTACCTGCGCCAGAGCGGCACGCAAAAGATCTGCATGGCATGCGCGTTTCCCATCAAGGCCCAGTAGATGCGCAGAAGAAAGCCGACGCTGAGTACATATCCCGCCGAGAAATGAGCAAAGCGGATATAGCCGAACAGGAAATTGCCGCTTGTCTCTCCCCATATCGCCGGTGTCCCGGTTCCAATGAGATAGCCGGTTAAACTCAGCATCAGAATGGCCGCCGCATTGACCCAATGCCACAGTCGCACCGGCGCGCAGGCGACGCCACCGCCGATGGGGCGTTCAGTCGGTGCCGCATCGACGGCGGCAAGGAGCTGCGGAGCGTTGTCCAGCATGTCTCTAACGAACTTTGACTGAAGCCATTTCTTGGCCGTCAGGACTCATTACGTGGGTCGAGCAAGCCAAGCACGGATCAAAGGAATGGATGGTGCGCAGGATCTCCAGGGGCCGCTGCGGATCGGCCATCGGGGTACCGATCAGGGAGGCTTCAAAAGCGCCAATATTGCCCTTGGGATCGCGAGGAGATCCGTTCCACGTCGTCGGCACGACACATTGATAATTGTCGATCTTGGCGTCCTTGATCTTGATCCAGTGCCCGAGTGCACCGCGCGGCGCCTCAGTGAACCCGTAGCCCTTGGCCTCCTTGCGCCAGCTTTCCGGCTTCCACCTGCTGACATTGGCAGTTGCCGTATTGCCTGCCTTGATGTGGATTACCAGCTTATCCTGGAAATAACGCATCTGATGCGCCGCCCACTGGCATTCGAGCGCCCGAGCCGCAGTACGGCCAAGCGTCGAGAACAGCGCAGTCAGGGGAAGATTGAGCCCCTTGAGCAGTCTCTCGGCGGGCTCCTTGAACTCGGCTGTGCCTTGCGCATAACCGATGATGTATCGCGCCAATGGCCCGACCTCGACGGCGTGGCCGCGCCAGCGCGGCGCTTTGATCCAGGAATACTTGCCGCCTTCGTCGAGTTCCTTGATATCTGTCTTGCTGCCTTTGAGTTTTGGCCCAAGTTCAAAACTCGGCTCGGTGATACCGTCCCAGGGATGCAGTCCACAGCAATCGCTGGGGTATTTATACCATGAATGCGCGACGAATTCCTGGATCTGCTCGGGATCACCATGGTCGATCGGCAGTATCTCCTTGAGATTGCCATCAAGAATGACCCCGCGCGGCAGCTTGAGATTTTTCGCGGAACAGTCATTGGCGTGTTCGGGGATGTCACCATAGGACATCACGCTTTTGCTCGAAAGTCCGCCGCCATGGAGCCAGTCCTTATAGAACGAGCAGATCGCGGCAATGTCGGGCAGGTAAACCTGCTCGACAAACTCGATCGAACGATCGATGATCGAGGACACCATGTTCAGCCGCTCAATATTGATCGCACCCACCGCACCAGTTCCGTCGATGTTGATCGCGCAGGGCACGCCGCCGACCAGCCAGTTCGGATGCGGGTTCTTGCCACCATAGATAGCTTGGATCTTGACGATCTCCTTCTGGAAGTCGAGCGCTTCCAGATAATGTGCTACAGCCATCAGGTTCGCTTCCGGTGGCAGCTTGTAGGCCGGATGCCCCCAATAGCCATTCTTGAACGGACCGAGTTGCCCTGATCCGAAGAATTTGGTGAGCCGGATCTGCAAATCCTTAAAATAGCCAGGGGACGACAGCGGCCAGGGCGAGATAGACTGCGCCAGCGCGGAGGTCGACTTGGGATCGGCCTTGAGCGCGGAAACCACGTCGACCCAATCCAGCGCGTGCAGGTGATAGAAATGTACGAGGTGATCATGCACGAGCAGGCACAGCTGCATGATGTTGCGGATCGAATTGGCATTCTCCGGAATCGTAATTCCTAGTGCATTTTCAACCGCGCGCACGGACGTGAGCGCATGGGTGCCGGTGCAGACCCCGCAAATCCGCTCGGTGAACGCCCAGGCGTCCCGCGGATCGCGCCCGCGCAGGATGACTTCGATGCCACGCCACATCGTCCCGCTTGAGACCGCATTGCGGATCACATTGTCGGAATCGAGATTGGCTTCGACGCGCAGGTGGCCTTCGATCCGCGTCAGCGGATCGATGACGATTCGCCTGCCGGAACGATCGAGATTGAACCCATTCGGTGTCTGGACGGCCACCGTCGTCCCCTCCTCAACTCGGTTTGCTTTTGTGGGCTGCGCGATCCGGCTTGTGGGTCAACCGCTTCACGGCGGTGACCGCCGCATGGGCAGCGACGGTTAGCCCAACCGCGCCGGCTGCGGCCACGCCGATCTGGTCGGCGTTCTCCTCGATGCCGAACTGCTTGATGGTTGTGAGTCGGTCGTAAAATGACCCTTTATCCCAGAAGCCGTCTTCGGAGCAGCCGAAGCAGCCGTGCCCGGATTGAATCGGAAATGAAACGCCGCCGTTCCACCGAAGGGCCGAACAGGCATTGTAGGTGGTTGGCCCCTTGCAGCCCATCTTGTACAGGCAATAGCCCTTGCGTGCGTACTTATCGTCCCACTCTTCGACGAATTGGCCAGCATCGAAGTGGGAACGCCGATAGCACTTGTCGTGAATGCGCTCGGAATAAAACATACTTGGACGCCCTTGGCGATCGAGCTCCGGAAGCTTTCCGAACGTGGTGATGAAAGTCACGAGGCCACTCATGACCTCTGCGATAGGCGGGCACCCGGGTACCTTGATGATCGGCTTGTTGGTGATCACCTTATCGATCGGCGCCGCGCCAGTCGGATTGGGCTTGGCCGCTTGCACGCATCCCCAGGACGCACACGTGCCCCAAGCGATGATCGCCATGGACTCTTCCGCCATCGACCTGAGCTTTTCAACGAACGGCTTGCCGCCGTCAATGCAGAACATGCCACCTTCGTTCAGCGGCGGATTGCCTTCGACGGCGAGCACATACCTGCCTTTGTACTTGGCACGAGTTTCCTCCAGGATGGCTTCGGCCTGGTGTCCTGCCGCCGCCATGATCGTATCGTCATAGTCGAGCGAAATCATCGACAGCAGTGCGTCCTTGATCAAGGGATGGGCCGAGCGGATAAAGCTTTCCGAGCAGCAGGTACACTCGAGCCCGTGCAGCCAGATGACGGGCACACGCGGCTTGGTCTCCAGAGCGTTGGCAATACTGCTTGCGGCGAGCGGACTAAGTCCCAAGCTCGCGGCCGTCAAACTGCAGAATTTGTGGAAACTACGACGCGTGATACCCTGACGTCTGATCACGCTGTAGAACGTTTCCGTTGCACCAGCCATGAGGCCTTCCATGTGAGTTATCGTCGACTAAACGAATTGCTGACGTTCAGCAAGAAACAGGCCACCGAAGCGAAACACTTGACAGATACCAAGCCACCCCTTCGGGATTTGCGGATTGTCGAACCCAGCCAGCGAGCCACAAGCTGCGCCATTGATCTGTCATGCTAATGGTGTCCGGTTTTGGACGTCGATGTGAGCACTTCAACAGAGCAGCACGATGGTTCAAACAGCCCGCACCAAAGCGGCTGTCGAGCGACGAAGAGAAGCCGCAATGGATTGAGCCGCGATGCGCACGCTGCCTTCACCTTTTAGGTCTGATCGATCCGATCTGCCTTATTCAAAGCGACTCGCCGCACGGCATCGCTACAGGATCGTGGGCGAGAGCCTGGACGTTCAGAGCTATCATCTAGGAGCGTTCATCGCGCGAGCCAATCGATAGCACGGCGCGATCGTCTTGGCGCATCGCGTCACCAAACCCACTTGCAAGAGCTTCTTCGCGATGGCGGAGGCGATCTCGTTTTTGAAGCACTGGTGCGGTCCGGCCGACCGGATAGCAGGCGACGGCGCCGACTTTCAGTCGACATCGATCCGTACTAGCAACCCTGTCTGCCTACTACCCAAACCGGTTCATCGAGCCTTTCGAGGAAAAGCGAATTATCGGATTATTGCAGCATAGACGATATACTGGACTTGTTCGCGGTAGTACTTTCGGATTTCTCCGGGCGCTGCCGTTCCGACCACCACGACGAGACGCTCCTTTGGGTCGCAGAAAAATTGTGTCCCGTAGGCGCCGGTCCAGGTGAACTCACCTGGATTGCCCGGAACCGCCGAGAGACCCTCGTTTATGCGTACAGCCACTCCGAGCCCGAAGCCGAAGCCGGCACGGTGCGCCTCCACATTGGCGACCTTATTTTTGATCTCTGGCGCGAGGTGGTTGGAGATCATGTGGCGCACCGTCTTCGGACCGAGAATGCGCTGCCCATCGAGCTCCCCACCGTTGAGCAGCATTTGTCCAAAGCGCACGTAGTCACCGACTGTCGCAAATGCGCAGGCTCCCCCGCAGTCAAACTTCGTCGGACTTTCGAGGAGCTCGATATCTTGTGGCTTTCCCGTCAGCGGGTCGTCTGGAAATGGATGCGCGAGGCGCTCGCGTTGCGATTCCGACAAATGGAAAGTGGCATCCTGCATTTCGATGGGCTTCCACAGGTTGGTGGCAAGATAGTCGCCCAATCGCTGTTCGCTGACCTGTTCCACGACAGCTCCCAGCACATCGGTCGAGAAGCCGTATTCGAATTCCGTCCCCGGTTGGTGCGCTAGCGGAAGCTTGGTAATGGCTTCGATGAACGCCTGCTTATCGCCCCTTAGTGGCGGAGCGGCGAAATCGGGATAGAGACGCGCCACTTGGTCTGAGCTGTCGAGGGGCGCGCCATAGGTGAGCCCGGATGTGTGGCGATATAGGTCGTGGATGTAGATCGGAGAACTCTGCGTTTGAAATTCTAATGAGCCGTCATGCTGCGGCACTCCCACCTTCATGTCTGCGAATTCCGGGTAGTAATCCGTAAGCCTAGCCTGTAGAGGCAGGCGACCTTGCTCCATGAGGATAAGCCCCGCAACGGCCACCATCGGCTTGGTCATAGACGCAAGCGCGAACATCGCATCGAGCCGCATCGACCTTCCTTTTGCAGGATCGAGTTGCCCGTACGCCTTGTATTGAATCAGCTTTCCGTCTCTGGCGATTGCAACTACCGCGCCCGGCACGCGTTTACTCGCGATCTCGCGAGCGAAGAACTCGTCTAGCTTGGCGAGGCGCTGCTGAGAAACGCCGACGTCATCGGCCCTCGCTTCGGGCAGAGGCGCGGAGTGCACTGAATTGAAGCCGATTCCAGCAGCCGCCGCGGCCATAACAAGCTTGTTCATTGTAGCCTCGCAAGGATGGATGATCGGCTTGCAATACTGCTGCTCGGTCGTGATCGGATATGTCTGGCCGGTAGGCCTAAGACGGTTCTATCCGGCCCGGTGCGCTTGCGCTCATGTGCCTCTCCTGGCACAGTGTCTGTCGATGAGGGCTAAGGTGAAGATTGCCGCAAAGGCGAACATCACCATACCGCCGGCAACCACACTCGCCTCGCGCCAGCGCGATGCTTGGACGTACTCTACGACGTACGCTGACAACACCTTGGTGCGCCCAGGAATGTTGCCGCCGATCATCATCACCACGCCGAATGTGCCGATCGTATGAGAAAAGCCAACCACGGCGGCTTTAACAAACTCCAGTCGCGCCAGCGGCGCGCTGATGGCAATGAAGGCATACAACGGCGAAACGGGCGGCGTAGTTTCCAAGGGGCGATCGCCTATCGCAACAAAGGCGTTACGGATCGGCTGCACCACCAACGGCAGCGCCGAGAGGACCGATCCGACCACGATTCCTGCGAAGGTAAAAGCGAGCGTGCGCTCGCCCCAGAAAGCGGCGAGAACGCCACCCGGTCCGTGGGGGCCGAGCAACACGAGTAAGCAAAAACCGAGAGCCGTCGGCGGTAGCACCAGCGGCAGGGCGATCATCGTCGCCACCGCCTCGCTCAAAAGAGTCTTTGAGCGCGCTAGCCACCAAGCGAGGGGCACACCAATCACGAGGAGGATCACGGTCGTCACGCTGGCGAGCTCGATCGTGAGCGCAACGGATTGCGAAATCTCTGCCGAAAAGACATCCATGTGCGTCAGCACAACAGTGCGAGCAAGTCGCCGTATCGGCACAGTGATCGTCTGCACGTCCGGCTCACCCAGGGATGTGGCGCGGATCGCCCTTTCGTTGCGCGGCACTTCGTGGCGGCCGCCACATTCGCGCGCGTCGTTTCTGCGAGCAAGAGCAGCATCGCACGCCTCATCGGCAACTCCTGTGACAGGGCTGCTTCGATCCATCAGACGGCGGCAGCTCCTCGTTCGTCATCAGCAATTCCTGTGCCGCGTGCGAACTGTGGCGCGCTCTATGCTCAACGTGAGAGAAATTCGCATAGACGCCGACGGCACTGTGGAGTGGACCTAACGCTTTGTCAGATTTCTGGCATCTTTGTTCCCGAGCAGACAGCGACAGCCGCGCAACGAAACGGCTTGAGGCCCCGAGAGATGCCTGTTTGGTTTGCCGACGGCTCAAACGCCGCACTCGCCACGCCGGCAATGGAACGGATCGCAGGAAGCCTGCCATTTGGCAGCAACGCGAATGACCTAGCTGAGAAATCATCGTCAGCTGATTCTGCGACGCGGCAAAAGGTGCGAGGGGCCGAGAGCGAACGCCGCCTCTCGACCAACCTGCCTAATGCGCACCGTTAGCACAGGCCTGGAGACAAGTGCCCCGTGCACGAACGAGCTTTGCCGCTAGCGACACGCAGTGCATCCATCAAAGATTTTTTCGCGCAATCGAGTTCCTAAGCCAGGCTTCCATCGCGTGGATGCCTACAATCCAAACTATCAATTTTACCAGTGTCACGTACTGTTGCATCCATCTCAGCAGTCGGGGCATATCGATCACGCTAGAGTTTCCAGGCCGAGACGTGACTCCGCTGATGCGCGCAGCCGATCAAGATACGAGTCACGCTGCAACTTCTTCTTCGACCTTGCGAACGTGGTCCGAGCACTCAAAGCGATGCCACCCGGAGATCACGGCTTGTCCGCGACTGCTTAATCGACCGCAGTTTGGGCATCTGGTGCATATCTTGCTTAGCGAGAAAGATAACGTAACTGAACGCCTGCCTTTGGAACGACGCGCCGGCTCTCGGAACCGTCTTCAATCGGACACGGCAAAAATGATGAGTCTCGCATGACGCTGTCGCCTCTCAACGACGCGGCGGCTCACATTCGAGTATATTCGGGAAGGAAGCGTCATGACCACCATGGCAACTGCGGCGCCCGCGCGCGCGTCGCAAGCTTGGTATAAGATTCTCTACGTCCAGGTGTTGATCGCGATCTTGCTTGGCGCCATGGTCGGTTCCCTATGGCCGTCCGTCGCGACCAGCGACTGGGTCAAGGCGCTCGGTGACGGGTTTATCAAGCTCATCAAGATGGTGATCGCGCCGATTATTTTCTGCACCGTCACATCTGGTATCGCGCATATTCAAGATGCGAAGAAAGTCGGGCGCGTCGGCGTCAAGGCGCTGGTCTATTTCGAGATCGTCTCCAGTTTTGCCTTGCTGTTGGGCCTTGTTATGGGCAATCTGGTCCAAATCGGCCATGGCCTTGCGGTCAAGCCGGATGCTGCGGCGGTCGCAAATTACGTCAAGCAGGCGGAAGCCTCGAAGACCGTCGATTTCTTTCTCAACATCATTCCCGATACCGTGGTCGGCGCCTTCGCTCGCGGCGATGTTCTGCAGGTTCTCCTGTTCGCGATCCTATTCGGCTTTGCGCTGATGGCGCTGGGAAACCGTGGGGAGCGGCTGCGCGGCATGATTGACGACGTGGCGCACGCGGTGTTCGGCGTAATCGCAATCATCATGAAAGCGGCCCCGATCGGCGCCTTCGGCGCCATGGCCTTCACGATCGGCAAGTTCGGGCCGGCAGCACTCGGCAATTTGATCGGTCTGATCGCGCTGTTTTACGCGACGGCGGCGCTATTTGTGGTGGTGGTGCTCGGTTTGATCGCGCGCCTCGTCGGCTTTTCAATCTTCAAGTTCATTGTCTATATCAAGGACGAGATTCTGATCGTGCTCGGCACTTCGTCCTCTGAAAGCGCGCTGCCGCAATTGATGGAGAAGCTCGAGCGGCTGGGCTGCTCCAAGCCCGTGGTCGGCCTCGTGGTGCCAACTGGCTACTCCTTCAACCTCGACGGCACCAATATCTATATGACACTTGCGACATTGTTCATTGCCCAGGCACTCGGGGTCGATCTCACCTTTGGCCAGCAGCTCACGATCCTGCTCGTGGCAATGCTAACGTCGAAGGGAGCAAGCGGCGTCACCGGCGCGGGCTTCATCACGCTCGCTGCGACGTTGTCGGTGGTCAACCCAGCGCTGGTGCCGGGCATGGCAATCGTGTTTTCGATCGACAAGTTCATGAGCGAGGTGCGCGCCCTTACCAACATCACCGGCAATGGCATCGCCGCCGTGTTCGTATCCTGGTGGGAAGGCGAGCTCGAGCACGCGACGCTGCAGGCTCGGCTCAACGAGCCCACCACTATCGACACTACAAGCACAATGAGGTAGGTCCCGAATCTTAACCGCCGCCATTCGAAGACGCCTCGAATGCAAGCGCAGCCACATCTCTCGTAATTCGAAGCGGCACAACCGACTTGACACAAGTCGGAACTTTCTCGCGCGATCTCCAGTTGCGCCTTGCTCCGCGTTGCGCCCCGGCAGCCGCCCCTGAAAAGATGTCGCACGCGAGCAAAAGAGTGGGAGCTTTTTTAACAGTCATTTTCAAGGGCGTTTTTCGCCGTCAAGGCTCCCGGCCATCTGAACGCTTGTGCACCATTTTGCCGAGCAAGTTAACAGGACTGCGACAGAACGTGTCCGGCCTGACGGACCTAGCTGTTGGTCCGCCTACAAATGCCCATATGCGTGGTCACCGCATTTGCCTCGCCCGACCAACGACGTGGTAGCGATCTTGCTGACGCAACTCGTGATCCGTTGCTAAGGTGCGCGCTGCGCATCAGACCGTGATGGGTGTGATCAGCATGGATTAGATGGCACCTCGACGGAGCCGTGGCGGCTCGCACGCGGCTAGGGTCGGTTAGGCGTCACTGTGCGCACTCGGTTCCGGCTAGCCACTCGAGACAAGTCCTCCGCACCTACGCGTGACGGCCTGAAGGTATAGGTAGCAGTCGCGTTACTTCGCCTTCGTGTCTCGGTACATGACCATTGCGCTTTCTTCCGCATGACCGATCGTGCCGGCGTGATGAGTGGTCCGGAAGCTTGTCCCTCTTCTTTCCGGGTTCGGCGAGGTGCGCCTGATTGTTTTGCCTCAACGTCTTGGCTGACCTGCAGCCGCTGTCCTCGTACCGCTGGCTTAAGGGGGTTGTCCTCGGCCGCATCCTCGAGCGCCTGCCCGGAGGCTATCGGCAGCGGAGGAAAGCAGACATCTCAGCTTCGATTGCAGGCGTGTCAGCCTGCGCCATATTGGAAGGTTTAGGACAACTATACGTATGTCTGTGATGCGTTTTTTCTCGGCGCGTGCTCAGTACAGCAGCAAGCAATCGATCTCGGAACCGCTCACCAGCGGGTCTTGGTACCGAGGATTGCCCCATTTTTGCCTAAAATGTTATAGCTCTCCCGCCGGAGAACAGGCCGGACGGTATCAAAATGCGTAGCCAGATCAGCAGTTTAAAATGTTCAGCCCCTCAGTTTACCTTCGGCAGCATAACGCTGGCCGTGGTAACACTGGCTTGCTTGTACCTTCAGGCGCACTTTGCCGCGACGGCGTTCGCCTATTTGTTGGTGGTATTGCTGTTTTCGTTGATGGGCAGCTTCATCGCGTCGTCCGCGCTTTGCATCCTAGCCATCGTTGCTCTCGCTTACTATTTTGCGCCGCCGGCGTTCAGCCTGCGAATCGATGACCCCCAAGATCTTCCGGTGGTTGTTGCATTCTTTATTGCCTCGATTGTGGGAACGCACCTGATCGGAAAGCTCCGCCAGGAAAGAGAGGCTGCGCGTGTGGCTGCGGCCAAGCTTCAGCGGAGTGCGGCCGATTTGGAGGATCGCGAAAAACGGTGGCGCGCAATCTTCGAGCACAATCCGGCCATGTACTTCATGGTCGATGAAGCCGGCACTGTCCTCAACGTCAATACGTTCGGCGCGACACAACTCGGCTATGCTCGTGCTGAACTGATCGGTCAATCCGTGCTGGGCGTATTTCTTGAGGAGGATCGCGCGTTCGTTCGCGAATGCGTTCGGACGTGCCTTGCGGATATCGGACAATCGCGCACGTGGGACGTCCAGAAAGTCAGGAAGGACGGCTCGGTATTGTGGGTACGTGAAAACGCCAAAGCCATGCTCTGGGCCGATGACCAGCCCATTGTCCTTATAGCCTGCGAAGATATCACGGAGCGAAAGCGGACCGAACTTGCCCTGCAGCGGAGCGAAGCACATTTGGCCCAGGCGCAGGAGTTGAGTCATACAGGCAGCTTCAGCTGGAACGCCACTACGGGCGAGGCCTTCTGGTCAAAGGAAACATTTCGGATTTTCCAATTGGATCCTGAGACTGTCCCGGGGCCGCAGCTCGTCGTTGAGCGCACTCATCCAGATGATAGGGCTTCGGTTAAAGAAACTATCGATCGAGCGATGCGAGACCCGAGCGATTTCGAGCACGAATACCGGTTGCTACTACCGGACGGCTCGGTGAAGCACATCCATGCGCAGGCACGAGCCACGAGAACTGCCTCTGGTGACATCGAGTTTGTTGGGGCAGCTACGGATATTACGGCGGCGAGGCGAGCAGAACAGCAGCTGCGCCGCAGCGAGGCCTACCTGGCCGAAGCCCAGCATCTCAGTCACACGGGCAGCTGGTCCTGGGACGTCTACGGTCTAGATTTCGTGTATCGCTCCGCCGAGGTCGATCGTCTGCTTGGCTTTAGCCCACAAGAACCGGTATCGATAGAGACCATTCGATCGCGCATCCATCCGGACGACTTGCCGCGGCTGCAGGAGGTGCAGCGCCAGGCGATTGAACACAAGGAGGGGCGGTTCGAATATGATTTCCGTATCCTTTTACCAGATGGCGGGATAAGGCGCATACACTCCGTTGCGCACGTGGTGGTCGGCAGCGATGGTAACGTCAGCGAGCTGATCGGAACACATATGGATGTCACCGAGCAACACGCAGCTAGGGAACGCCTGGAAACCACACTTGCCGCGCTGCGCGAAAGCGAACAGCGCTTTCGCGACTACGCCGAAACAGCGTCCGACTGGCTCTGGGAGACCGGGCCGGATCATCAGGTCACTCACTTGTCCGAGCACACCAGCGCTGCGGGAATTTTGGCGACAGGATTGATGGGCCTGCTTCGCTGGGACATTGCGTGCGACGTCGAAGAGGAACCCGAGAAGTGGCGGCAGCATCGGGCGACGTTGGAGGCCCATCTCCCGTTTCGGGATCTCGTCTACCGCACCGTGAATCGGACAGGATCTCCGATCTACGTCCGCACGAGTGGCAAGCCGTTTTTCGATGGAAACGGCAATTTTCTCGGCTACCGTGGCGTCAGCACTGACATCACCGCTACCATTCGCGCCGATGAAGCCGAACAAGAACTACGAAAGGCACAGGCGGAGCTTGCGCATGTGACGCGTGTAACGACGTTAGGAGAGCTGACAACTTCCATCGCCCACGAAATAAACCAGCCACTCGCCGCTATTATCAGCAACGCCGATGCGTGCCTCGGTTGGATGGGTCGCGAAGCTCCTGATCTTTCCGCCGCGCGCTCTTCGGTGGAGTGGATCATCGAAGACGCAATCCGGGCAAGCGAGGTGATCCGTCGTGTTCGTGCACTCGCGAAGAAAGGGGAGATTGAGATGGTGCCGCTCGATATCAATGAGGTCGTTAAGGACGTCATTGGGCTGGTAACACGAGAGCTGGCGAGCCACCGAGTGACGTTACGAACCGAGTTGACGGCCGCGCTGCCTACGATCCTCGGCGACCGGATTCAGCTACAACAGGTGATCATCAATCTGGTGATGAATGGAATCGAAGCCATGGACGCTGTTACAGACCGGACGCGCGAACTGCTGATTCAATCATCAAAGAACGACATGGGGCAGGTGCAGCTTGCCGTGACCGATTGCGGCGTCGGGGTCGCCGAGAACGACGCGGACCGCGTCTTAGATCCCTTCTTCACCACCAAGTCGAGTGGCCTTGGAATGGGTCTTTCGATCTGCCGGTCGATCGTGGAAGCTCACGGAGGGCGGCTGTCAATGGTCCACAGACATGGGCCGGGCGCGACGTTCCAGTTTGCCCTACCATTGCATAAGGAGGTCGTCTCGTGACAGGACGCTTTGACTCGCCAGGTGAAGGCAGCAATGCCGAGGCCTCGACAAAGGCGATCGTCTTCGTCGTCGAGGATGACATCTCCATGCGTCGCTCGCTTACGAACCTTTTTAAATCGGTTGGGTTGGACGTCGTTGCATTCGGATCGGCCCGCGAAATGCTGCAGAGCGCAATTCCGGACGTTATTAGCTGTCTAGTTCTTGATGTCCGGCTGCCAGGCTTGAGCGGCCTTGAGTACCAGACCGAGCTCGCGAGGTTGAACATACATATTCCGATCATTTTTATTACCGGCCATGGCGACATTCCCATGACCGTCAGGGCCATGAAGGAAGGAGCGGTCGATTTTCTCAGCAAACCGTTTCGCGATCAGGAACTGCTCGATGCCGTGGTTGCGGCGACCGAACGCGATCGCAAAAGACGGGAGGCTCAGCAGACCGTCGCGAACCTGCAGTCTCTATTTGAGACCTTAAGCCCGCGCGAGCAGGCGGTGATGAAACTGGTCGCTGCCGGCCTGATGAACAAGCAAGTAGCCGCCGAGCTTGGGCTCGCCGAAATTACGGTCAAGATCTACCGGGGACACGTCATGAAAAAGATGCGTGCCCGGTCGCTGGCCGACTTGATCAGAATGACTGAGACGCTGGGAATTCGCGCCAATCGTCCTGAACAAACCCAAGTATGATTTTACAATTTCGTCACTCAAGCCCACTTTTCGCCGAAGGTGGCTAATGCTTGCAGCCGCTATTCCCGCGTCAGGAGGGCTCGTCTTGTCCACGCCTTTGATTTCCGTCGTTGACGACGACGCCTCAGTCCGTGCGGCGACAGAGAACCTTTTGAAATCGCGTGGCTACATCGTCCAAATATTTGCGTCGGCCGAGGAACTCTTGCGGTCGCCGCAGTTGAACGAGACGTCGTGTGTCATTACCGATGTGCAGATGTCGGCTATGAGCGGCTTGGAGCTGTTGGCAGAGATGCGGACGCGTGGTTACGACGCACCGTTCATTTTCATTACTGCTTTCCCCAACGACCGCGTGCGCGCATCAGCCCTGGGTGCCGGAGCGATTGGCTTCCTTGCCAAACCCTTTGGCGGACAGGCGTTAATAGAGTACCTCGACACCGCACTGAAAGCGTCTGGCGGCCCGGGCGGTATCTGAGGCAATCAACCTGCAGCGCTTGAGTTCATGTCCGATCTAAACGCTCCATGCGACGACGATCACGCCACCGATCAACCTCTTCGCGGTCGGACACGCTACTTGCTCTAAAATCAGGCGAGCGAGAGGCCAATTGTTGCCTTGTGGATGCCTTACCGACATCGCCGGGCGGCTACATTGGTGCAGAACAACCTTATCGCTGCGAGGGCGCCGGAGGGCACGCCAGCTCGACTCATTCTGCAGGTCGACGTTCAACGTAATGCTCACCCAAAGCAATCGACGACCCTAAGCACTTCTTAACTCCGTCTGGATCGAGGCTATATATTCCATTGCAGAGCGGAGCTGGCTGAGAGCGCTCGACAAAGCAGGAGATTGGCTGTGCGCAGCCCGACTGCAGTGACCACGCCAACGGAGCTTCGCCCAGGACAACCGCCTCACGTCTTGTGTTGAGGCTGTTCTGGTGAAAGAGCTCTGCACGATGCTCTGCTCACGACGTCGTTATGTCCGTTGACGCATGCCGGCCAGCCTTGTCCATCGGGCCGCCGGTTCGCTGTGCGTTTCCTGCCCACCGACTCACGCCACGCGCCCACGCCCTTACTACTTCGTAGGCGTCATCCGTAGAAGACTTCTGCCTCCAAGCAGTCCAAACTGCTCCGCGCAGCACGCCCGGCCCCTGGGCGGCCGGGCGCACTTTGGCGGCACCCCATGCAGGTTCTCGCCGCAGCGAGCATTGTCGCAATTGCCTTGCGCAGTGAGCCCCTACTTCCAAGGCGCAAACGGATCAGCAACCGCTAAGCCAAGGGGCACTGTGGGGGTAGTATTCTGAGCCGACTCAGAAGAACTCCCAGCCGAAACGCCAATAAACGCAGGGGAGCCCGGAGCAGGCTAGATGGGCCTACTCCATGGGGCCATATCCCGGGACCCCGTGGTCACATAAAATCATCCTCATAATCGTATGGTGAGGAGCTCGCTGGGATCTCGGTATCACTGCCTTCACTGTCGTCATCTTTGGAAAGATACCCAGCAGTGCCTTTTCGCTGCCATTCGCCGTCGCTATTCCTTATCCACTTGTCTGACTTCTCTGGGTCGAGAACCATGTTGTCGGCGTCAACCTCGACGAACCCCAACTTTGCCGCACGTGCTCTTGCTTCCGCATTAGCTGGACGCAAATTGAGCAGCGGCCGTTTGCCTTCCATTCGAAGTTGATGCTCGAGCAGAATATCGCCAGCGTTCTCGACTAGCGGATGAACGACCTGAAGATCTACGGTAGAGGTCGTCCCGGATCGCCCAGGAAACAGCTCCTTCCACCTTTTGACGTCGAACTTCGTCATGCTGTCGCCGCCTTCCATTCTTAGAAGTCCGACACTCTTGTTGCCCAATTGGTAGCTGAAGTATCGCGCATTCTCGGAATCTCGGGTTGTCCCGTAGTCTTTGGCAAGTTCTGCAGTTCGCTTTGCCTTGGCGGACACGAACTCGGAGTACTCTTGGGGGTTGTCGGCGATGTACTTGATTTCGTCGTCATGATAGGCCTCCGCGGCTTTTCGGAATGACTGACGATCGTTGAACTCCATTATGGGAGGGGTTGAAACGAGCGAATACGGTCTTGTTGCCGAAGATGAACCGCCACTCGAGCCAGATTCGGCTAAGCGCATATTGGCGAACGCATCCGCAAAGATGTCGGCGTCGATTTGCTCATCACTTTCGGCAAAGTGAGAGGATTGGAAGTAGGACGAGCCATTGATCCGATTATACATGGCGATTGGTGCTCCCGTCGGACATACATTTCCGCATCTAGTTTAGGCTTGTTAGGCCCAGCGGCGCTGATAGGGAGCCTGGCTTACCAAAACCTGACGTGGCTGCCCTCACGCTGGCTTGTCATAGAGCTTCCTTCTGAACGACACGGCGGCACGCTCGTGCCATCATCAGGTTTGATGAGAGGCCGCGAGCACGTCCGAGGATGCTCCTCCATTAGAAATCCGGTCGATCGATGATTGACCTACTGACGCCGGAGATCCGCCGGACCGCCTCATGTCCGGGTTTTCGTTTCGACCTTCCCGTGGAGCTCGCGGACGAGCCGCCTCCCATAGTTTTGGCCGGATTTCAGACTTTGACCAACGATATCGCCTGCGCCGGAAACGCAATCTAAGTTCGACTCGTGGAAGCGCGATCCGCGCTTTCGGCGTCAACGCTCATTTATCCAAATCCGCATTTCGCCTTCGCCGCGGTTAGCCCAGCTGAACCACGGAATGAATGTCAGCTGCTGCGCTTCTAGTTGTCCAGGCACTTTGTCGTACTGATAAAGCGCCGTTTCTTCAGAATGCGTGTGTTGCAACCGTGCCCCGTTGGCTTGCAGCAAAATCTTGCCGTTAAAGAGACCAGTTCCTTCGATAAGGGAAAACCGGCTGTCTGCATGAAGCCAAACGTTGTGTAACTCGGTCCCGTTGTCGACTTCCTCCAGACAATAAATTAACGGGCCACGCTGGATGGCCACCTTGCCGGCCAAATTGCGAACTTGTGGATGGCCGTATACGCGACGCACTTGCATCGGCAGCGATAGTGTGACGCGATCTCCCTGCCGCCATGTTCGGCGAATGTGCAAATAGCCCTTGCGCGGTTCGCAATTCACAGGCTCGCCGTTCAGGCTCGCCTGCGGCGAGCTGCACCATTCCGGCAGGCGCAGGGCGAGCGTGTGGGCAATTGGCGGCGCAGATTCGACGGCGATTTCCACCTCGTCTCTCCAGGGATAGCTGCCGCTTATGAGCAACCGCAGCGCATGTCCGTCGACGGATATTGCCACCTTATTACCAACGTAGAGATTTACATAGAGCGCGTCGGTGCGGGGCGTGTAGATGTAATGACCAATCGATGTGAAAAGGCGTGCGATGTTCGGTGGACAGCACGCGCAGCCAAACCAGCGTCGTCGCACCGGCGAGACATGATTGTAGATGCCATTAAATCTCAGCGTTTTGGGATGCACTTCGAGCGGGTTAACATAGAAATAGTGACGCCCGTCGAACGCGATACTGCCGAGAACGGTATTGTAGAGTGCGCGCTCCATCACGTCGGCATAGCGACCGTCCAGTTCCATCTCCAGCATACGGCGCGCGAACATCATCAGGCCAATCGACGCGCAACTTTCCGCGTACGCCGTATCATTTGGCAAATCGTAATCGCTGCTGAACGCTTCGCCGGCGCCTTGCGAGCCGATGGCTCCGGTAATATAGATCTGGCGCTGGACCATGTTTTGCCATAGCTGTAGGCAAGTTTGGCGCTGCTGCTCGTTCTGGCGCAGACGCGCGAGATGAGCTACTGCCGTCATGAGGTATACAAAACGAACCGCATGACCGGTTGCAGTCCGCTGCTCCGAAAGCGGCAAGTGCGCTTGGCTATACGCTTTGTTTTCTATCATCCAAGGCGTGCCGTCGGATTTGTGGACGCAGGATTGCTGGCGCTTCTCGTACTCAATGTTGTAGAAGTGTGGCTCCGTGCCGCGTTGCTCCACGAAATAATTGGCTAGCGTGAGATATCGCTGCTC
This sequence comes from Bradyrhizobium sp. Rc2d, assembly GCF_900099855.1. Classification (NCBI taxonomy): domain Bacteria; kingdom Pseudomonadati; phylum Pseudomonadota; class Alphaproteobacteria; order Hyphomicrobiales; family Nitrobacteraceae; genus Bradyrhizobium; species Bradyrhizobium sp. Rc2d. The sequence goes on along the minus strand of NZ_FNCU01000003.1, from coordinate 144,324 downwards.
CTTTGTCGCTTCGTAGAGGCGTGCCAACGCAAGTTCGATTTCCGGATGGCCATCGTAGCCGTGCAACTGATCGCGCTCTGGGCCGAAAACTGTGCCGAGGTGGTCAGCAAGCCTGCAAACGACCTCCAGCAATCTCCGTTTGCCAGTCGCGTGAAAGAACGCGACACCCGCTTCAATCAAGTGGCCCGCGCAATAAAGTTCGTGGTACTCTGCTAGGTTGGTCCAGCGCTCCTGAGGCGAGTTCAGTATGAAATAGGTGTTGATATAGCCGTCGCCGCATTGAGCGGCCGCAATCAATTCAATCAGCTCATCGGCAGCTTTCTCCAGGTCTGGATTGGGTGTCTGGCATAGCGACCATGCAGCCGCCTCAAGCCATTTTGCGACGTCACTGTCCTGAAAAACCGTGCCATGGAACTCGCCCCTCGCACGTCCGGCGGCAAGGCGGAAGTTCTCCACCGCGTGGCTCCGTATCGCCTCGGGATTGCGATCGTTTAGCACCTCCCATTGGTAGGGAATTGCCACTTCCCTGACCAACTGCTGGCATCTCCCAATCAGCGGATCCGAGACCTGTAGGTTGTGAAGATCGACTTCGGCCACATTCCGATCATTCATCTCGTTCCTCCTTAGAGTGTGGCGAACGGACACCTAGCCTGGCATGCCACCTCACCACGACGGCGTTGTTGAGGTTGTGGCCCTGAGATTTGCGGCTGCACACTCTTATTCTCGGTGCGAGCGTTCAAACGCTAGAAATGGAGAGGCTGCCCTAAGGCGCAGCACTCCCAGACATGCGTTGACAGCAGTCGCGTTCGAGGAGCGGGACAGCAATTCCCGTGCCGAGAATGAGGAGCGGTTCTTCTTTCAACCATATCTGCGGCTCCGCGGTATGAGCCCGATGCGATCGCTGGCCCACCGACCGGATTTGCCAGTCGTGCTAAATCCCGCGTCGCTGGTCGATCCTCCTATACGAGCGGGTCGGTTGTCGCTGGGCCAGATAATGGCCAATAGTACTCGCCTGTCGCATCTACAGCGGGCGCGCCGCGTCCTTCCGGTGCGGCGAACCATCTGCTATTGATTCTAGGCCCTGGAACTTGCGCGGGAATGTCCGGTTTCTAACAATCCTTTTGATGACAGGTAGCAGGTGGGAGGGCCGCGGTGGCGCGTGTGGCCCAACCGGATTGAATGAGCCGCTGCTACGCGCGATCTACGGAAGAAACTGGACGCTTATCCTAGCAATCGTCCCGGGGTCGAAGTGCATGCTCAACTTGCCCGACATGGAGCGGATGCTGGCAATCGGGAAAAGTAAGTTGTCGCGCGTATGCGCTTCCAGTGAATAAGCCGCGACGGAGAGGCCCGAAGCCGTCTGCACCGACTTGCTCGCCGGCTTCGGCAAGATGCGAGGATGAGTTAGAGATATCTTTTGTGCATCGAGCTTCAGGCTGATTTGGCCCTGCAAGGCAGATAGCAGGCTAGGTAACCAAGAGCCGACTTGGATCTCCCAACTGTCCGTAATTCGTCGTTCGTGAAGAACGGCTAAGCCATTGAGCTAGAGCCGCATTTTGTCGTTGTGGGCTGGTTTGCGAATGCAGGGTTGGTGCACCGGGCATCGGAGCCTTGCAATTTCATTTCGGGATTCCGTCGAATCGCAGCCTTGATTCCGTCGTCGCATCGGAGGTGGCGATGCGACCGAAGAAGCACAGGACGAGGGGATCGGGCGATCTGTTCCGGGCCAGGCTGAACCAGATCATCAATATGAAGCACGCGCTGCTTCAGCTCGCCGGCAAGGTCGATTGGGACTGGATCGACGGCGAGATCGCGCCGCTGTACAGCGAGAACGGCCGGCCCGGGATCGCGACCCGCTTTGTGATCGGGCTGCTGCTGCTCAAGACATTTACGGCCTGTCCGATGAGGGAATGTGCGAGCGCTGGCTCCACGACCCGTATTTTCAGTACTTCACCGGCGAAGAGTTCTTTCAGCACGCCTTCCCGCACGAGCGCTCGGACCTGATCCACTGGCGCAAGCGGCTTGGCGACAAGCTGGAGCTGTTGCTGGCCGAGAGCCTGCGGGTGGCGCACGAGGCGGCGCGTTACGCAATCAGGACCTCAAGCGGGTCACGGTCGACGCCATCGTGCAGCCGAAGGCCTCGACACGTCGCGGCCCCTTATGGAATGCGTGGATTGGATCCAATTCGGCTACGCGTGCTCGCTGACTGGCGGCGAGCGGCCCAGCGCAGGTCGGCGCAGCACTCCGGGCGCGATCCCGCCGCCTAACACAAGCTCGTTTTGAAGTGGCGAGCCATTCCTGCAGCAACATACTCAATGAGCTCAGTAGTCACCAGGTCCGGCCTCGCCCACAGCGACTATTCGGCAGCCGACCCCGGGCCTAGATTAAGGCGTTCGAAGTACCAAGACGTGTCATCGCCGGACGACTCTGTCTCATCACTTGCTTCACTCGAAGCTCGCTCGATTCTTGCCTGAGCACCACTACTCTCGGCGGCGAGATATCCTTCACGTTTGCCTACCCGTTGCCATTTACCTTCAGCGTTATGCGTCCACTTGTCGGGATGCTGGTGAGGATCAAGCACCCAGTGATTCTTATCACTCACAGGAACAAAGCCCATCTGAGCCAGACGGGGCTCGATGCCTGGCAACGCAGGTTTTGACATAATCAATGCTCGCTCGCCGTCCTCCCGAAGCTGATGCTCCAGTAGAATATCGCCAGCGTTCTCGACGAGCGGATGAGTAACCCGAAGATCTACTTGGGATGTGACGGCGTTTCGACCGGGAAACTGGGCGCTGAATCGCCTTCCTCCTACCCGAAGTCCGCCTTCTGTTCTCAGAAGCCCAACAGTTTTGTCACCCAATCGATAGGCGAAATATCGCGCCTCGTCCGAATCTTCGTCGGTGTGACCGTGGGTTCTAGCAACGTTTGCTGCGCGCTCAGCTTTTGTGGATATGAAATCCGAGTACTCCAGTGGATTATCGGCAATGTGCTTGATGTCATCGCTATAGAAGGCCTTCACTTCTTCCCCGAAGGTATCCATGTCGATCTCTTCGATCGGAGGTCGGGAAACTACGGAGTACGGCCGTGTCGCTGCTTGAGACGAACTTGGGCCAGCATCGGGCGCCATGCCTGCAAGCCTTTCCGCAAAGCCCTCGTCATCTGAATGCCTCGATTCATCAGCCTGGGTAGCGCTTGTGGATTGGCTGGATGAGCCAACAATTCGGCCATACATCGGATCTCTCTCCTGTCGGTACGGTTGGGGGTGCTGAGCTCGCGCCGCTCGAGCTCTACCGACGATGGTAAGAGGTCTAGCTGACTATGAGCTGACGCGCCTAGGTTGAGCATCTGTCGCGCGCTCTTGTGAAGAGGAAGCTAACGCGTCGTCCGTGGAGAACGGCTAAGCGATTGAGCTAGAATCGCATTTTGTCGTGTGGGCTGGTTTGCGAATGCAGGGTTGGTGCACCGGGCATCGGAGCCTTGCAATTTCATTTCGGGATTCCGTCGAATGGCCAGCCATGATTCCGTCGTCGCATCGGAGGTGGCGATGCGACCGAAGAAGCACAGGACGAGGGGATCGGGCGATCTGTTCCGGGCCAGGCTGGACCAGATCATCAATATGAAGCACGCGCTGCTTCAGCTCGCCGGCAAGGTCGATTGGAACTGGATCGACGGCGAGATCGCGCCGCTGTACAGCGAGAACGGCCGGCCCGGGATCGCGACCCGCTTTGTGATCGGGCTGCTGCTGCTCAAGCACATTTACGGCCTGTCCGATGAGGGGGTGCGAGCGCTGGCTCCACGACCCGTATTTTCAGTACTTCACCGGTCCAGCGATGCCGCCAGCGTCATCCTCTCCGCCGTCGGGCATAACTTCCGCCGCATCCTCGCCTGGCTGAGGACTCTTTGGCGTCTCTTCCTGACCACCATCATCGCTGCCCTCAGCGACCAATCACCGCTGAAATCGTTCTTAACGGGCGACTAATTCCCGATTGTTATCGACCATTCCAGTCGAATGCCAGGAAGGTAACGCTCGCTGCCATTGGTGTCCTGACGTGATGACGCAAGCACGACGGAATCTGCTCTTTAGCTGGATGGGTCTATGATTGACCTGTTGATGTCGGGATCGTTCTCCTTCTGAGCTCGCCCATGCCATAGTGACGTCGTCGTCTCGCCGCTCAGCGGAGCACGGCCTGAGTCGCGCAACCATACGGCAGCTACAAGCAACTTCGGACACGGCAAGATCGAGAACTTGTCCGGTTCCGTCCCCACGAAATCGACGCGACCAAACGCGAGCCCAATGGCTCGACGCCGAGGCCTCAATGCTCCGATACTAACACTGCGGCCTCATTCGACGGTCACCGATTTTGCTAGATTACGCGGCTGATCCACGTCCGCGCCCCTTACTAGGGCGGTATGGTAAGCCAGGAGCTGAACCGGAATGGCATAGACTATCGGCGTAAAGCTTGCGACCATCTCCGGCAGCACAATGGTCATGAGTGTGTCCACCGTCGCTTCCAAAGCACCCTTAGCATCGGTGATCAGGATGATCTTGCCGCCCCGAGCGGCAACTTCTTGCATGTTCGAGACGGTCTTCTCGAAGACCTCGTCGTAAGGCGCGATCACCACCACAGGCACGGCCTCATCGATCAGTGCGATCGGTCCGTGCTTGAGCTCGCCGGCGGCATAACCTTCTGAGTGGATGTAGGCAATTTCCTTCAGCTTGAGTGCGCCCTCCAATGCCAGGGGGGCCGATGTGCCGCGACCGAGATAGAGCACGTCCCTCGAGTCAGCGATATAACGCGCGAGCTTCTCGATCTGCGGCTCGATTAACAGCGCCGCAGCAATCAACCGCGGCACTTCGATAAGCTCACGCACGAGCTTCGACTCATCGATCTCAGACAGCTTACCGCGCTCTTTGCCTGCTGAGACGGCAAGCGCCGCCAAAACGATCAGCTGGCAGATGAATGCCTTTGTGGAAGCTACGCCGATTTCTGGCCCCGCCAGCGTCGGCAGAACGGATTCACTCTCGCGCGCAATCGTCGAGGTCGGGACGTTGACCACAGATATCGTGTGCACGCCCTGCCCCTTGGCGTATCGCAACGCAGCCAGTGTGTCAGCGGTTTCGCCCGACTGCGAGATGACGATGGCGAGATCTCCCCGGCGCAGAGGCGCCTCCCGGTAGCGGAACTCGGACGCTACATCGATCTCGACAGGCAAGCGCGCCAGCCGCTCGAACCAGTATTTGGCGATGTGCCCGGCATAGCTCGCCGTGCCGCACGCGGTAATTGAGATGCGCTGAATGGATTTAAAGTCGAACGGCAATGTGAGCGGCAGGGCGACGCGCTTGGCCGCCATGTCGAGATAATGCGCTAATGTCTTGCCGGCCACGGTCGGCTGCTCGTGGATTTCCTTGGCCATGAAGTGGCGATAATTCGCTTTGTCCACAAGGAGTGACGATACGCCAGACTTTGATGTTTCCCGCTGGACGACGGAGCCGTCTGCGCTATAAATCACGCACATCGTGCGCGTAAGAACGGCCCAGTCACCGTCTTCAAGATAGGTGATGGTGTCGGTCAAAGGCGCGAGCGCGATCGCGTCCGATCCTAGATACACTTCGCCGTTACCATGTCCGATCGCAAGGGGCGACCCCTTACGCGCACCGATCAAAAGATCGTCGTGCTCCTTGAAAAGGAATGCCAGCGCGAAGGCACCGCGCAGCCGGGGCAGCGACGCTTGTACCGCATCCTGCGGCGAGTAGCCATTCTTGAGATAAGATTCGACGAGATGTGCTACCACCTCGGTGTCCGTCTCTGATTCAAAATGGGCTCCATTCCGCTCCAGCTCGGCTCGCAGCTCGCTGAAATTCTCAATGATCCCGTTATGAACGACCGCTACATTTTCCGTCGCATGCGGATGAGCATTGCTCTCGGTCGGCTTTCCATGAGTCGCCCAGCGGGTGTGACCGATACCGGTACGACCCGACGGCGGATAATAGCGCAGCCGCTCCTCAAGGTTTCTCAGCTTACCTTCAGCGCGTCGCCGCTCGATACGGAGACCTTCGAGAGTAGCGAGGCCTGCGGAGTCGTAGCCACGATATTCCAATCGCTTGAGCGACGCGACCAACTGCCCAACGACCGGGCCACGCCCCAAGATGCCGACAATTCCACACATATGGATCAATGCTGCCCAAGTTAAAGAAGCCCGACGTTCCCCCTCACAGGAACCCCGTTATGAAATTCGCTTGCCCGATGATAACAGATGTCAAGTTCGGGATTTGTCGCGGCCGGCGCTATCGCCGCCGCATTCACAAGCGTGAGTTAGATCTCTTTCAGCCATCATCGCTTCGCCTGACTACATTCCGCTTTTGGCTGCCTATCTGAGTACAAACTGCAATGCGGCCGCGAAAAGCGTGACCGCTTCGAAGAGAGCCAGATATGCAGGTGCGCTTGCAGGGTGGCGCGACATCCAATCACGGCACAAACAGACTCGGTCGGTTGCGACAATAGCTGTCGGCGTCGCAACAAGCCGCTGCGAGGACATATCGCGCAAATAGTCTGGCTCCATAGATTGAGGACATTCGAACCAGATCGGCGGGCCAATTATCCTACGACAAAGCATCTTGTCTTGTTCGCTCATCATCACTGATGAGCCATTTCACGACTTGCAGCTCACATTTCCAAGAAGGTGAGCAGCGACGCCGGCGAACCGAGCGGCCGTGAATGTGGCAGTAACTGAGTCTTTCCGCCTCACTGATAGACCCTTCGAGAGGCTCACGTTCCGTCTCGGCTGCGCTCCATTGGGGACATAGAAAGAGGAAACCTGCCCATGGCTTCTACATGATCTGCTGCCCATACATTTGCGCAGCCGCTCTAGCGTGAATTGTCCTTTGTCACAGGAAACATTTCGCCGACGCGGGTTTAAGAGGCTCATCATACTCGGACCGAAGCAAGTTACGGTCGTCGAGACTAAACGATTGGCGTCGAAGCTCTATTGTACGAACGTAAACTCTTGATATCGATACGTTCGATTATCTATACCAACGTTGGCTACTCTTTCTCATTTTGTCTTGCGTCGACGGTCCACTGCCTGCCGCGAGTTGGATATTGGCAAAGGCGCTGACCACGGTTGATGAGTCGACCGCCAAGGCCGGCTGTTCTGTTCGGAAGTTAACGGTACGGGCGCTTTGTAGATTACGAATTGATGCGCAGGCTTGACTGTGTGCTGGCTTGCATGTCGTCATTCCGACAAATGCATTGACGACTGCGGCCTCAGCCCATCGCTCTCCCAAGCCATGACGAGACCACGCGAATGCAGACATGCGCCTCAGGATAGATAAGGAACACAGACCGTCGGCTTCCATCTCATTGGAAATATCAGCCCGGGGGCACGCGCGGCCGGGCGCGTAACGGCGTTTGCCATCGATCTCGCGCGCTTAGGATCATCGCGGATATCAGGCAGGTTGCGAGGGTTAGTTGACTTTCATTTTTTGAAGCTCAATGGGTTGGCACCCTCCAGTCCAATATAAATCAATGTATATAGTGTGCATTCCTGCATGATGTGTATGACTGGAGCTAACGATCGCTTTCCTCTAATTGCGGGTGGGGCGCGCTTGCGCATCTAGATTTCTCGAGAAACGGCTTCGCAATCGCGTTTCACAGGGAGGCTTTCTTTCCGGCGCAACTAAGAGAAACCATGGCGGCTCAGGACTCAAAGCGGCGCGTTGCGCTGATCACCGGCGTCACCGGGCAGGACGGCGCATATCTCGCCGAGTATCTGCTCGGTCTCGGCTACACCGTGCACGGGATCAAGCGCCGGTCGTCCTCGTTCAACACAGCGCGCGTCGATCATCTCTACCGGGATCCGCATGCCGGCAACGTGCCGTTCCTGATGCACTATGGCGACATGACGGATTCGACCAATCTGATCCGGCTGGTGCAGCAGATCCGGCCGACCGAGATCTATAACCTGGCCGCCCAGAGCCATGTCGGCGTCAGCTTCGAAAGCCCGGAATACACCGCCAACGCCGACGCAATCGGCGTGCTGCGCCTTTTGGAAGCGATCCGTATCCTCGGCATGGAAAAGGAGACGCGGTTCTACCAGGCCTCCACCTCCGAGCTCTACGGCCTGGTGCAGGAAGTTCCGCAGAAGGAGACCACGCCGTTCTATCCGCGCTCGCCCTACGGCGTCGCCAAGCTCTATGGCTATTGGATCACAGTGAACTACCGTGAGGCCTATGGTATATTCGCCAGCAACGGCATCCTGTTTAACCATGAGAGCCCGGTCCGCGGCGAGACCTTCGTGACGCGCAAGATCACCCGGGCCGTCGCCCGCATCGAGGTCGGGATCGAGGACACGCTCTATCTCGGCAATCTCGATGCCAAGCGTGACTGGGGCCATGCCCGCGACTATGTCGAGGGCATGCACAGGATCCTGCAGGTCGACGAGCCCGGCGACTTCGTGCTCGCGACCGGCGAGACTCGGTCGGTCCGCGAGTTCGTCGAGCTGGCGTTTGCCGAGGTCGGGCGCAGCATCGAATGGCGCGGCAAGGGGGGCGAGGAGGTCGGCCTCGACAAGGCGTCCGGCAAGACCCTGGTGCAGATCGATCCGGCCTATTTCCGTCCGACCGAGGTTGATCTCCTGATCGGCGACGCCAGCAAGGCGCGCGCGAAACTCGGCTGGGCGCCGAAGACGCCGTTCTCGCAATTGGTGAAGGAAATGGTCGCCAGCGATCTCGTCCAAGCCAGGCAGGACGCAGCCAATGGCAAGCACGGCGTTTGAGCTGAAGGGCAAGACGGTTTTCGTCGCCGGCCATCGCGGCATGGTCGGCGCGGCGCTGATGCGCCGGCTGGCACGCGAACAGGCCGATCTCTTGACGGTGTCGCGCAGCGAGGTCGACCTGCGCGACCAGGCCGCGGTAAATGCCTGGTTTGCCGCGAAGCGGCCGCAGGCCGTGTTCCTCGCCGCCGCCAAGGTCGGCGGCATCGTCGCCAACAACACGCTGCGCGCCGAGTTTCTGCACGACAATCTGGCGATATCGAGCAACGTGATCCAAGCGGCCCATGCCAATAGATGCGAGAAGCTAATGTTCTTCGGCTCCTCCTGCATCTATCCGCGCCTGGCGCCGCAGCCGCTGCGAGAGGATTCGATATTGACCGGCCCGCTGGAGCCGACCAACGAACCCTATGCCATCGCCAAGATCGCCGGCATCAAAATGGCCGAGGCCTATCGCAGCCAGTACGGCGCCGATTTCATCAGCGTGATGCCGACCAATCTCTACGGCCCCGGCGACAACTATCACCCCGAATACAGTCACGTCGTCGCCGCGCTGATCCGCCGCTTTCACGAGGCCAAGATTTCGGGCGGCGGCAACGTCGTGGTGTGGGGCACCGGCACGCCCCGCCGCGAATTTCTCTATGTCGACGATCTCGCCGACGCCTGCATCCATCTGATGAAGACCTATTCCTCGCCGGAAGTTGTCAATATCGGTACCGGTGAGGACATCAGCATCGCCGAGCTAGCACTCATGGTCGCGGCCGCCGTCGGTTTTCGCGGTGAGATCAGCTTCGACACGTCGCGCCCGGACGGCACGCCGCGCAAGCTGCTCGACATCGGGCGGCTGTCCGGGCTCGGCTGGCGCGCCACGACCTCTCTTGAGGACGGCATTCAGCTGGCATACCGGGCGTATCGCGCCGACAGCGATGGACGGCAGCAGAGTGATCTGCCTGTTCCCGATAACGGACCACTCCTACGTATCGATCATCGGTGAACGTCCAGCCTAGCGGACTTGCCGCTCACGTAACAACCAATTTTGCTTCGCAGTTGACAAGCGTTCATTGTCAACAACGCGCTCAGTTGGACGTCTAGAACCCGAGTGACGCGGTGTATCCTAGCTATGACGCCGCCAATCGACTTGCAGGAAAAGGAGAATGGCCATCATCGACACCTGCTGCCATCAAGTTGAGATCTCATCGACTCTAAGCCGCTAGACGCCGACCGGTGGACGATCATTAGCCGGGAGCGTGCTGGTGTCCCCTTCCTCTCGACCAACGGCTTAGCGATGGTCTGTCATCATTATCCTCGCCGACAGCGTAACGATGGACATGAGCGCGCCTAACATCCCGAACGCCAAGGGCAAGCCAAACATGTGTGCGGCGAGCCCGATGCTGGCAGGCCCGACGAGTATACCCGCGTAGCCGGCTGTCGTGATGACCGCGATCGCAACGCCTGCTGGCATCACTGTCTGTTTGCCGGCGCGTCGACACAGTACGGGTACAACATTTGAAATACCCAATCCAATAAGCAGGAACCCCGCCATAGCAATCAACGCAACGGGCGCGGCCACCACAGCCAAGAAGCCTGTCACGATCGGCAGAGTCCCGAGCATCAATGTGGCACGGTCGCCGATTCGCGCCACCACGGCATCTCCGCTGAGACGCCCTGCGGTCATTGCGATTGAGAAGAGCATACAACCAATGCCCCCGTGCGCCTCCGCGAGAAGATCTCGTTCAACGAGAAGCAAAGCGCTCCAATCGAGCATTGCACCTTCGACAAGAAAGGTGATAGCCGCGAGCACAGCTATTAGCAACACACTGCGATGGGGCAAGACAAACAATGGCCCCTGCTGCCTCGAACCCGTCGCGAGCAACCCCGGCCAGGCCGACACAATCGCGATCGTCATTAACGCCGAACAAACCAACGTCGAAAAAAGCGGGCCAAGCTGCAGCGAGAGTAACGACGTCACGGCGGCAGAGCCGGTGAATTCCCCAATGCTGTACTGGGCGTGGAAGCCAGACATCAATGGACGGCCGGTGGCGCGCTCCAATTCAATCGCATGAATGTTCATGGCTACATCGATCGAGCCGAGTGAAACGCCGAAAGCAAACAGCGTGGCACCGAGCCCGAGAGATGTGTCGGCAATTGCAAGCCACGGCAGGGTGATCGCGAGTCCAAGTCCACCCGCGAGGATAATGGGCTTGCTGCCGTACCGCGCATTCGACACGCTGGTCAAAAGCATAGCGATGACGGATCCCGTTCCGAGACAGAGCAGCAGAAGACCAAGCATGCGGTCATCCACCGCGAGCCGCTCCTTGGCGAGTGGCACCAAAGGCGCCCAGGCCGCGAGACCGACTCCGGCCACAAAAAATGCGAGCCGTGTCCCAAGCAGGCCGGCAGACCAATTAGCGGATGGTATCACGGGCGCTCCTGAGAGAACGGGCTCGCGAGCGCGACGCCCGTCATCCTGCGTGCGTCGCCTGCAAGCGGCGCGATCGACAATGATGGCCTCAAGTTGACATTCTCTAGCCCTGCAAATGCAATGCCGTCACAAAAACTGGACTACGTCACTAGGCGAGCGACAAGTAGGGGTGATCGTCGAGCCCGTGATGCGGTGTTTCGGCCACTTTCCCGGATGAGCTAGCCATGGGGTGATAGTTTTTGCTGGTCTGCGACGGCTGGAGGCGCAACGCTCACTATGGCCTTGTCGCAAAGCCTACAAAGCCTGCAAAGCCAACGGCGCCCGACGCCACTGTGTACTTGGCGCGAACACGCCGTAGGTTTTCCGACAGCTTTTGTAAAATCGGGAGCTCTCATCACGAGTAACGGCGCTCACTCACAAGATCAATACAAGCCCGCTATCACGCGCAAGCCGTCAATGTCGGCCCGATACTTTTGATATTCGATTATTCCTGGTTTCAGGCGGCTAGGTGGTTCCCCACGTCGCGCTCGCTGTGCCGTGTCTCGAGTGATCCGTTTGTCTGGCGCGCTTGCCGCCGGCAACCACAGCCACGGCGAGTGGCATGGCGACAAGATCAACCTCCAAAAGTTTAGGGCTGTCCTGTGATCCCGAATTCCCCGGCGCCGGTGCGCTGGGCTGTCATAGAGCAATCAACCAGATTTACATGCCATCATTGTCGCCGCGGAAGAGAGCGGCGTCGCTCAGGTCCACGACGCGCGCGCATTCGATACCGAGGTGCCCGCCGGCATCGTTCAAGCGCTTATATCCGCAGTTCGCCGAGCCCGTCGCTCTTATCAAATCGGGCTGTGGGTGGTAAGGAGCAAGTGTAGCAGGCACAGATCCATCAGTATCGCCGCCGCCCTCACGTTATAAGCCCAGGCGCTCTGCACTAGATCGAGCTCGATCAGCACCTGTGACAAACCGACGCCCGCATCAAAGCTCATGCAGATGCGTCGAAATATCTCCGGATCAAGCCGGCGAATGAGGTAGGACCCCAGAGGGATGCCAAGCATAACACTGGGCATAAAAACATAGAGCAAGCTGCCGCTTTCGGGAACAAGCCGAGCTGATAATAGACGAAGGCGGTCACGCTCGGTTCCGCCACGCGAACCAGGGCTAGGCCGGCGCGAAACTCGTGTTTAACCAGGCCCTGGTTGTTAAACAGCATCGCTAAGGGAGGGCCGGAGATAGTCGTCACCGAATAGAGGATGCCCAGCATCGACCCGAATGGCAGGCCGATCAGCCAGCTTGCTTCGACAGGGCGGCGCCAACCCGCAGCTTGCAGCAGGATCAGGGACAGAATGATCGTGTCGGTGCACCTGATGCTCGGCAAGCTCGGCACCACGGGCGTGAAGATCTCGATGCGCAAGTGAGCGTGAGGCGATCGCAGGTGCTCACCACACTGAGCGAACCTAGATTGATTCTATCGTCATTGCTTGGCCAGCTGGGCATCAGCAGCGCCGGTGAGGTCGAGCTCGGGGGCGATCTTCGCGCGGCCGGAGCTCGCATCGGCACGGTGATCGGACGCGATCGCGACGTAGACCGCCGGCAGCACGAAGAGCGTGAACAGCGTGCCGACAGACATGCCAGCGACGAGCACGAGCCCGATCGAGAAGCGGCTCGCGGCGCCAGCTCCCGTTGCCGTCAACAAGGGTATGAAGCCCGTGACCATTGCCGCCGTGGTCATCAAGATTGGACGCAGTCGGACGCGCGCCGCCATCTCTATAGCCGAGCGACGGTCAAGTCTCTCCTTGAGCTGCAGCTCATTGGCGAACTCAACCATCAGGATGCCGTGCTTGGAAATCAACCCGACCAGTGTCAACAGTCCGATCTGGGTGTAGATGTTCATCGTCGCCCAGCCAAAGAATGGCGGGATCAAGGCGCCGACGATTGCCATTGGGACGCTGATCATGATGATGAGGGGATCGCGCAGACTTTCGAACTGCGCCGCAAGCACCAAGAATATGATGATCAGTGCAAATGCAAACGTAATCGCCAGTTGGTTACCCTCGTGCACATATTGGCGGGCGTCGGCGAGGAAGTCGTGGCTGAAGCCTGCGGGCAGTTTCTTTGCCTCAGCTTCCAGGAAGTCCACAGCCTGACCGATCGTGACGCCTGGCATCGGCACGGCCTGAAAGGTTGCGCAGTTGAGCTGGTTGTAGTGGGTGAGCGCGTTCGGATCGGTCGCAGTCTCGATGGAGACAACGGTGGACAGCGGGAGCATCGAGCCCGTCGCTGTCTTCACATAATAGCTCCCGATGGCTTGCGGCGCCAGGCGTTCCTCGCGTGGGACCTGCGGGATCACCTGGTAGGAGCGGCCCTGTAAATTGAAGCGGTTGACGTAGTTTCCGCCAAGTAAGGTGGCGAGCGCGTTACCGATGGTCTGCATGGTGATGCCAAGCTCGTTGGCCTTGGATCGATCCACCTTGACTCGTACCACCGGCTGGTTGAACTCGAGGTCGGAGTCGCTCACCATGAACAGACCGCTCTTCCGCGCGGCATCTTTCAGCTTCGACATCTGCTCGTAGACGGATTGGAAGCCAAGCGTCGAATTGATCACCATCTGCACTGGTAGGCCATCCGAACCGCCCGGAAGCGGCGGCAAGCTAAAGGCAAACGCGTTAATGCCTTCGATTTTTGACAGCTCGGCCTGGACAAGGGACTTTAGCGCAATCGATGATCGCTTACGCTCGTCCCATGGCTTGAGCAACATGCCGGCCAAGCCACTCTGCTGGCCGCTAACGCCGTTGAGCACGAAGCTCAAATCAGTCTCGGGAAATTTCTGGAACGCGTTTTCGATCTTGGTACCGTAATAGTCGAGGTAGTCGATATTGGCGTATTTCGGCGCCTTGGTTAGAGCGAATACGATACCTTGATCCTCCTCGGGTGCGAGTTCCTTGGAAGTATGCATATAGAGAAAGCCGACGAGGCCCAGCATGGTCAGCGCAAACAGGCCGGTAATCGGACGATAGTCGAGCGAGCGGTCGAGCTTGCGGCCGTACCATCGTGTCATGGCGATGAACCCGCGGTTCACAAGTCTTGCAAACCGCCCCTCCTCAGCGCGTTTCAGGAAGAGCGAGCACATCATCGGCGACAGCGTCAAAGCGATCACGCCCGACACGATCACCGCTCCCGCTAGCGTAAACGCGAACTCGCGGAATAGCGCACCGGTGAGGCCGCCGAGAAATCCGATTGGGGCATATACCGCAGCCAAGGTAATCGTCATGGAGACAACGGGGCCGACGATCTCGCGCCCGCCCCTTGTAGCAGCCTGTAGGGGCAGCGCACCTTCTTCTAAATGGCGATGAATGTTCTCCACCACCACGATCGCGTCATCGACCACGAGACCGATCGCGAGAACCATCGCAAGGAGAGTCAGGAGATTGAATGAAAACCCCAGCGCCAGCATCATGCTGCAGACACCGACGAGCGACAACGGAATAGTGACTACGGGAATGATGACCGACCGCAGCGAGGCCAGGAACAGGAAGACTACCACCACCACGACCACGACGGCCTCGATGAGCGTCTTCTCCACTTCATCGATCGACGATTGAATGAATTTGGTGAAGTCGTAGGCCACTTTCATCCTCAGTGACGGCGGCAGGTTACGCTCCATTTCTGGAAACAGCGCCCGAACGCCTCGCACTATGTTTAGCGGATTGCCTTGCGGGCTCGCCCGAACGCCGATAAAGACCCCGTGCTCGCCGTTCATTGCGACGCTGGTGTCTGTGGTCTGCGCAGCAAGCTCGACTACTGCAATGTCCTCCATGCGCACAAAGCCACCGTCATTGGCTTTGACGATCATGCGCTTGAAGTCATCGACACTCCGCAGATCGGTGTTTGCCGTAACATCAGAGATTGTGAAATAGCCCTTGGTCTGGCCGGCCGCGGCCTGGAAGTTGTTAGCGGCGATTGCAGCCGAAACATCAGCCGGCGACACGCCGTGCCCTGCCATTTTCGCTGGATCGAGCCATAGCCGCATCGCAAAACTCTGGCCGCCCAGGATGTCTGCCGCTGCGACGCCGTCGACGGTTGACATAACGGGTTGCACGACGCGCGAGAGGTAGTCGGTGATCGCGCTGGCCGTCAGTTCCTCGCTGGAGAAGGCGATATACATGACGGCGGTGGCCTGACCGGTCGACTTAGTGACGACCGGATCGTTTGATTCTTTCGGGATTAAATATTTGACTGAATTGACCTTGGAGAGAACCTCGGTGAGCGCCTCGTTGGGATCGAAATTCAGCTTGATGTAGACTTGGATCGTCGAGGTACCGAGCACCGATGAGGAACTGATGTGGTCGACGCCCTCGGCGGAAGCGACTGCCTGCTCCAGGGGAGTGGTGATGAACCCCTGGATCATGTCGGCGGAGGCGCCAGGATAGGAAGTCGTGATATTGACGACCGTATTAGATAGCTTGGGATACTGCCGGATCGGCAGTACGGTGGCCGCGCGAAAGCCGATCAGCAAGATCAGGAAACTGACGACGATAGACAATACCGGACGTTTGATGAAAAGCTCGGTAAATGCCATCTCGACTCGCATTTCAAAAGGGGGATGCAAATTCGCCAGCAACTTGCGCTACGGCAATGATCATCAATGCGGCAACTGCGCTAAAGCCGGTAGTATGAGGGAAGCATTATCGGCTACTCTAAGGGCTCACACGTTCATGAGCATAGCGTGCCCAATCCTCCGCTTCTCCATTTTCGTCGCTTGAATGAATGTTGGCTCCGCTGTTCTGATCGCTGATCGCGATCTCGAATAGTGGGCACCTTCTTAAGATAAAGCCCCTGTCTTTTTGCGTGCAATCGGCCAAAGGTCCGACTCAAGATGTTCGTCCTCACACCTGATTGGAACGCACTGACTTCTAGCAAGCTATCAGTTCAGGCTTCGCGCCGACCCGTCGATCGAATGATCCAGGTTTCGACATCGAAAGTACAAACGAACCTGACGGGTGCTCAACTGTACAAGGGTAAGTGGGTAATATAGCATCGGCTGCAAAACACTATACCAAGGTTTGTCGAAACGGTCGCTGGTCGCAGCCGCGCGAAACCTGTGACGTTGCCAGACGCAAAGTTCTCGGTCCCATAATATTCCGCAAGCATCCCCTATCGCATCGCTAACTCGCTGAACAACGTCGGTTCGGAGTTCGCCCTTTGCTATTAGGTCGACACGTCTGTCGGAAACGTTGCCTTGAGCACTTCTTCCAGCTCAATATGCTGCATACGGTTTGGCTACGTATTGCGCTACGGAGTCGGCCACGTCAGCATTACGTTGTCGATCAGCCGGGTCGAGCCGACGTAGGCTGCCGCACAAAGCGCCGCGGGGCGTCGCAGTGGACTGTCGGCGGTGTTGAGCGTGTCACCGTCGACAAGTTCAAGATACTGCACTCGGTCAACTGCCTCTAAATGCCCCTTGGCGATCGCAATCAGCTTTTCTACGTTGCGCTCTCCTGCGCGAAATTCATCGAGCGCGGCGGATAGTCCACGATTGATCGCAAGGGCCCGCTGACGTTCTTCCTTGCTGAGATACCGGTTGCGACTGCTCATCGCGAGCCCATCCTGTTCGCGAACGGTTGGTACGGTGACGATCTCGATCGGAAGATTGAGATCGGCCGCCATGCGGCGCACGACTGCGCATTGCTGAAAATCCTTCTGGCCAAAAAACACGACGTCGGGCTGCACCATGTTGAACAACTTGCATACGACAGTCGCGACACCGCGAAAATGTCCAGGCCTGAAGGCTCCGCACAGCGGTTTCGCGAGGTCGCCCGGTTCAACGAAGGTCTCAAAATGGCTCGGATAGACTTCCTGTGCATCCGGCGCAAAGAGGATCGCAACACCGGCATCGCGGCACAGTCCCTCATCGCGCAAGAAGGCTCGCGGGTAGGTGCTGAGATCCTCGTTTGGTCCGAACTGAGTGGGGTTGACGAAGATGCTGACGACGGTGACGTCGCATTGCGCCCGGCTCGCCGCGATCAGCGCCAGGTGGCCATCGTGGAGATAGCCCATTGTCGGCACGAATCCGACCCGTTGATCGGCACTGCGGGATTTTGCGAGAGTGCGGCGAAGCTCAGCGACCGTCGTGATTGTTTGCATGTCGAGCTCTACATCAGGTTGGGTTGGATGGCGCCCAGTTGGTAATTGCCTCGCCGACACCTTCAGGAAGTCGATAGGACTCTTGCGCTGTCGGGAATGCACCACTGCGGACATCCGCGGCCCAGCGCGAAAGCGCATCATGCAACTGCTGGAAGCCTTCTGCATAGGCGCGAACGAATTTGGGGCGATGACCTTCGGTCAGGCCCAGCACATCGTGAAACACGAGCACCTGCCCTGAACAGTCCGGGCCGGCGCCGATTCCGATCGTTGGTATTGTCAAGGAATCGGTTGCTCGAGCAGCAAGCTCGGCCGGAATGCCTTCCAACACCAAAGCGAAACAGCCGGCCTCCTGCAGACGGTGAGCATCATCGAGCAGCCGCAGCGCTTCGTCCGCTTTCCGGCCCTGCACCTTGAAGCCGCCCATGACATTGACGCTCTGGGGCATAAGACCCAGATGACCCATCACGGGAATCTCGCAATCGACAAGGGCACGTACCATCTCGATACGCTTGCCGCCGCCCTCGAGCTTCACCGCGGCTGCGCCTCGTTGCAGGAATCCGCCGGCATTGCGTATGGTTTCTTCGACGCTGAGGTGGAAGCTAAGAAACGGCATATCGGCGACGAGCAAAGCACGAGGCCTGGTGCGTGCAACGGCTTCCAGATGATGGTTCATCATCGCCACGCTTACGGGGAGCGTGTTTTCAAATCCAAGGCAAACGTTACCGACACTGTCACCAACGAGAATGATGTCGACGGAAGGATCCGCGATGCGCGCCGCAACCGCGTCGTAGGCAGTCGTCATGACGAGACGCCGGCTGTCCTGCTTCCAGCGCTGCAGCATGGGAATCGTGATGCGCTCGACCGGCTGCTGCGAAACGTGGCTCATTTGGACCCCATCGCGTCGACGACCTCAGTTCGATTCTGCGGTGCGCAGTGGCAAGGCTTTGATGTCAACCAACTCGCCGACTGCTTAGCAGAGAGTACTTTTCTCATTTGAAACACCGTTGAGCCCTTACGCACCTAGTACTTCCTAGGGAGCGTGGAAGAAAATTGTCAACCGGGGGAGAAAAAAAGAAATCGATTCCTCGAAAATGGCGTGGCGACGGATGGAAATTCCTTTTGGTTGCGCGATCACCAGACGAAGACTTTCTCGGCCGGTGTGTTGGGTCATGCGGGCGTGGCCAATGGCTTCTGAAGATTCGCCGACAGGCTGTCGCGATCGACGACCGATCCGGCCTGCTTCTAGACCAGCTCATCGGCTGCATCGTTAATTGCAGCGTAGATTTCCTCGAGGTCCGCCGACGTGACACAATACGGCGGCATGACATAGATCGTATTGCCAAGCGGGCGCAGCAGCAGATCTCGATCGCTAAAGAACGCCTGCAGCCTCGGCCCGATATTGGCGAGGTAGCCCTCGTCGCACGCCTTCAGCTCGAGTGCTGTGATAGTACCAGTCTGACGGACATTCCCGAAGCGCGCGTCCGCGCGAAATGGCTCGATTTTCTGTTTCTGCATTGCAGCGACGGAGGCCACGCGCTCGTAAGTCTCATGGTTGCACCAGAGATCCAGGTTCGCCTTGGCAGCGGCACACGCCACCGGATTTGCCGTGTAAGAACTGGAGTGGAAGAAGGTGCGGGTTCGGTCTTTCGAATAGTGTGCGTCGAAAATGTCCGCGCGGCAGAGCGTCACCGCAAGCGGAAGAGAGCCACCCGTGAGGCCCTTGGAATAGCAGGCAATGTCGGGCGTGACACCAGCCTGCTCGCAAGCGAATAATGTTCCAGTGCGCCCCCAGCCTGTCATGACCTCGTCGGCAATGAACAGGACGCCTGAGGCCTCACAGATCCGTTTCATTTCATTTAGGACCCAAGCAGGATACATAAGCATCCCGCCAGCTCCCAGGATCAGGGGTTCGACGATGAAGGCAGCCGGATTTTCGTTGCGACACGCGGCCTCGAGCGCGTCGAGCGTCGGCTGTTCATGACCCAGCGCCGGGAACGGCACTGAGGTAACCTCAAACAGCAGAGGTTCGTAGGCCGCATTGAACACACCACGCGCGCCGACCGACATCGTCCCCACCGTGTCGCCATGATAGGAATGCTGCATCACGACGATGCGTGAACGCGACTCGCCGATGTTGCGCCAATAGCCGAGCGCGAACTTTAGCGCGACCTCCACACTGGTCGAGCCGCTGTCGGAGAAGAAGACGTAGTCGAGGCCGCGGGGCGCAAGTTTCAAAAGCAGGGAGGCAACCTCTTCGGCGGGTTCATGAGTGTGGCCCGCGAAGATGATCTGGTTGAGCTTTTCCGCCTGCTTCTGAATGGCACTCACGATGTATGGATGACAATGGCCATGGGTCACAACCCACCAGGACGCGATCGCATCGATGATGCGACGGTCATCCGCGGTGTAAAGATATGCACCCTCGCCGCGCAAAACCTTTATCATCTCGCCTTGCAGCGCATGTTGGGTAAACGGATGCCAGATCCGCGACTTTGCTTTGCACATTATGAATCGAAATCGCCACCATGGAACGAGACCTTGAAGGCCGCGCGAAGCGCGTTGGCCGTGAGTGGAGCAAGGCACGGCAGCCGGCCCAGCTTCCGCACTTGTCCGATCCTGCAAATGGTGCTCTCGGTGTCGACGTTCTCTTCGCCGATGAACGCGATACCGCGAATTTCAATGTTGCGATTGTGCAAGGCCTCGAGCGAAAGTAGCGAATGATTGATGGTACCGAGGGCAGTGCGCGCGCAGAGAATGACTGGCAGCCGCCATCGTGCAAAGACGTCGATATAGAGTTCGTTGCGATTGAGCGGTACCATCAGCCCGCCTGCTCCTTCGATCACGAGCGGACGATCCCCGGTGTCCGGTACATTGAGTGCGGTGGCATCGATGTGAAGGCGATCGAGTTCTGCTGCGAGATGTGGTGAGGCTGGCGCTTCAAGACGATACCGCTCTGGCACAATCCGATCGTCGGGAAGTTCAGCCAGTCGTTCAACGACCTGGGAATCGATCTCCCCTCGAAGGCCAGCCTGGACAGGTTTCCAATAATAGGCATCAAGAAAATCGACGAGTCCTGCGGAAAAGATCGTCTTGCCGACCTCAGTGTCGGTGCCGGTGACTACGAATCGCCGAGCCATCTTGCCTCGCTTCCGGTTTCTTCCATCAAGGCATCGAGCAACGCACGCACATCATTCTCTCCGACATTCAGCGTCAGGGAGATTCGCAGCCGAGCTGTGCCCGCCGGCACAGTCGGTGGTCGGATTCCGCGAACGTCGAATCCGCGAGCCTGCAGCATCGATGCCAGTTTCATGGCGCGCGCGTTGTCGCCGACAATGTAAGGGACAATCTGGGAAACGGAGGGACTCCGGCCCCCGCGCAAGCGGATCTCCCGATGTGTGAAGGCGACCAAGCTGGCCAGGCGTTGTTGCCGTTCCGGTTCCTCCTTCAAAATTGATAGCGCCTCCTGCACGGCAACAGCTAGCAAAGGCGACGGGGCGGTTGCAAAAATGAATGGACGGCAACGGTTGACCATGAAGTCGCGCAGCACTCTGCTTGCGGTGACGAGGGCACCGGCGGCGCCCAACGCCTTGCCGCACGTATGAACGACCACCAGGTTCTCGCGCCCTTCATAGGGGGCGGTCAGCCCTTTTCCCTGCTCACCGTACACGCCAGTGGCATGAGCTTCATCTACCAAAAGAAACGCATCATGCCTGTCGGCGATTGCGACAAGCTCCTTGAGCGGCGCGAAATCGCCGTCCATGCTGTATAGACTTTCAGCCACGATCCAGACGCGGCCCGTCCCGCCTTTCGCGCGCCAGTCGCGTATTGTGTTTTCGACCGACGTCGGGTCGTTGTGAGCGCTTTCGCGAAACTCGGCTCGTCCGGACCGTGCGCCTTCGTGAATGCTCGCGTGCACGAGCGAATCGAGTACCAGCAGATCGCCCCGTTGAGGCAGCGTCGTCAGGATGGCAAAATTCGCCACATATCCGGCGCTGAAAAACAGCGCCGTCTCGGCTCCGAAAAGGTGCGCGGCCTCCGCTTCGAGACGTTCGTGCTCGTCGCAATTTCCGCGCAGGAGTCGTGACCCGCCGGCCCCGATTGGAGTGCCGGCTTCCAGCGCCGCCGCCACAGCCTTCTTCATGCGCGGCGCACTCGCCAGCGCGAGATAGTCGTTCGATCCAAAATCAATGCCGGAACGCGGCGCTAGGCGCCGCAGCCGCTCTTGCTCGTTCAGGGCCCGCAAGGCGGCGTGATAAGTGGCCACCTTGTCCGCGCGTGTTGGAGTCATTAATCAATCCCGCGTGTAGAAGGAGTGCTTGCGCAAATCACTCAGGCAGCCGCTAATCACGAAGCCCCGCTTCTTCCTGACATTCTTCAAAACGTCTCTCGAGGTCGGCGGACGCGGTTTGGGCGTCAATCGCTGTGAACGCTATCGTTAGCCGGCGCAGATTGCGTGTTGACCGGCTGCTCTTGGTCGAGGCTGGATTTGATGCCGAGCCGCCCAAGCAACTCCACGTCGCGCTCGCGCTGCGGGTTGCGCGTGGTCAGGAGCGCGTCGCCGATAAAGATCGAGTTAGCGCCGGCGAGAAGGCACAGCGTCTGCAATTCGTCGCTCATGTATTGCCGTCCGGCGGACAGCCGCACCACGCTTTGTGGCATCAGGATGCGTGCGACCGCGACGAGACGCGCGAGGGAGATTGGATCGGGCCGTTCCGCGGTTTCCATGACCGGCACGCCCTTGACCTCGTTCCAGAGATTGATCGGCACGCTCTCCGGATGGCTCGGCAGATTGGCGAGCAGCACCAGCATGCCTAGCCGGTCCACGACGCGCTCCCCCATGCCGATGATGCCGCCGCAGCAGACCTTGATGCCCGCCGCGCGCACCTCTGTGAGCGTGTCGATACGATCCTGCAAGATCCGCGTGGTGATGATTTGGCCATAGAATTCGGGCGAGGTATCGACGTTGTGGTTGTAGAAGTCGAGGCCGGCCTCACGCAAACGCTGCGCCTGAGGAGCGGTCAGCATTCCGAGCGTCACGCAGGTTTCCATTCCGAGACCCTTCACCGCGCTGACCATCTCGCAGACCTGGTCTAGGTCTCGGTCCTTCGGACTGCGCCACGCCGCCGCCATGCAGAACCGCGTCGCGCCGGCCGCTTTCGCGCGCTCGGCCGCCGCGATCACATCCGCCTTGTCCATCAGCCGCGTCGCTTTCAGCCCCGTGTCATAGTGCGCGCTCTGCGAGCAATAACCGCAATCCTCTGGGCAGCCGCCTGTCTTGATGCTGAGAAGGCTCGCGGTCTCCAGATGATTGGGATCAAAGCGGCGGCGGTGAACGGCCTGGGCGCGGAACATCAGGTCGGAGAATGGCGCGTTGTAGAGCGCCTCCGCCTCCCCAAGGGTCCAGTCGTGGCGGAGGGGTTCGATGTAGCCGTCGTCCGATTCTGTTTTCGCGCTTGGGACCATCCGAGCCACGAGGCCTCCTCTACAAACTATAGATAATCCTTATGATTATCTATGATCTTCCATCTTGAGGTATGCTAACTGACGTCTGTCCGCCACGCACGATGTTTTCTGATAGATAATCTATGATGAATTTGAGCGACAACACGACAACTGCGCAACGCATTGCGCATTCGATCGGCCACCGCATTATCAGCGGCGCGCTACAACCAGACGCACCGCTGCGGCAGGACCATATCGCGCGCGAATTCAACTCGAGCCACGTCCCCGTGCGGGAGGCTTTTCGGCAACTGGAGGCACAACATCTCGTTGTTGCCGCCCCCCGCCGCGGCGTGCGCGTTGCATCGCTCGACGCGAAGTCGGTGAAGGAGATCGCCGAGATGCGCGCCGCGCTAGAGGTGGTCGCGCTGCGGAATGCCGCGCCGAAACTCACGTCGGCTCATCTGGCGCGGATTGAGCTGGCCCTGATCGAAGCAGACAACGCGGAGACAATTCAGGAATTCGAGATCGCGAATCGCACATTTCACCACGCCCTTGTGGCGCCCTGCGCAATGCCTCGATTGCTCGCCTGCCTCGATGGACTGCAACTCGCAAACTCGCGACTGGTGTTCGCGATGGCGCGCAGTGCCGGATGGCGTCCGCGCTCCAATCAGGATCACCGCTTGATTCTGCAAGCATTACGATCGCGCAATATCGATCAAGCCTGCGATCTGCTTGCGCGTCACATTCAAACCATTGAGCGCCTCGCCCTCCCAGCGTCATTATGAGGGACAAAAATGCAATCGCAGAGCACCATGCGGCGTCCATCGCTGGCACGATATTAAGATAGTCCTGCGATCAGCCTTCATCTCACACGAGTCCTAGCCAGCCATGATTCGCCACATCGTCCTATTCACAGCCAAGAACAAGACCACATCGATCGAATCGCCGACGGACTCTCGCGCGCAACCGCAAGGCCGATCAGCTCGGTAACGACATCGACTCGTTGTTTACGAAACACGAATTACTCGGACGCTACTCATATCTGGCCAGGATCCGTTCAGCAGCTACGAGGGCAAGACGATTGTACTGTCCGGTATAAGCATCCGGTGGATCTCCGTCAGGTCCTCCACCTTTCGGTCGTGTGACAAGGGTCCGCGCACCGACGAAAGGCATCGATCTCCTCCAGGATCAGCAGCGACGGCGCGCTACGCTTCGCTTGTCCGAACGCCGAGCCTCCGAGTTTGCTAGGTCAAACCTGAAGGTTGGTCTCCTGAGGACGGCGACGAGCGTTCCACCGCGTGGGTCTTGCCGTATCCTGGCGGTCCATAGAGCAAGATGCCGTTTGGAAGCTGTAACTGCAGCGCATGGTATCGTTCCGGATCCGCGCTTGGCTCGATTAGGTACTGGCGGAACTGCCAGGTAAGGCGAAAGCTTCGGGTGCCACGGACTCGGCGACGCTGGAGACGCCCAGCGCCTGCAGGAAGAAGCGACCGAAACCCACGGAATCGCGGCTCGGACGGATTCCATGTCCAAAGACTGAATTTGCAACCAAGCGAGCAAGATCTGCGCGGCTAAGCTGCCTGATCTCCTCCGGTCCCGCCCGCTTTACGCAATGTCCAGGCGCATAGTCCCCCGCGGAGGTGGTATCCTCTCGTTGTTGAGATCGTGCGCGATTTCCCGAGGCGTACGGCCGTCCACGTATTCCTGAAAGATGCGCCGGATCACTTGTGCCTCGGTCTCGACAACGACTCCTTCGCCACTTCTTCCAGTGACCGCGGCATATTCGTATGTCAGGCCACCCCCAGCTAAGCTGTTCGAGGCGGCGGAGCGCACCCAGCGCCGTGCCGGCGTGAATCGTTCCGATCCCACCGGGGTGGCCGGTGCCCCAGGCCTTGAGGAGTTCCAACGCTTCGCTGCCCCGCACCTCCCCGACCGGAATGCGATCGGGGCGCAAACGCAGCGATGACCGGACCAGATCGGACAGAGACGCGACGCCATCCTTGGTGCGCAGCGCGACCAGAAGCAGAGCCGTGCGGGATCTCCTCACTATCATCTCCGAGCTTACGCCGCCGCACGCTAACCTGGTCATGACGAGGGCCATCCAAGCCGTCCGAAGACGCCCGGCTTAGCCGGGTTTATGCTTTTCGGTTGCACGAGCAAGCCTCAGGACGATTACGGCTCCAGGCGCAAGATCGTGGATGCGCCACATTGACGGCGTGTACTATGGCCTTGAGGTTTTTTCCTGCACGTCTCCGTTAGATGGCTCTGCTTTTGTTGAGCCGGCGAAAGAATTTCATGCCACGCTGTCGACCGTTCGCGTTCCGCTGCCGTTCGTTCGCGAATTATCTCCCCGCGTCTCGCGGGCGATGTAGCCAACCAGCGCCGCCAACACTTCTCCCAGTTCGTGCGTGCTGTCCGCCCACGGCTCCGCCAGTGACTTGTAGGCGGCGCCTTTACGATGTGATCGCGGCGGGACTCTGATCTCGGTAAAATGCTCAGCACCTTGAAAGGACCCGCGGTAGGCGATCAAGTTCTGACACGATCACGACATCGCCTGGTCGCAGCTTCCGAAGGAGCTGCGCGAGGGCGCGGCGACCGTCCTTTATGCGCTTTCATTTTCGCAAAAGACCCGCTCACGTGCCGCAGAACGGGCTTAGGTATGAACGAGCGCGGCCCCGTCACGAGCCACTGACCTCAGTGGCCAGCCTCACGTTCTTCGCAAAAGCTGCCGTAGCCCGCCCGGGATGGGCAATCCTAGATGCCCCGGGACGTCCGGGACTGTGCGCCGGCATCAGGCACAGCTCCGAAGTGTGAACCGTCGCTGCTGCTGACCAACGGCAAGGATAACCCTGTCCGCGGATGATCAGTTCTGAGGTATGGAGTGCCAAATATTTCATCGTGATCATACCCGGCGGGGATTTCCGCCCGCCCA
Organism: Bradyrhizobium sp. Rc2d; assembly: GCF_900099855.1. Lineage (NCBI taxonomy): Bacteria > Pseudomonadati > Pseudomonadota > Alphaproteobacteria > Hyphomicrobiales > Nitrobacteraceae > Bradyrhizobium > Bradyrhizobium sp. Rc2d. The sequence goes on along the minus strand of NZ_FNCU01000003.1, from coordinate 118,621 downwards.
CTGATAGAATTCCTGCCGGATGACTGTTCGCAGCCGTCCTAGAAGAGGCCAGGAAGCCGCGCGGACACATGCGGCGCTTATTACTGACGTAGATCGTCGCCCCCGAGAGGGCGCAGTCGTGTAAGAACTGAGATTATTTGTCCGTTCCGTACTGTATTTGTTGGAGCAGGACCCCTTACAGACCCTTGCTCCCGAAAAACACTCTTCCTATTTCAGCTCCGCCCGCGCTAGCACTCGCGGGCAGCGATTGCTAACAAGCCTAAAATCATCAACTCGTGCAAATACTTAGGAGGACTGCATGAAATTCCGTCCGCTTCACGACCGCGTCGTGGTCAAGCGCATCGACGCCGAAGAGAAGACCGCTGGCGGTATCATCATTCCCGACACTGCCAAGGAAAAGCCGTCTCAGGGGGAAGTCATCGCCATCGGCCCCGGCGGCCGCGATGAGGCTGGCAAGTTGATCCCGATCGACGTGAAGGTCGGCGACCGCGTCCTGTTCGGCAAATGGTCGGGCACCGAGGTCAAGATCGACGGCCAGGAGCTGTTGATCATGAAGGAGAGCGACATCATGGGCGTTCTCACCGATGTGTCTTCCAGCAAGAAGGCCGCCTAAATCCACCGCTCGCACCACTCACCCCTGAAGAGCGCCTGCCGGGCGCCCCGCCAAGGGTGGAAAGAAATGAACCTCAGGGAAAATCGTCATGTCAGCCAAAGAAGTCAAATTCGGCGTAGACGCGCGGGACCGCATGCTGCGCGGTGTCGACATCCTCGCCAACGCGGTGAAGGTCACTCTCGGTCCGAAGGGCCGCAACGTCGTGCTCGACAAGTCGTTTGGCGCTCCGCGCATCACCAAGGACGGCGTCACCGTCGCCAAGGAGATCGAGCTCGAGGACAAGTTCGAGAACATGGGCGCCCAGATGGTGCGCGAAGTCGCCTCCAAGTCCGCTGACGCGGCCGGCGACGGCACCACCACCGCCACCGTGCTGGCGGCTGCGATCGTCCGCGAGGGCGCCAAGGCCGTTGCCGCCGGCATGAACCCGATGGACCTGAAGCGCGGTATCGACCTCGCGGTCGAGGCCGTCGTTGCGGATCTCCAGAAGAACTCGAAGAAGGTCACCTCGAACGACGAGATCGCCCAGGTCGGCACCATCTCGGCCAACGGCGACCAAGAGATCGGCAAGTTCCTCGCCGACGCCATGAAGAAGGTCGGCAACGAGGGTGTCATCACCGTCGAGGAAGCCAAGTCGCTCGAGACCGAGCTCGACGTCGTCGAGGGCATGCAGTTCGACCGCGGCTACATCTCGCCCTACTTCGTCACCAACGCCGACAAAATGCGCGTTGAGATGGACGACGCCTACATCCTCATCAACGAGAAGAAGCTCTCCTCGCTCAACGAGCTGCTGCCGCTGCTCGAGGCCGTGGTGCAGACCGGCAAGCCGCTGGTCATCGTCGCCGAGGACGTCGAAGGCGAAGCCCTCGCCACCCTGGTCGTGAACCGCCTGCGTGGCGGCCTGAAGGTCGCGGCCGTCAAGGCTCCCGGCTTCGGCGATCGCCGCAAGGCCATGCTGCAGGACATCGCGATCCTGACCGGCGGCCAGGCGATCTCGGAAGATCTCGGCATCAAGCTCGAGAACGTCACGCTCAACATGCTCGGTCGCGCCAAGAAGGTGATGATCGACAAGGAGAACACCACGATCGTCAACGGCGCCGGCAAGAAGGCCGACATCGAGGCGCGCGTGGCCCAGATCAAGGCGCAGATCGAGGAAACCACCTCGGACTACGACCGTGAGAAGCTGCAGGAGCGTCTCGCCAAGCTCGCCGGCGGCGTCGCGGTGATCCGCGTCGGCGGCGCGACCGAGGTCGAGGTGAGGGAGCGCAAGGATCGCGTTGATGACGCGATGCACGCGACCCGCGCGGCTGTCGAGGAAGGCATCGTCCCGGGCGGCGGCGTCGCCCTGCTCCGTGCCGCCGACGCGCTCAAGGGCCTGCGCACCAAGAACGACGACCAGAAGACCGGCGTCGAGATCGTACGCAAGGCGTTGTCCTGGCCGGCCCGTCAGATCGCGCTCAACGCCGGTGAAGACGGCTCGGTCGTGGTCGGCAAAGTCTTGGAGAAGGATCAGTACTCTTACGGCTTCGATGCGCAGACAGGCGAATACAGCAACCTGGTCTCCAAGGGCATCATCGACCCGACCAAGGTCGTGCGCACCGCAGTCCAGAACGCCTCCTCGGTGGCGGCGCTGCTGATCACAACGGAAGCGATGGTTGCCGAGCTGCCGAAGAAGAACGCCGGCGGCCCTGCGATGCCTCCTGGCGGCGGCATGGGCGGCATGGGTGGCATGGACTTCTGATCCAGCCGCATCACGCGGACCACCAAACGCGAGAACCCCGGCAGCAATGCCGGGGTTTTTGTTTGCTCTTGCAATCTTTCTACCACGTTATTCTGGGCTCGCATTACGCGCGGCCCCGGCACCCCCGGATCGTTGAATAGCCCTATCTAGTTGCCAAGTATCGAATGGATCCATTGGCGTCAGATGCCGGACGGGCCCCCGCGCAGTGCTTCGGTCTTAAGGTCTACAATTCACCACCAGCAGCCAGTGGACGAGCCGACGTTTCGCAGCAGCCACTACGAGAGGCCGCGTGGCCTGAGAACGGCTCCGCTAGGCACGGCACCGAACAACAGACTTACGCCACCGTCACCCGCAAGTATTTTTACTCCGCTTTGCTTAGCAAATCTGCTCCCGACTACGCGCCTGATCGCCAGGAATGCCCTCACGCGCGCTGCGACACTTGAAGAATTTCATTTTCATTCGATGCCGCGGAAGTCAGGATGAGGGAAGCGCTGCGAGCAATCACTGCGGCTTGGCTGTGGCGCAGCGCGGAAATTTACGTTAGCTTCTGCTGGCGAGTTTGCAAATGCGTACCCGCACCCGATCGCTCCGAGAACAACGGGCGATCATTCGAGCGCTTGACCCCTCCCATCCTCAGAGCTGGGATAATCCCGACAATGAGGAAATCTGGTTTGAGCTGGCGCGCGCCATCGGACGCCAGATCGCACGGGATGAAAATGACGGCTCGGCAGCAGCCGATAGAGGACCGGCATGACGACAAGGTCATCCAAGAAAACGGCCGTACTATACGCCCGCTATTCCAGCGACATGCAAAAGGCGACCTCGATTGACGGTCAGCTATTGCTCTGCCGGAAGGTCGCATTGCGCAACAACCTCGATATTATCGGGGAGTTTGTGGATGCCGCAAAATCTGGCCTTACCGAAGGTGCACGGGACGGCTATCAGCGCTTGCTCAACGGTGTGCGAAAACATGACTTTGACGTGGTCGTCGTAGAGCACTTTGACCGCTTGTCGCGCGATCCCGCAACTATCCAGCGTCTCAAGCAGGTTTTCGAGTTCAATGGCGTTGAGTTAATGGATCAGAAAGGCGTCTATGCGACAGCCACGGACATCAGCATCGCAAGTCTCTACAATACGATTTACAAGCCGCAGCTCGCCGAGAAGGTTCGGCGCGGCCATGACAACGCTGTTACTAACGGAAGAATTCCTGGCTCATACGCCTATGGGTATCGGCCGAAACCAGGCGCGCCCGGCGAGCGGACGATCGATGAGGACGAAGCGAAGGTTGTGCTCCGCATCTTCACCGAATATGCGGCTGGCCGCTCGACTCGAAGTATCGCCGCTGATCTCACCCGCGAAGGCGTGCCCTCACCAGGGGCAATTCGTCACAAGAACAAGGCGGGACGCACCACCTGGAATCATCAGTGCATCACGGGCGGTCGGCATGGTCGCGGCATTATCGGTAACGATCTATACATCGGCGAGATACATTGGAACGTTCGCTCGACGATTATCAACCCGGAAACGCAGAAGAAGCAGAAGCGCCGCAATCCGGAGGAACGGCACATCATAGTCAAAAAGCCCGAGCTGCGGATCGTGCCGCAAGTGCTCTGGGATCGAGCGCAGAAGGTTCGTAGCGTGCGCGCCGTGCACATGTTCGGGCCGACAGGCAAGCCGCGGCGTCGCATCGTGATCCCGCGTAATAACGAGCACCCGCTTGCCGGGGTGCTCCGGTGCGGGGTCTGCAATGGCCATATGCGAATCGCTCAATCCTCCCGTAATGGCGCACCTCGCGCTGCATGCGCGAACGCGCATCAGCGGGGCACCTGCGAGCATACCCGCAGCTTTGACATGGACGTTTTGCTCGAAGATGCCTCCGCCAAGATCGAAGTGAAATTGCTTTCGCCAAGAGCCATTGAAGAGGCAATGCATGCTTGGAAGGAGGAGCGCAAAAACGATCGGAACAAGAGCAGCGGATACGCCAAGCTAGATCGTCGGCGCCGCGTGTTGACTACCGAGATCGAACGTCTGTCATATGCCATCGCAAATAGCCGTCGGAAGCCGGATGAGTTGCTCAAGCGGATCGATGAGTGTGACTTGGAACGGGAAAGCGTAGAAGAGCGCATGCGGCTGCTGGGCGGTGGCGGCGAAAATGTCATCCCCTTCGACCACCCGAAATTCGGTGACCGATACCGTTTGGAGGTTAGAAGGCTTGTCACAGCGCTCAAAACCAATCCTAAGGCGATCGAAACTCGTGTCGCCTTCCGCAACTTGATTGACTGCATCGTGGTTCATCCGGTTCGCAAGCGAATGCCCTACGAATATACGCCCTACCTCAACAGCGTTGCCCTTTACGGCAAGAAGCTTTTCCCAGAAGGCCGCCGCACGGCGGAAGAAAGCAGTTCGTTTGCCTACTACGATAATGGCAAGTCAGAGAAATCCGTGTCCTCGTAATAGACACGGACCTGCATGTGGTGGCGGCCGTCGCGGATCTCGCCGTCGAGATGAGCTGTCACGTCGCGAGCCTCTTCGCTTGTCTGCAACCGGCCCGTTTTGCGCAAATTCCGCCGGCCGCGCAAGCTGAGCTAGGATACAACCGGCCGCCCCGTCCTACCCAGCGTCACCTCGACGATCTCGGGCGGCACGCCGACGCGGAGCGGCATGATGCTGCAGCCGAGGCCGCCGGAGATGATGACGTCGCATTTCAGCCTGACATGGCCATAGGCGAGCCGGATGCCATGCTGCGGTGGAACCGCCGGCGACCAGCCGAGCAGGCGGACCTGGCCGCCATGGGTGTGACCGGACAGTTGCAGCGCGACGCGCGCGGGCACACGCGGCGCGATGTTAGGTTCATGCGCGAGCAGGATGATTGGCGCGTCGTCCGTGACCTTGGCGAGCGTCGCGTTGAGATCGTCGGCCCCGAAGTGCACCATGCTGCGGAAGCGTCGCGCCGGCAGGAACGCGAGCTGATCGCCGAGACCGGCGAGCCAGAACGGTCGGCCGTCCTTCGTCAGGCGCACGACGTCGTTCTCGTAGACGGGGATGCCGGCTGCTTCCAGTGCGCGATGCGCGATGGTCGGGCCAAGTCCGGCCCGCTGCACGGTCTTGTCGTCCCAATAATCGTGGTTGCCCATGACGGCGTGAACGCCGAGCGGCGCCTTGAGGCCGGCCAGCACTCTGGCCCATTCGCTCGACGGGATGATACGCGTGACCTGGTGCAGGCCGGCGACATAGTCGCCGAGCAGCACGATGATATCAGCCTTCAGCGCGTTGGTGCGGTCGACGACGGCCTCGATCCTGTCCAGCGGCATCCAGGGATCGCAGGCATGGATGTCGGCGATGACAGCGATCTTCAGCGGAAGATCCGCCGGCCACTGCCGCGGCATCGGATGGTAGCGGGTAACGCGGAGCCGCAGCATCGGCTCGACGCCGACACCATAGGCCGCAGTCGAGGCGCCGAGGGCGGACAGGGCGCCAATGGAACGGATGAGATGGCGGCGAGTGATCATGGACGCTCGATGGTGATGCTGCTTCTCGATGCGACCCGATTGAAGCGGAATTGGGGTGCGTTCGTGCAGACCGTCTGCATCCTGGTGCAGACGCCTGCACAGAAATTACCAGCGGCTCTCGCCAATCAGCGCATCCAGCCGCGTCCTCACGTCATCGGGCGCGCGGTAGTACCAGACGCCGCCGAGCAGATCGCGAAAACGTTCATTGACACGCGCCTCACGCTCGATGCGGTCGATCGTCCCCGCGCTGATCACGTCTTCGAGGGGACCCGCGGCGAGCAGGGATAGCAGCACCGGATTGGCTTCGATCTTCAAGATCTTCAGGATGAGGTCGACCCGATCGCGGCGCGGCCGCGATGACCTCGAGCAATCCGGTGTCGTTCGTCGGCCCCATTGCTTCCCACTCCAAGCCGTGTGCGTGAGCGGCGATGCCGTTCGCCGCGCGTTCGGATTAGTGATGGGATTGAACCGGTGGGTTCACCGTCTCAGGCAGTCAGTCGTCCTCGGCCTGGTCGGTGCCGAACAAGCCGAACTGGGCCGCATCGCGCGAGGGTTCGGCAAGACCGAGATGGCGGAACGCGTGCGAGGTAAGCAGACGGCCGCGCGGGGTGCGCTGGAGATAGCCGCACTGGATCAGATAGGGCTCGATGATGTCCTCGATCGCATCGCGCGGCTCGGACAAGGCAGCGGCCATGGTCTCGACGCCGACCGGCCCGCCGCCATAGTTGAGCGCGATGGTCGTGAGATAGCGGCGGTCCATGGCATCCAAGCCCGCGGCGTCGACTTCGAGCGCGCTAAGTGCATGGTCGGCGATCTTGCGGTCGATCTTGTCGGCATCAGCGGCCGAAGCAAAATCGCGCACGCGGCGGAGCAGTCGGCCCGCGATACGCGGCGTGCCGCGGGCGCGGCGCGCGATCTCGTTGGCGCCGTCCGCGCTCATGCCGACATTGAGCACGCGCGCGCCGCGGCTGACGATGCTCTCCAACTCCTCGATCGTATAGAAATTGAGCCGGACCGGAATACCGAAGCGGTCGCGCAAGGGATTGGTGAGAAGGCCGGCGCGCGTGGTAGCGCCGACGAGGGTGAATTTCGACAGCTCGATCTTGACCGAGCGCGCGGCCGGCCCCTCGCCGATGATGAGGTCGAGCTGAAAGTCCTCCATCGCGGGATAGAGCACCTCTTCCACCGCCGGGCTGAGGCGATGGATTTCGTCGATGAAGAGCACGTCGCGCTCTTCGAGATTGGTGAGCAGCGCAGCGAGATCGCCGGCCTTGGCGATCACGGGACCTGACGTGGCGCGAAAGCCGACGCCGAGCTCCTTGGCCACGATCTGCGCCAGCGTGGTCTTGCCGAGGCCGGGCGGGCCGACGAACAGCACATGATCCAGCGCCTCGCCGCGCTTGCGGGCGGCTTCGATGAAAATCGAGAGATTCTTGCGCGCCTGCTGCTGGCCGACGAAGTCGGACAGCGATTGTGGGCGCAGCGCGGTGTCGCCGACATCGTCGCTGCGGCGCTCGGGCGAGAGCATGCGGTTGGCCTTGGGGTCGCTCACTCAGCGAACTCCATCAGATCGTAGGGTGGGCAAAGGCGCCCTTCGCGCCGTGCCCACCATGTTTCCAATCGCTCCAAAGGTGGTGGGCACGCTGCGCTTTGCCCACCCTACGAGACTAACCATTGACGCGCTCACTTCGCCAATTCCTTCAGGCCGAGGCGAATGAGCTGCGCCGTCTCAGCGCCTTCACCGGCACTGCGCGACGCGGACGCAATCGCCGCAGCTGCCTGCGGCTGGCCGTAGCCGAGATTGACGAGCGCCGAGATCGCATCCGCCACGGGGCGCGGCGCGCGCTGGTCGTCGACGGCGCCGGCGAGATGCACGACGGCCGGATCGACATTGGCGAAGGCAGGCGCCTTGTCCTTCAATTCGGTGACGATGCGCTCGGCGACCTTGGGGCCGACGCCGGGCGTCCGCGACACCGCCGCCTTGTCGCGTAGCGCAATGGCATTGGCGAGATCGGCCGGCGACAAGGTGCCGAGCACCGCGAGCGCGACCTTGGCGCCGACGCCCTGCACGGTCTGCAACAACCGGAACCATTCGCGCTCCTGATCGGTGCGGAAGCCGAATAGTTTGATCTGATCCTCGCGGACATAGGTCTCGATCGACAGCACGGCCGCTTCGCCCGGCGACGGCAGATGCTGCAAGGTGCGCGACGAGCAGTGCACCTGATAGCCAACGCCGCCGACGTCGAGGATGACGAAATCCTCGCCGTAGGAATCGATCAGGCCCTTGAGCTTGCCAATCATATCCCCACCACCTTCAGCCTGAGCGCGGTGCTCTGGCGGTGATGGGCGTGGGTGATGGCGATGGCGAGTGCGTCGGCGGCGTCTGCCGACGGCGGCTCGGCTTTGGGCAGCAAAATCTTGAGCATCATCGCGATCTGTTGCTTGTCGGCGTGACCGGCGCCGACCACCGTCTTCTTGACCTGGTTCGGCGCATATTCGGCGACACTGATGCCGAACATCGCGGGCGCCAGCATGGCAACGCCGCGGGCCTGGCCGAGCTTCAGCGTCGCGACGCCGTCCTTATTCACAAAAGTCTGCTCGACCGCGGCCTCCATCGGCTTGTGATCGGACAGAACGGAAGCGAGCCCCTCATGAATCGCGAGCAGACGGCTCGACAGCGGCAAATCGTCCGGCGGTTCCACCGAACCGCAGGCGACGTAGATCAAGCGATTGCCCTCAGCCTCGATCACGCCCCAGCCGGTGCGGCGCAGGCCGGGGTCGATGCCGATGATGCGAACGGGGCCACGAATCGGAAGCGCAGTCATGGGCCAGTGATAGCGGCTGGCCGGACTGAGGGAAACAGAAACAGAACGGAAGTAACAGGGGAAGTGGGGTGTGGTGATGGTCGGAAGGTGCCCGCCCTGCATTCCGTCGTCATACCCCGCGAAAGCGGGGTATCCAGTACGCCGCAGCTTCTCCGTATCCTTCGAACGTCTCTGGAATACTGGGTCGCCCGGTCAAGCCGGGCGACGACAGCGGAGCACGGGGCAGACGAACGGCCCCTACCCACCCATCTTCGCCATAAGCGCGTCCGACACCTCGAAATTGGCGTAGACGTTCTGGACGTCGTCGTGCTCGTTCAGCAGGTCCATCAGCTTCAAGAGCTTCTCGCCGGTCTCATCGTCGACCGCGACCGTGTTCTGCGGCTTCCAGATCAGCGCTGCCTTGCGCGGCTCGCCGAACTTGGCTTCCAGCGCCTTGGCGACGTCGCGGTAGCCTTCGGTCGAGGCGTAGATCTCGTGGCCGCTCTCGCTCGAGATCACGTCGTCGGCGCCGGCCTCGATCGCGGCGTCCAGCACGGCGTCGTCGGAGGCGACGCTGCGGTCGTATTCGATGATGCCGGTGCGGTCGAACATGAACGAGACCGAGCCGGTTTCGCCGAGATTGCCGCCGGACTTGGTGAAGAAGGAGCGGATGTCGGAAGCGGCGCGGTTGCGGTTGTCGGTCAGCGCCTCGACGATGACGGCGACGCCACCGGGGCCGTAGCCCTCGTAGCGGATTTCGTCATAGTTCTCGCCGTCGCTGCCGAGCGCCTTCTTGATGGCGCGCTCGATATTGTCCTTCGGCATGTTCTCCTGGCGCGCGGCGATCACGGCGGCGCGCAGGCGCGGGTTCATGGCGGGGTCAGGGGTGCCGAGCTTGGCCGCGACGGTGATTTCCCGCGCCAGCTTGCCGAACAGCTTCGACTTCTGGGCATCCTGCCGCCCCTTGCGGTGCATGATGTTCTTGAATTGGGAATGTCCGGCCATGCGTGGTCTCTTGAATGGTCTTTGGAATCGTTCGCCGATGGGGTGGGAAGCGCGGCCTTATAGGCCGCCAACCCACCGGAATCAAAGGGCTCTGGTACTTTAAGGTAGCACTGTAGAGGTAGCCACCGTAATGGTCCGTGCCTAGAGGTCGGGCATTGTTAACCCTGATTTCATTTCGGCCTGCGAAAATAGCGTCCGCCCGTTCCCCGACAAGAGAGACGTGATGGCGTTCGGACTATTTCGGAAGCGTCTGCCGGAGATGGCTGCGCCCGCGGCAGCTCCGCAGCCGGTGGCCAATTTCGAGCCCGTCCCCGCCACGGACGGCGATTCCGCCAGGGAGATCCTGGAATTGCTGGAACTCGAGCTGGGCGCCATGATCCGCCAGCTCGAGCGCGCCGCCAATTCGGTGGCCGGCGGCGCCGAGGCGACCGCCGCAACCCTTGCCGCCATTCGCGACCGCACCGACGCCCTGACCGGCCGCACCAACGCGGCGCAATCGACCGCCTCCACCTTCGCCCATGCCGCCGACAAGTTCACGCAGTCCGCGCTGGGAATCGGGGCGCAGGTCCGCGAAGCTGGCAAGCTCGCCGACGAGGCCAGCGCCGCGGCGCAGGAAGCCCGCGCCAACGTCGACCGCTTGCGCGAATCGTCCGCCGCCATCGGCAATGTCGTCAATCTGATCGCGCAGATCGCGCGGCAGACGACGCTGCTCGCGCTCAACTCGACCATCGAAGCCGCCCGTGCCGGCGCTGCGGGAAAAGGCTTCGCGGTCGTCGCCACCGAGGTCAAGGCCCTCGCGGTGCAGACTCAGAGCGCGACCGAAGAGATCACCCGGAAGATCGACGCGCTCCAGCGCGACGCCGCCGGCTCCGCGGATGCGGTGCATCGCATCTCGCAGGCGATCGAGGCGATCCGCCCGGTGTTCGCGACCGTCAACGGCGCGGTCGCCGAGCAGAACGCCACCACCAGCGAAGTCTCCGGCAATGCGACAAGCGCGTCGGAATTCATCGTCTCGGTCGGCGAGAGCGCGGCCGAGATCGATGCCGCGACCAAGGCGGCCGAGACCCATGGCGAGAATGTCGCCAGCGCCGGCCGCGCCGTGACCACCTTCGCGCAGAAGCTGAAATCGCGCTGCGCCGTGCTGCTCCGCCAGAGCGAGCACGACGACCACCGCAAGACCGAGCGCTTGCCCTGCCATCTCAAGTTCGAAACCGCGCGCGGCGTGATGCCGGTCTATGAAATCGCGATGGAGGGCGTGCTGATCGGCGGCGCAGACGCAGCAGGCCGGCTTGCGCCGCAAGCGCTGATCGAAGGCATCCTCGAACACGTCGGCGCCTGCCGCCTGCGCGTGGTCGAGCAATCCAAGGCCGGCGCCCGCGCGCAATTCGTCAATCCCAATACCGAGCTCCGCGAGAAGATCGAAGACAGGCTGTGGTCGATCCATGAGGAGAACACGGAGTTCGTCACCCGCGCCATGGAAGCCGGCAACACGCTGACCAGGATATTCGAGCAGGCGGTCGCGCGCGGCGAGGTCAGCATCGACGAGCTCTTCGACACCGATTATGTGGAAATTGCCGGGACCAATCCGCAGCAATATCGCACAAAATATCTGGACTGGGCCGACCGCGCACTGCCGCCGTTCCAGGAAGCCTTTCTGGCGAAGGAGCCGCGCATGGCGTTCTGCGCCATGGTCGACCGCAACGGCTTCCTGCCGGTACACAACAAGATCTATTCGCATCCGCAGCGGCCGGGCGATGTCGCCTGGAACACGGCCAACAGCCGCAACCGGCGGATATTCAACGATCCGGCCGGATTGGCCGCGGCGCGCAACCTGCGCTCGTACCTGGTCCAGAGCTATGCGCGCGACATGGGCAACGGGAACACGGTGATGATGCGGGAGATCGACGTCCCGATCCGCGTGCAGGGCCGGCACTGGGGTGGATTCCGCACTGCTTACAAGCTCTAGGGCATGATCGGAAAAGTTGTGCAGCCGTCTTTCTACAAGACCATGCTCCAACCAAAGAATTAAGGCGAATTGGCCCTCGTGCACGCTCAGGCAAGACGGCGGCGGCGAATCATCCCTTAAAGTGATCATTGGAATGGGAATGCCGCCGCGAGCCGGCGAACGGCTCTGACTGGAGGATTCATCGAACATGTCCGTCGCACAAGTTGCAGTCATGGACACCGGCTCCAACCGGACGCTGGCCGAACGGCTGATCGACCAGCTCGCCGATCGCATTGGCGGCCTCGGCGTGGAGCTCGCCGACATCGCCGGCAACGTCCAGGAAGTTGCAAACCGCGTCGCGAACCAGTCGGAACGGTTCCACCACCTCCAGAAGACGGCCGAGACGATGGTCTCGGCCAATCACGACATCGCCAATGCATCGCAGGCGGTGCAGACGACGACGTCCGCGGCGGTCGGCGAGATCGTGCAGTCGCGCAGCGCGGTCGACACCGCTGTCAGCCACATTTCCGAGCTCGTCGCCGCGGTGGAGCGTATCGAAGCACGCTTGAGCGCGGTCGGCTCGGCGCTGGCACAGGTCGCGAAGGTGTCCGGCTCGATCGAGGCGATCGCGAAACAGACCAATCTGCTCGCGCTGAACGCCACGATCGAAGCGGCGCGCGCCGGCAATGCCGGCCGCGGCTTCGCCGTGGTCGCCAGCGAAGTGAAGAACCTCGCGGAAGCCACCCGTCAGGCCACGCATCAGATCTCCGACACCGTGCGCGACCTCGACGGCCAGATCGAGGGCCTGATCGGCGAGAGCAGCGACGCCTCGCAGCGCGCCAAGACCGCCGGCGAAGGCGCCCAGCAGATCTCCGGCATCATCTCACGCGTCCAGCAGGGTTTTGCCTCCGTGGAAGCGGAGATCGACAGCGTCACACGCGCGGCGACCTCCAATCTCGGACATTGCGACACCGTCATCAGCGAGCTCAACGAGCTCGCCAAGGGCGTCGATCTGTCCTCGCGCGATCTCAAGAACGCCGACGAGCGGGTTGCAAAGCTGCTCGACACTTCCGAAGGCCTGATCGCGCTGATCGCCGACAGCGGGGTGGAGACGTCGGACGCGCCGCTGATCCGCGTCGTCATCGAGACCGCCAAGCGAATCTCCGCCGAGTTCGAAGCCGCGATCGATCGCGGCGATATCACGCTCGACCAGCTCATGGACGAGACGTACCGCGAAATTCCCGGCACCGATCCGAAACAATACCTCACCAAATACGTCGCGTTCACCGATCGCGTGCTGCCCGCGATCCAGGACCCGATTCAGAAATCCGATCCCCGCATCGTGTTCTGCGTCGCCTGGGCCAAGGGCGGCTATCTGCCGACCCATAATCCGAACTACCGTCTGCCGCAGGGCAAGGACCCGGTCTGGAATAACGCCAATTGCCGCAATCGCCGCCTGTTCACCGATCGCGCGGTGAAGAAGGTCGCGGCCAACACCAAGCCGTTCCTGCTCCAGACCTACCGCCGCGACATGGGCGGCGGGCAGTTCGTGCTGATGAAGGATCTGTCCTCGCCGATCATGGTTCGCGGCAAGCACTGGGGCGCCTTCCGGATGGGTTTTCGCCAGAGCTGACGGCCCGCGAGGCGCCCTGCGCGACGGCGCTCCGGTGCCCTCAAATCAAAGGCTGAAAAACAACCCCATGCACAGTAGCCGGGACCGGCGAAATCAAAGGCTTACGCGAACAGGCCCGAAGAAGTGGCGACGCGGTTGACGCGTCGGGCAAAACAGGGGCATAATGCGATTATTCCGAAATCGCGCATTTGCGCCTCTTGCTGCCTCGTGGGAGAAGGCCGCGTAGCCGGCTGCGACCCCATTCATCTCGCGCGGAGAGCCCTCACAAGCCAAGCGCGATCTCGGCCCATTTCAACATGCGGTCGCTATTGAGGAACGCCAGCACCGCCGGTTCCAGTGACGCGGGCGCGCCCGATCCAACCAAAGCCGTGGCGGCCACCATGTCGCAGCGCTGATTGAAGGCGAGTGAGAGCGCGTTGCGATTTCCCTCGACGCGATAGGGCCGGCTGCGGCCGCGCATCGGACCGACGATGATCTCTCGACCGGCACCGATCGGCGTTGCCTTGCCAATCAGCGCCAGGTCGCCCATTTTATCGAGGTCGTCATCGTCGGCGACGCCGGTGGCGCAATTGCAAAACCCGAGCTTGGCGCGAACGTAGAGCTGGACCTCGCCGCCGCAATCCTCGGCTTTGCAGCGGAATGCCTTTCCTTTCCCCCAGGGATCTGCGCCGAAAGGCCAGTCGGCTTCTGACCACACAGGGCGGACCTCGCCGAGTGCCGCTGTAGCGCGTACCGGTTCGCCGGATCGCAATGTCCAGACCGCAGCGACTGCGCAGAGCAGTGCGGTGGCTGCGCCGATCGCAACGAATTTGCTTGTCAGGCGCATGGAAGCTGCCACGGCACTTTTGCTAGTTCTGAGCCATGAACTTTCGTGCGGCCGCGAGGTCCTCCCGCGAGGAGTCGCCATTGCGCGCCATGTCGACGACTTTCGCGTAGTACTGACGTGCCTTCACGGCGTCACCCGCTTTCTCGGCGGCGTGAGCGGCGCCGATCGTCGCGCCAAAGCGGTTCGGCTCCTTGCGCATGGTGCTTTCGAACGCGGCCAATGCCTCCGTCGCCATGCCGCGTTCGAGCAGCATGGTGCCGTAAAGCTCGCGTGCCGGAGCAAGCGGTCCCGGCGTCACGATGGATTTTTCGGTCTTGTCTTCGGCGTCGGCGGCAAGGCGCATCGCTTCCAACGCGTCCGCCTGTTTTCCCTGGGCATTGAGCTGCCAGGCTGTGGCGACCTGCCGCTGAATGTCGACGATCTCGGCCCAATACGCATCCTTGTCCTGCTGCAGCTTGTCCCGCAGCTCCGCCAGCTTGGTGATATCAGCCGTTGCTGCGTCTGCATTGCCGGAGCGCGCGGCGCCAAGGGCGCGGGCGAAATAGGTGATCGCATCGACATAGGCAAACCGGCTCGGCTCAACCTTCAGCGCGGCGGCGCCCTTCCAATCGCCGCGCTCGACCATATAGCGCGCCTGGCTGGCCGCTATCGCGTAGGGACCGGCGCGGACGGCCGGCGCATAACCCGTGGTCGCAACCATGTCCGCGATGACGTCGCGAGCTCGGCTGTCCTGCGCAAGCTGGAGCAGGGCGTAGACCATATAGTCGTCGGCATGCAGTTGCTCGCTGGGGTCCTTGCCCTCCTTGGCAGCCTTGGCGGAACGGCTATTGGCCTCGATGGATTCGTTCCAGTAGCCGACGCGCGTGAAGATGTGCGACGGCATATGCAAAGCGTGCGGCGCCGCCGGCGCGATCTCGGAATAGCGCTTGGCAGCGTCGAGACCTTGCTCGGCGATCGCCGGATAGTCGTAGAGGTGGATCAGGTAATGCGCGACGCCGGGGTGGCGCGGCTGCCGCTTGAAGATCGGCTCCAGGATGGCAGCGCCCTTGAGCTGGTTAGCATAGGTCTTGTCGTTTGGTGACGCCGTGACATTCAGCGTAATGGCGTAGGCGATCTGCGCCTCGTCATCATCGGGATAGCGCGCGGCCACGGCTTCGGTTGCCTTGAGATAGGCCTGCGCGCGTTGGCCAAACGTCGTCTTTTCGTCGCCCGAATAGAAGGCCAGCAGCGCATCGATATAGTCGCGTTCGCGTTCGCTCTTGGCGTCGAGTGCTTTGGCCTTCTGCAGCGCGGCGAGGCCCCCGGTGAGGTTTTCCTTCGGCGCGGGAAAATGCGGATTATACAGCAGGCTCAGGGCAATGCCCCAATAGGCGATCGCGCAATCCGGATCGGCCTGCAACGTCTCTTCGAAAATCTCTTTCGCGGGCCGGTACCAGAACGAGTGCTGATAGCGCATCCCGCGGTCAAAGCGGCGCTGCGCCAATTCGTTGCAGGAGGTCTGGAAGTGAACCTTGCCAAACTGCTCGTCGGTCCCGTCCTCCGCGCGTGCGGCAGGCGTGGCAGAGATCGAGCCCAGGATAGTGAGGGTAAGAAGAGAGACGGTTCTCAAGGCGAGCGCGCGCATCGGCCCCTCCGTTTCTATTCAGAAAATTGAGTCGGATAGCGCCGATAAAGTCCGAGGCGCCGAAGTTCGTAGTGCTGAAATTGGCGATGGCAATTGCGTTGTTGGAAGGATTTGCCCATTCGCGAGGCGAGTCAATAGGAGCGGACAAATTTGCATTAGGGAAGCACGCCTGTCAGGCTCCATCCGCGCGTGAGCGAAATCGTAAGGCGGAGAGCGAAGTGTAGCCGCCATTTCAATTTCACGGACGCCGATCTGCCGCCGGAATATTGGCAGACGCTCCTCGACGATCCACGCGCTGAGGCCTGGTCACTGCGGAGGCACGCAGACCTCATACGAAGTTGTAGCGCAAGCTTATGAGTACGCGCCCTAACTCAACCAGAACTTCGGCGTGGTCGGCTCGAGCCTGCCGCCGACGCGCACCGGCGCGATCCGCAATGCGAGGCCGGTCGTGTCATCCGTCTCCACGGCGACGGCGCTCAGCGTCGCCGTCCCCACGGCTGGCTCGAAACGCCCTGAGGGAATCCCCGAGGTGAACCGGCGCAGCGGCTCTTCCTTCTGCATGCCGATGATGGAATCGTAATCGCCGGTCATGCCGGCATCGGTCATGTAGGCGGTGCCGCCTGACAGGATCTGGTGGTCGGCGGTGGGCACGTGGGTGTGTGTGCCGACGACGAGGCTGGCGCGGCCGTCGCAGAAGAAGCCGATGCCCTGCTTCTCGCTGGACGCCTCGCAATGGAAGTCGACGACGATGGCATCGGCCGCGACGCCGAGCGGACAGGCGCCGAGTTCGCGCTCGAGCGCCGCGAAGGGATCGTCGAACGGGGTCATGAAGACGCGCCCCAAAGCATTGACGACGAGCGCATGCTTGCCGTTCTTGGTCTCGATCAGCGCGGCGCCGCGGCCCGGTGTGCCGCGCGGATAGTTCGCCGGCCGCACCAGGCGCTCGGCGCGCTCGATGAACACCAAGGCTTCACGTTGGTCCCAGGAGTGATTGCCGAGCGTCACCGCATCGGCGCCGGCGTCGAGAAACTCCTGATAGATCGCTTCCGTGATGCCGAAGCCGCCGGCGGCATTCTCGCCGTTGACGACGACGAAATCGAGCGACCAGTCCTTGATCATGCCGGGCAGATGGTCGGCGATGGCGGTGCGTCCGGCACGGCCGACGACGTCACCCACGAAGAGAATGCGCAACTTCAGAACTCCGGAAATCGAACACGTCCGATTCCGTTAGCACATAATCCAGCGCGACGTCGTGCGATAGTGCCGGAACCGCCTCGATCTCCTGCGCTGCAAAGGCAAGCCCGATCCCGACGATATGCTTGGTTTTGCGCAAATGCGCGAAGGTGAAATCGTAATGCCCGGCACCATAGCCGATGCGGTGGCCAAGACGGTCGAAGGCGGCGAGTGGCGTCAGCATGATGTCGGGGATGACTTCGCTTGCTGCCGGCGACGGCTCGGGAATGCCGAGCGGGCCGAGCATCAGGCGATCGTTCGGTTGAAAGAGACGGAAGATCAACGACTGGCCGCGCGCGGTGACGCAAGGCAGCGCCAGCTTTGCGCCTTCCTCGGCGAGCTTTCTCATCAGTGGCAGCGGATCGATCTCGCTGCGGATCGGCGAATAGCCGGAGACGATGCTGCCTGGCAGGAGCTTGAACGGCAGCCCGCGCTTGGCGAGCTTTGCAGCGGCGGTGGTGCGCTTCTTCTCGCTCAGCGCGTCGCGCGCCGCCAGCGCTTTAGCACGGAGTTCGGCTTTGGAGTTGGACATGCGCTTTGGTCCCCCACGTCATCACCCGCGAATGCGGGTGATCCAGTATTCCAGAGGCGGTGGTAATTCGCACAAGGGCCGCGGCGTACTGGATGCCCCGGTCAAGCCGGGGCATGACACCTACTGAACTGGCCGCAGTAGTTTCGACAGACACAGAAGCAAACAGTGCGAAGCCGCGTACGCCGTTGAAGCACTCGATCCCGGAGTTCCCTACGAAAGTAGGTGGGCACCATATGTCCGGGCCCACGGGCCCGGCCAGGGACAGTTCCCTAAAGGATCGATAAGGCCCCGGGGATATATGGCTCCTGACGCACGTCGCAGCCTCGCTCGCGCAATCTAACAACGATACTGACGAATCGCCAGCCCGGCGAGAATGCCGAGCTTCGGCGTAATGAGGCGCCCTGCGAGTCACGGCGGAGGTGCGCTCCCTCCCCCGCCTGCGGGGGAGGGCTGGGGAGAGGGTGTTTCCGCAACGGGACAATCCCCTAGAGGAGAGAGCCCTCACCCGGCGCTTTCGCGCCGACCTCTCCCGCAAGCGGGAGAGGTTGAGTCCGCGGCACTATCGAGCACATCGATCGAGTCTTTGGCAGCCCCTACCCGATCGCGATGCCGTTGCCGACGGTCCGGTTCAGAATCTGGGTCGACTTCTCGATGCGTTCGGCGGCGGCGTTCAGCGCATTTACCACCGCGGTCTGCGTCATCCGGGCGCGCTCGACGGCGGCGTTGCGGAAATCCCTGAGCTCGGTCAACTCCTGCTCCAGGGTACGGACGCGGTTGCCGATGTCGACCAGCTCGTCGCACACGGTCAGCGCCGCCATCACGGTGAGGCGTGCATCGCCGATCTCGCCGAATTTTCCGCGCAGCGACTGGATGCGCGTCTCCAGGCTTTCGGCGAGCTTCAGCAGCCGCACCTCCTGGCCCTCCTCGCAGGCCATGCGGTATTGCCGGCCGTTGATGGTGACGTTGATGTGGCTCATCCGTCCTCTCCGGTATCGAGCACCGAACGTATCGTGACGATTGCGGAATCCAGCCGGTCGGAGATCTCGCGATTGGTGCGCTCGAGCTTGCGCGCCTTCACCAGTGCACCGTCGAGTTCGTCGGCAAGGCGCGAGCGGTCGGCGCCGAGCGCCTGAAGCCGCGCCGCGAGCTCGTTCTCGTCGCGATCGGCATCGCGCCGCCGCTCCACCGCGCTTTCGAGCGCGTCGAGCGCAGCCGTGAGCCTGCGGGTCGCGATCTCGATCTCGACGGCGGATGACTCCGTCATGGCAGAGCTGTTGGACACGCGATCGTTCATGCAGTCAGCGGCGGAACCTATGGCCTTTCCCCAGTGGCCTTATTCCTGGGGCTCGCCGTCCGGCAAAAGACTCGGTTCGGCAAGCGGTTAGAAGCAGAAATTTACGTGGCAAGCTAGCCCAGCGCAACGTCGCCGCGAAACTATGCACCGATAAGCAATTTTTGCGGCCAAACCGGCGTTTGATTGCCTTGGACTCCCGAAACCGAGATGCTATCCAGCCCCAGCTCCCGTGGCCGCTAGGCTCGACCCCGCGCGGCGTGCACGGCCATCAAGCACCTCATTTCAGACGGATTTTCATCATGATGCAGTTCGATGCCACCCGTATGGCGAATACGCAGGTCGATCACACCCGTATGGCCAACGCGATCCGCGGACTCTCGATGGACGCCGTCGAGAAGGCCAAATCGGGCCATCCGGGCCTGCCGATGGGTGCGGCCGACATCGCCACGGTGCTGTTCACGCAGTTCCTGAAATTCGATGCCGCTGAGCCCGGCTGGCCCGACCGCGATCGTTTCGTGCTCTCGGCCGGTCACGGCTCGATGATGCTGTATTCGCTGCTGTACCTGACCGGCAATTCCGAGATGACGCTGGACCAGATCAAGCAGTTCCGCCAGGTCGATTCGCTGACCCCGGGCCACCCCGAGAATTTCCGCACCAAGGGCATCGAGACCACCACCGGTCCGCTCGGCCAGGGCATCTCCACCGCGGTCGGCATGGCACTGGCCGAGAAGATGCTCGCCGCCGAGTTCGGCAAGAAGATCGTCGACCACCACACCTATGTGCTCGCCTCCGACGGCGACCTGATGGAGGGCGTGTCGCAGGAAGCGATCGCGATGGCCGGACACTGGAAGCTCAACAAGCTGATCGTGCTCTACGACGACAACGGCATCTCGATCGACGGTCCGACCTCGCTCGCCGATTCCGTCGACCAGGTGAAGCGCTTCAAGTCCGCAGGCTGGGCCGCCGAGAAGATCGACGGCCAGGACCAGGCCGCGATCGCCGATGCGATCACGCGCGCCAAGAAATCGAACAAGCCGACGCTGATCGCCTGCCGCACCACCATCGGTTTCGGCGCGCCGCATAAGGCCGGCACGTCGAAGGTGCACGGCGAGGCGCTCGGCGCCGACGAGCTCAAGGCCGCCAAGGAAAACCTCGGCATCTCGCTCGAGCCGTTCTCCGTGCCTGACGACGTGCTGAAGGCGTGGCGCGCAGCCGGCAGCCGCGGCGCTGTGGCGCGGCTGGAATGGGAAGGACGGCTTGGTGAGCTCGGCAGCCGCAAGCGTGCCGAGTTCGAGCGCCGCCTGCGCCATGAGCGTCCGGCCTCGCTGGCGAAGGCGCTGCGGGCGCACAAGAAGGAGCTGCTGGAGAAGCCGCTGACGGCCGCGACCCGCAAATCGTCGGAAGCGGCGATCGAGGCGATTGCAGCCGCGATGCCGATGGAATTCCTGGCCGGCTCCGCCGATCTCACCGGCTCCAACAACAACAAGGCGAAGTCGGCGACCGCCTTCTCGGCCAAGACGCCCAAGGGCCGCTTCATCCATTACGGCATCCGCGAGCACGGCATGGCCGCCGCGATGAATGGCATCTTCCTGCACGGCGGCTTCGCGCCGAACGGCGCGACCTTCCTGGTGTTCACCGACTACGCCCGGCCCGCGATGCGCCTTGCCGCGCTGATGGGCTCCGGCGTCGTCTATGTGATGACGCACGATTCCATCGGTCTCGGCGAAGACGGGCCGACCCATCAGCCGGTCGAGCATCTCGCCGCACTTCGCGCCATTCCCAACATGCGCGTGTTCCGTCCCTGCGATGCCATCGAGGTCGCCGAGTGCTGGGAGCTCGCGCTCAACCGCGTCGACGGCCCGACCGTGCTCGCACTGACGCGCCAGAACCTGCCGCAGCTCCGCACCACCGCACCGAACGACAATCCCTGCGCAGCCGGTGCCTATGAGCTGGTCGCAGCCGAGGGCGAAGCCAAGGTGACGCTGTTCGCCTCCGGCTCCGAGGTCGAGATCGCGGTCGCCGCCCAGAAGCAGCTCGCCGAGCGCGGCATCGCGTCACGGGTGGTTTCTGTTCCTTCGCTCGAGCTGTTGTTAGCGCAACCAGAGGCGAAACGCGCCGCAATCATCGGTAACGCACCGGTGAAGATTGCGATCGAGGCCGCCGTGCGCTGGGGCTGGGATGCCGTGATCGGCCAGGACGGCGAATTCATCGGCATGCATTCCTTCGGCGAAAGCGGTCCTGCCAAGGAGCTTTACAAGCATTTCGGCATTACTACCGAGGCCACGGTTAACGCTGTGCTGAAGCGCGTGTCCTGAGAGTTGAGCTTGCCGCAAAAAAGGACTACGTAATCTCTCATATGATCACGCACCGCCCGGCCGAACCGGGCGCCCGCCCCTAAAAAACCCTCACAGGCGCGCAAAGCGCGTTGTGCGGGATGACAACGGTCATTGAAGGAGACGAAACATGGCAGTCCGCGTCGGAATTAACGGTTTTGGTCGCATCGGCCGCAACGTGCTGCGGGCTATCGCCGAGTCAGGCCGCAAGGACATCGTGGTCGTCGGCATCAACGATCTCGGCCCGGTCGAGACCAACGCCCATCTGCTCCGTTTCGATAGCGTCCATGGCCGTTTCCCCGGCACCGTCACCGTCGATGGTGACTCGATCAGCCTCGGCAACGGCAAGATCAAGGTGACCGCCGAGCGCGATCCTTCGAAGCTGCCTTGGAAGGATCTCGGCGTCGATGTCGCGCTGGAATGCACCGGCATCTTCACCTCGAAGGACAAGGCCTCCGCGCATCTGACCGCCGGCGCCAAGCGCGTGCTGGTCTCCGCGCCCGCCGACGGCGCCGATGCCACCATCGTCTACGGCGTCAACCACGAGACGCTGACCAAGGACCATCTGGTCGTCTCCAACGGCTCCTGCACCACCAACTGCCTCGCGCCGGTCGCCAAGGTGCTGAACGATCTCGTCGGCATCGAGACCGGCTTCATGACCACGATCCACGCCTATACCGGCGACCAGCCGACGCTGGACACGCTGCACAAGGATCTCTACCGCGGCCGTGCGGCCGCGATGTCGATGATCCCGACCTCGACCGGCGCCGCCAAGGCGATCGGCCTCGTGCTGCCCGAGCTGAAAGGCAAGCTCGACGGCGTCGCGATCCGCGTGCCGACGCCGAACGTCTCGGTCGTCGACCTCAAGATCGTCGCCAAGCGCGCCACCGACGCCAAGGAGGTCAACGCGGCGATGAAGCGCGCCTCCGAGCAGCAGCTCAAGGGCATCCTCGGCTACACCAGCGCGCCGAACGTCTCGATCGACTTCAACCACGATCCGCACTCCTCGACCTTCCACGAGGACCAGACCAAGGTGCAGAACGGCACGCTGGTGCGCGTGATGTCCTGGTACGACAACGAGTGGGGCTTCTCGAACCGCATGGCGGACACCGCCGTCGCGATCGCGAAGGTGATCTAAGCGTTTACTCTCGTGTCCCGGACGCGGAGCAGCGCGCTTGCGCTGCTCCGCAGAGCCGGGACCCATGTCTCCCCCGCGTAGGTCCCGGTTCAGCACAGCGGCACTTCGTGCCGCAATGCGCCCGGGACAAGAGAGAGTGTCCGATGACGAAATTCCGCACCCTCGACGACGTCGACGTGAAGGGCAAACGCGTATTGCTGCGTGTCGACCTCAACGTACCCATGGAGAATGGCCGCGTCAGTGACGCAACGCGGCTCGAGCGCGTCGCACCGACCATCAGCGAGATCTCCGACAAGGGCGGCAAGGTCATCCTGCTCGCGCATTTCGGCCGGCCGAAGGGCCGCGACGCCAAGGAATCGCTCAAGCCCGTCGCCGAAGCGCTGTCCAAGGTCGTGAAGAAGCCGGTTGCCTTCGCCGACGATTGCATCGGCGAGCCTGCGGCCACGGCCGTCGCCGGCTTGAAGGATGGCGACATCCTCTGCCTGGAAAACACCCGCTTCCACAAAGAAGAGGAAAAGAACGATCCGGCCTTCGTCGCGGAGCTGGCAAAGCTCGGCGACATCTGGGTCAACGACGCTTTCTCGGCCGCGCACCGCGCCCACGCTTCGACCGAGGGCCTCGGCCACAAGCTGCCGGCCTATGCCGGCCGCACCATGCAGGCCGAGCTCGACGCGCTGGAGAAGGCGCTGGGCTCGCCGACCAAACCGGTCATCGCGATCATCGGCGGCGCCAAGGTCTCGACCAAGATCGATCTGCTCGAGAACCTCGTGAACAAGGTCGACGCGCTAGTGATCGGCGGCGGCATGGCCAACACGTTCCTGCACGCCCAGGGCGTCGCGGTCGGCAAGTCGCTGGCCGAGAAGGATCTCGCCGCCACCGCGCTGCGCATCATGGAGAAGGCGAGCGCCGCCAACTGCGCGATTATCCTCCCCGTCGACGCCACCGTCGCCTACCATTTCGCCGCCAACGCGCCGTCGCATGCCTATGGGCTCGACGCGATCCCCGCCGACGGCATGATCCTCGACGTCGGCCCGCAATCGGTCGCCCGCGTCCACGCCGCGATCGACGACGCCGCGACGCTGGTCTGGAACGGACCGCTCGGCGCCTTCGAGATGCAGCCGTTCGATCGCGGCACGGTCGCGGCCGCCAGGCACGCCGCCGAGCGCACCAAGGACAAGAAGCTGATCTCGATCGCCGGTGGCGGCGACACTGTCGCCGCGCTCAACCAGGCCGGCGTCGCCGGCAGTTTCACCTATGTCTCGACCGCCGGTGGCGCGTTCCTTGAATGGATGGAAGGCAAGCCCTTGCCCGGCGTCGAGGTGCTGCGCGTCAGTTAAGCTTAAGTCGGCAAACATTGAGCGGCCTTGCAGGCCCAAACGGGAGAAAAAGACAGATGGCTCGGATCACGTTACGTCAATTGCTCGACCACGCGGCGGAGAACGATTACGGCGTACCGGCCTTCAATATCAACAACATGGAGCAGGCGCTGGCGATCATGGACGCGGCCAACCAGGTCGACGCGCCCGTCATCATCCAGGCCTCGCGCGGTGCGCGCTCCTACGCCAATGACGTCATGCTCAAGCACATGATGGATGCGGTGACCGAGATCTATCCGCATATTCCGGTCTGCGTGCATCTCGACCACGGCAACGAGCCGGCGACCTGCATGACCGCGATCCAATCCGGCTTCACCTCGGTGATGATGGACGGCTCGCTCAAGGCCGACGGCAAGACCCCCGGCGACTGGGGCTACAATGTCGGCGTCACCAAGACCGTGACCGACATGGCCCATCTCGGCGGCATCTCGGTGGAAGGCGAACTCGGCGTGCTCGGCTCGCTCGAGACCGGCATGGGCGACAAGGAAGACGGCCACGGCGCCGAAGGCAAGCTCAGCCACGACCAGCTGCTGACCAATCCGGACGAGGCCGTGAAGTTCGTGCAGGAGACCAGGGTCGACGCGCTCGCGATCGCGATGGGCACCTCGCACGGTGCCTACAAGTTCACCCGCAAGCCCGACGGCGACATCCTCGCCATGAACGTGATCGAGGAGATCCACCGCAAGCTGCCGAACACGCATCTCGTGATGCATGGTTCGTCCTCGGTGCCGCAGGACCTCCAGGACATCATCAACGCCTATGGCGGTAAGATGAAGCCGACCTGGGGCGTGCCGGTCGCCGAGATCCAGCGCGGCATCAAGAACGGCGTGCGCAAGATCAACATCGACACCGACAACCGCATGGCGATGACCGGCCAGATCCGGAAAGTGCTCAAGGACAATCCGGAAGAGTTCGATCCGCGCAAGTATTTGAAGCCGGCGATGGAGGCGATGACCAAGCTGTGCAAGCAGCGCCTCCAGGAGTTCAATACCGCCGGCCAGGCCTCGAAGATCAAGAAGGTCCTGACCACCGCCGACATGGCCAAGCGCTACGCCAAGGGCGAGCTCGACCCCCGCGTCGCATAGCGATCGCGGTGGCATGATCTATCTTCCCCTGCCTCCGCGAACTCGGATCACCTCTCCCCATTGGGGAGAGGTCGATTTGCGCAAGCAAATCGGGTGAGGGCTCAGGTCCCTCGATAGGGCGAAACCCCTCACCCGGCGCTTCGCTCCGACCTCTCCCTATGGGAGAGGTGTGGACCCAACCGCCTCCCCCCTTTACCCTGCGACGAACGTTAACTCGGCAATTGCCCGAGAACGGTCTATTTTCACGGGCAAGGGCAGAATCGTTTTGGGAGGACCTCTCGATGAATCTGACTGAGCTCAACAGGATCGCGACTGCCATGGTCGCCCCCGGCAAGGGCATCCTCGCCGCCGACGAATCCTCCGGCACCATCAAGAAGCGCTTCGACGCGATCGGCGTCGAATCGACCGAAGCGAACCGCCGCGACTATCGCGAGATGCTGTTCCGCTCCAAGGAGGCCATGAGCCAGTATATCTCCGGGGTGATCCTCTATGACGAGACGATCTGGCAGGATGCCAAGGACGGCACGCCGCTGATCAGGCTGATCGAGGAGACCGGCGCCATCCCCGGCATCAAGGTCGACGAAGGCACGCAAGCCCTGCCGATGTGCCCGGGCGAGCTTGTGACCGTCGGCCTCGACAAGCTCGCCGAGCGCCTGAAGAAATATTACGAGCGCGGCGCGCGCTTCGCCAAATGGCGTGCGGTGATCGACATCGGCAGCGGCATTCCCTCGATGACCGCGATCAGCGTCAACGCCCACGCGCTGGCGCGCTATGCGGCGCTGTGTCAGGCGGCACAGATCGTGCCGATCGTCGAGCCCGAGGTGCTGATGGATGGCGATCACGACATCGAGCGCTGCTATGAAGTGACACAACGCGTGCTCAACAAGACGTTCCAGGAATTGCGCGAGCAGCGCGTCGCGCTCGAAGGCATGGTGCTGAAGCCGAACATGGCGATCTCAGGCAAGAAGTGCGCGAAGCAGGCTTCCGTCGAGGAAGTCGCGGAGAAGACGATCCGGCTGCTGAAGGCCTGCGTGCCGGCGGCGGTGCCGGGCATCGCCTTCCTCTCCGGCGGCCAGTCCGACGAGGAGGCGACCGCGCATCTCAACGCCATGCACAAGCTGGGCCCGCTGCCCTGGGGCCTGACCTTCTCCTACGGCCGCGCGCTGCAAGCCGCGCCGCAGAAGGCCTGGTCCGGCAAGGCCGAGAATGTCGCGGCCGGGCAGCGTGCCTTCAGCCACCGCGCGCGGATGAATGGCCTCGCGTCCAAGGGCGAATGGCAAAGCAGCCTGGAAAAGAAAGCAGCCTAGATCTTGTCGAACAAACCGCCTCCGCCGCGCCCGGCGCCGCGTCTCTATCTCGCGACGCCGGTTGTCGATGATCCAGCATCGCTCGTCGCCGAGCTGCCGGGCCTGCTCGCCTCCGCCGATGTCGCGGCCGTGCTGCTGCGGCTGAAGGAGACCGACCAGCGCACGATGATCTCGCGTATCAAGGCCTTCGCGCCGCCGGTGCAGAAGGCGGGCGCCGCGCTGCTGATCGACGGCCATGCCGAACTGGTGGCGCGCGGCGGCGCCGATGGTGCGCATCTCACGGGCCTCGCCGCGCTGGAAGAGGCGGTGCCCTCGCTCAAGCCGGATCGCATTGCCGGCGTCGGCGGGCTCGCCACGCGCCACGATTCCATGAGCGCGGGCGAGATGGGCGCCGACTACGTGCTGTTCGGCGAGCCCGACGCCAACGGCCAGCGGCCGTCGTCTCAGGCGATCGCGGAGCGGCTGGACTGGTGGGCCGAGCTGTTCGAGCCGCCCTGCGTCGGCTTTGCCACCTCGCTGGAGGAGGCCTACGACTTCGCCGCCAGCGGCGCCGATTTCGTGCTGGCCGGCGAGTTCATCTGGGCCGATCCGCGCGGACCCAAGGCCGCGCTGGTCGAGGCCGATGCTGCAATCAAGAAGGCCCATGCGACGGCGCCGGCTGGCCAGGAGCACGGCTAGCGCCCGACATGAAGCTCCCGCGCATCACCATTTTGGCCACACTGCTGCTGACGGCGCCCGCGGCCGCGCAGCTCCAGATCACCCCGCCGGCCACAACGCCGAGCCCGCCCGCCGAAAAACAGAAACCCAAGCCGCACGCGCTCACCAACAAGAAGGAGGCCGCACCGGCGCCGAAGCCTTCGGCTTCGCCCAAGCCGGCCCCCTCCTCCAAGCCGGCCCCGGCCGCGACCGTGATCCCAGCGCCGGCGACTGACGATCCCAACGTCGATCTGGTGTTCGGCGCCTATCAGCGCGGGCAGTACAAGACGGCGTTCGAGCTCGCCGCCGCCCGCGCGCAAGGAGGCGATCCCAAGGCGATGACCATGCTCGGCGAGCTCTATTCCAATGCCATGGGCATTCGCCGCGACTACGCCAAAGCGCAGGAATGGTACAAGCGCGCCGCGGATGCCGGCGACCGCGAGGCGATGTTCGCGCTCGCCATGCTGCGCATGTCCGGCCGCGGCGGCCCGGTCGACAAGGGCGAAGCGGTGAAGCTGATGGCTTCTGCCGCCAAGCTGGGCGAGCCCAAGGCGGCCTATAACCTCGCTCTGCTTTACCTGGACGGCCAGACCCTGCCGCAGGACGTCAAGCGGTCCGCCGAGCTGTTGCGCCAGGCCGCCGATGCCGGCCTGCCCGAGGCGCAATACGCGCTCGCGACCTTCTACAAGGAGGGCACCGGTGTGCCAAAGGATCCCGAGCGATCGGTGCGGCTGCTCCAGGCCGCCACGCTGGCCGACAATGTCGATGCCGAGGTCGAATACGCCATCGCGCTGTTCAACGGCACCGGGACGCCGAAGAACCAGCCGGCGGCTGTCGCGTTGCTACGCAAGGCATCGCGCCAGGGCAGCGCGATCGCGCAGAACCGGCTGGCCTGGGTGCTGATCAACGGCATGGGCACGGCCGTGGACAAGGTCGAGGGCTTCAAATGGCACCTGGTGGCCAAGACCGCCGGCAAGGGCGACCCGGAGCTCGACAAGCAATTGTCCGATCTGCCGGCCGAGGACCGGGCCAAGGCGGAAGCCGCCGCAAAGAAATGGCTCGGGACCAAATGACTTGACCTTGGCGCCCTCGCAGGGCACCCCATCCCTCAAACGGGCGCGATTTCGCGCCATTTCCCCCGATCAAGACCAGAGCTCATGCTGTACTCCGCAACTATCAATGTCATGGTCAAGGCCGCGCGCCGCGCCGGCCGCAGCCTCAAGCGCGATCTCGGCGAGATCGAGCATCTCCAGGTCTCGCTGAAGGGCCCGGCGAATTTCGTCTCGCTCGCCGACAAGCGCGCCGAAGAGATCCTCTACCAGGACCTCGCCAAGGCCCGGCCCGGCTACGGCTTCATCGGCGAAGAGGGCGGCACCCGCGAAGGCAGCGACAAGAGCCACACCTGGATCGTCGATCCCTTGGACGGCACCACCAACTTCCTGCACGGCATCCCGCAATTCGCGATCTCGATTGGCCTCGCGCGCGAGGGCACCATCATCGCGGGCGTGATCTACAACCCCGCCAATGACGAGCTCTACATCGCCGAGCGCGGCAAGGGCGCCTTCCTCAACGACCAGCGGCTGCGCGTGGCCGGCCGCCGCCAGCTCAACGAATGCGTGGTGGCCTGCGGCCTGCCCCATATCGGCCGCGGCGACCACGAAGAATTCCGCCGCGAGATGACCGCGATCCAGGACCGCGTCGCGGGCCTGCGCCGCTTCGGCGCCGCCTCGCTCGACCTCGCCTTCGTCGCCGCCGGCCGTCTCGACGGCTATTGGGAACGGAATCTCTCGCCATGGGACATCGCGGCCGGCCAGATCATGGTGAAGGAAGCCGGCGGCACCGTGAGCGACATCGACACGCCCGGCGATGCGCTGACCAAGGGGCACGTGGTGTGCGGCAACGAGTTCGTGCACGGAGAGCTGGTGAAGATTTTGCGGAAGGCGGCGTAAGGCGGAAGCTCGCGCTCCGCATTCCGCTGTCATCACCCGCCTTGTGCGCAATTGCGCACTGGAGCGGGTGATCCAGTATTCCAGAGACATCAGTTGGATACGGAGATGCCG
The DNA here is from genome assembly GCF_900099855.1 of Bradyrhizobium sp. Rc2d. Lineage (NCBI taxonomy): Bacteria > Pseudomonadati > Pseudomonadota > Alphaproteobacteria > Hyphomicrobiales > Nitrobacteraceae > Bradyrhizobium > Bradyrhizobium sp. Rc2d. The sequence continues at coordinate 89,870 of NZ_FNCU01000003.1, read as the reverse complement.
CGGCGTACTGGATGCCCCGCCTCCGCGGGGCATGACAGTGTGCGCTACGGCTTCACCGGCGCTGGCGGCCCGTAGGCCTCGCCTTCCTTCGCCATCTTCGGCTCCCGATCCCCGCCCAACACGCGCTGCACTGAGACGAAGAACACCGGCACCATCAAGAGCGCCAGAATCACCACCGCGATCATGCCGCCCATCACGACGGAGCCGAGCGCTTGCTGGCTTGCGCCGCCGGCGCCGTGGGCGATCGCCATCGGCAGCACGCCGCAGATGAAGGCGAGGCCGGTCATCAGGATCGGTCGGAAGCGCAGGCGGCAGGCCTCGATGGTGGCTTCCACCAGCGGCTTGCCTTCCTTGCGCAGATCTTTCGCGAACTCGATGATCAGGATCGCGTCCTTTGCCGCGAGGCCGATGATGGTGATCAGGCCGACGGTGAAATAGACGTCGTTGGGCAGGCCCCGCAGCATCGCCGCGCTCACTGCTCCGACGATGCCGAGCGGTACGGTCAGCAGCACCGCGAGCGGAATGGTCCAGCTTTCATAGAGTGCGGCAAGGCACAGGAACACGACGAACACCGACAGCGCCAGCAGGAACGGCGCCTGCGAGCCCGAGAGCTTCTCCTGGAGCGACTGCCCCGTCCATTCATAGCCAAAGCCGCGCGGCAATTTGCCGGCGAGCCGCTCCATCTCGGCGATCGCGTCGCCCGAGGTGAAGCCGGGTTTCGCTTCGCCGGAGATGCGCACCGCCGGATAGTAGTTGAAGCCCGCGATCTGGGTCGGCCCGCGCGCCCATTCCACCGTGGCAAAGGACGAGAACGGCACCAGCTGGCCGCGGCTGTTCTTGACGTTGTAGTTGAGGATGTCCTCGGTCCGCATGCGGTCGCGGCTATCTGCCTGCACCACGACGCGCTGCATGCGGCCGCGGTTCGGGAAGTCGTTGATGTAGTTCGAGCCGAGATTGGTCGAGATCGTGTTGTTGATGTCCTCGAAGGTGACGCCGAACGCGCCGGCCTTCTCCCGATCGATCACGAGATTGACCACGCCCGCCTCGGGCAGGCCTTCGATATAGACCTTCTGCAGCACCGGGCTCGCATTGGCCTCCGCGATCAGCTGGTCAGCGGCGCGCATGAGCGCCGTATAGCCTTTCTGGCCACGGTCCTGGAGGCGAAAGGAGAAGCCCGAGGAATTGCCGAGATTGTCGATCGGCGGCGGCTGGAGGGCTGAGATCTTGGCATCGCGGATCGAGGACAGATCGCGGTTGATGTCGTTGACGATCGCCGCGGCCGAATCCTTCGGCCCGCGCTCGGACCAGTCCTTCAAGGTGATGAAGGCCTGCGCGGTGTTCATGCCCTGGCCGGAGAAGCTGAAGCCGGTGAGGAAAGTGACGTTGTCGACGCCGGGCCGCTGCGCCAGATATTTTTCCACCTTCTCGATCACCGCCTCGGTGCGGGCGTAGGACGAATCCGACGGCGTTTGCACGTCGGTGGTGACGAAGCCCTGGTCGTCGACGGGCAGGAAGCCGCCAGGCAGGTTGACGAAGGCCCAGGACAGACCGGCCAGCAGCGCGACATAGACCAGCATCAGGCGGCCGGTGCGCTTCAGCGAGAAGCCGACGGTGCGGGAATAGCCCTCCTTGCCGCCTTCGAGCACGCGGTTGAACCAGCCGAACACGCCCTTCCTGGCATGGCCGTGACCGGCGGCGACGGGCTTGAGCAGGGTCGCGCACAGCGCCGGCGTCAGCGACAGCGCCAGGAAGGCGGAGAAGCCGATCGCTGCGACCATGGTCACGGAGAACTGGCGGTAGATGATACCGACCGAGCCCGGGAAGAACGCCATCGGCACGAACACCGCCATCAGCACGAGGGTGATGCCGATGATGGCGCCGGTGATCTGCGACATCGCCTTGCGCGTCGCTTCCTTCGGCGGCAGGCCTTCCTCGGCCATGATGCGCTCGACGTTCTCGACCACGACGATGGCGTCGTCGACGAGGATGCCGACCGCGAGCACCATGCCGAACATCGAGAGCATGTTGATGGAGTAGCCGGCGAGCAGCAGCGTGGAACAGGCCCCCAACAGCGCCACCGGCACCACGATGGTCGGAATGATGGTGTAGCGGATGTTCTGGAGGAACAAGAACATCACCACGAACACCAGCACCACGGCCTCGACCAGCGTCGACAGCACCTTCTTGATCGAAGCCTCGACCACGGGCGTGATGTTGTACGGGATCTCGTAGGTGATATTGGCCGGGAAGAAGCGCGACAGCTCCTTCATCTTCTCTTCGACGGCACTCGCGGTCGCCAGCGCATTGCCGGTGGGCGACATCAGCACGGACAGACCGGCGGTCGGCTTGCCGTCGAGGCGCGTGTTGAACTGGTAGCTGAGGCCGCCAACCTCGATGCGCGCGACGTCGCGCAGGCGCACGGTCGAACCGTCGGCGTTGGCGCGCAAGATGATGGCGCCGAATTCGTCCGGGGACGAGAGCTGGCCTTTGACCAGCACCAGCGAGGAGGTGCGCTGGCTCGACGTCGACGGCTCGGCGCCGATGCTGCCCGAGGCGACCTGCGCGTTCTGCGCGGCGATGGCCTTGTTGACGTCGTCGGCGGTCAGCCCATAGCCGACCAGCTTGGCCGGATCGACCCAGACGCGCAAGCTGCGCTCGGTCGAGTAGAGCGTGGCGCGGCCGACGCCGGGAATGCGGCGGATCTCGCCGAGCACGTTGCGGATCATGAAGTCGCCGAGGCCGACCTCATCGAGGCTACCGTCGATCGAGTTCAGTGTGATGATCTGAAGCACCGCGCTGGAGGCTTCCTCGATCAGGATGCCCTGCTGCATCACCGCGCGCGGCAAGCGCGCCTCGACGCGCTTGATGCGGTTCTGCACCTCGACCGAGGCGGCGCTGGTATCGGTGCCCGGCTGGAAGTTGGCGATGATCTCGACCTGGCCGAGCGAATCGCTGGTCGATTCGAAATTGAGGATGCCAGAGGCGCCGTTGAGCTCCTCCTCGATCAGCCGGGTGACGCTGTTGTAGAGGTTCTCCGGCGAGGCGCCGGGATAGCTGGTCGAGACCGAGATCGAGGGCGGCGCGATGATCGGATATTGCGCGATCGGCAGCAGCGGAACCGCAATCGCACCGATCAAGCAGATGAATAGCGCGACCACCCAGGCGAAGATCGGCCTGTCGATGAAGAAACTCGGCATGGCGCGTTACCGCGTGAGCTTCTGGGCGTGCCGGTTGTCCGCGGTCGCGTCCGCCTCCGACCATGATTGCGGTTTGACCTTGTCGCCGGCCGCGAATTTCTGGAAGCCTTCGACCACGACCTTGTCACCGGCCTTCAGGCCTTCGGTGATGAACCAGAATCCATCCTGCACCGAACCGGTGCGCACCGCCTGCACCGCGATGTGGTTGTCGTCCTTGACGACGAAGACCTCGCTGCCGCCGCCGCCATTGCGCTGAATCGCCTGCTGCGGCACCGCGATCGCGTCGGCGTCCAGACCCTGGTCGATGCGGACGCGGACATACATGCCCGGCAGGAGCTCGCGCTTGGGATTGCGGAATTCGCCGCGCAGAGTCACCTGGCCGGTGTGGGCATCGACCTTGGCGTCGGAGAACAGCAGTTTGCCGTCGAGCGAATAGGTGGTGTTGTCATCGAGCACGAGGCGCACCTTGGCGGCATCGGGCGCGATACGCTCGAGATCGCCGGTTTCGAAGGCGCGGCGGAGCTGGTTGAGCTCGGTCACCGATTGGGTGAAGTCGGCATAGATCGGATCGAGCTGCTGGATGCTGGCGAGATTGGTCTCGTTCTGCACGACGAGCGCGCCCTCGCTGACCAGCGCCGCACCGACGACGCCGTCGATCGGCGCGCGCACGGTGGCGTAGTCGAGATTGAGTTTTGCGCGCGCGAGATCCGCCTTGCGTCCCTCGACCTCGGCCTGGGCCTGCCGCTCGGCGGCAATGGCCTTTTCGTTCTCGGCCTCTGGCGCGGCGCGATCCTTGGTGAGCGTAGCGATGCGGCGTGCCTGCTGGTGCGCCTGCATCGCACCAGCTTCGGCCTTGGCGACCGCGGCCTCGTTGGCCAACACCTCGACCTCGAACGGACGTGGATCGATGCGGTAGAGCGGATCGCCCGCCTTCACCTCGCTGCCCTGGCGGAACAGGCGCTCGACCACGATGCCGGAGACGCGCGGCCGCACGTCGGAGACGCGCGTCGGCGCGATGCGGCCCGGCAGCTCCCGCACCACGGCGCGCGGCTGCGGCTTGATGACGACGATGCTGACGTCAGGGTCGGACGGCGGAGCGGCGGATACGGCGGAGCTGGACTCGTCGCAGCCCACCAGCAGCGGCGCTAAGGCCGCGAGCATCATTGCAACGCATGCCGATCGCGCACGAAGTCCAGACATGAAGTGAGTCGCCCCGATTTTGTTGTAACTGATCACGCTCCGCGCGGGCCCGTTCTGGGCTCTTTGCACGCGGCCGATGCCGCCAAAATAGAATGCGCCTGCTGCGATGCAACGCATGACGCGGGCGGCTCATTGTCACACGGCGTATCGTGTTGAATCTTGATGGTTTTTGTGGACTCACTTGATTGTGAGTCGGGCTCCATCGCCGCGTGCTGCGACCGAACATCGCAATCAGGCGGCGGCTTTCATCCGGTAATGGCTGACGCCCCATTCGGTTCCATCGGCGTAGCCGAACAGGCCCGACGTCGCCAGCAGGAACCAGCGCCAGCGCCGCATCCAAAGTGCGGTCTCCTCGCCATAGGCCCTGCGCAACGAGGCCTCGATGGTGGCGCGATGCGCATCGAAATTGGTGAGCCAGTCGTTCGCGGTGTGCCGGTAATGCGTGCCGCTCCAGCACCATTCCTTCTCGATTGCGAAGATGTCGTCGAATTGCCTGACGAGGTGATGGCTCGGCATCATCCCGCCCGTGAAGGCGTGCTGCGCGATCCAGTCCTCGCGATTCGCCGGGTCGAACAGATGGGACCCGGAGCGATGGGAGACCACATGCATGAAGAAGCGCCCGTCGGGCGCGAGCCACGCGCGCAGGCGCGTCATCAGCTTGCGCCAATTCATCATGTGCTCGAACGTCTCGACCGAGACGATGCGGTCGAACTGCCCCTCGGGCGCGAACACGTTCATGTCGGCGGTGACGACGCGCAGGTTCAACAGCCCGCGCCGCCGTGCCTCCTCCTCGACATAAGCGCGCTGCGCCTGCGAGGCCGACACGGCCGTCACCTTCGCGTGCGGAAACTGCCGCGCGATCCACAGCGACAGCGAGCCCCAGCCGCAGCCGAGCTCGAGGATGGTCTGCCCGTCGGCAAGACCGGCATGCTCGACGGTCTGGCGCAGCGCCTCCTCCTCCGCCTCCTGCAAGGAAGTCGCATCGGTCTTGTAGAAACAGCACGAATATTTCCGGTTGGGGCCGAGCACCTGCGCGAAGAAGGAAGCGGGCACCTCGTCATGCCGGCCGCGGGCAGCATCTGCGTCCTCGGCGATCGGCCGCAGCATCATCCGCCCGGCGAAGGCGGCATCGTCGGCCGCCCCCAGCTTGGACAGGCGTGTCGCCGTGCGCGAGCACAGGCGCTGGATCGCGGCACGCACCACCACGTCCGGCAACGGCACACGTTCGGCAGTCCCGATGATCGCGGAAACGACGCTCATGCGGCCCCCGAATGGCGAGCTCTTGCAGACACCGGCCTATCAAAGCGCGGCTTTCGGTCCAAGTTCCCCAAGCTGTCCCCGAAATCGGCGCATCCGGCGCTTTTTTTGGGCTGGCGCTGTGCCATAGTGCGCCCGCAAGCAAGCTTCGTAATGGATGATACCGGCATGCGGTCTGGCACTTCCCGCTCCACCATGGATATCGAGTACACCAAACTGTCCTCGCCCAGCGTCTTCCTGGTGCGGATGCTGGTCTTCCTGGTGCTGTGTGCGCTGGTGGGCGTGGTGCTCTACAAGCAGATCATCCAGGCCTTCTTCGCCAATCCCGGCCTCAACGCCCTGATCGGGGCGGTGCTGTTCATCGGCATCGTGCTGGCCTTCCGCCAGGTCATCCGGCTCTACCCTGAGGTGTCCTGGGTCAATAATTTCCGCATCGCCGATCCCGGCCTGGCGCCAGCCCGGCACCCGAAGCTGCTGGCGCCGATGGCGGCGATCCTCGGCGGCGAGCGCTCGGGGCGGATGTCGATCACCCAGACCACGATGCGGCATCTGCTCGATTCGATTGCGACCCGCCTGGACGAGGCCCGCGACATCTCCCGCTACATGACCGGCCTGCTCGTCTTTCTCGGCCTGCTCGGCACCTTCTGGGGCCTGATCGAGACGGTCGGCTCGGTCGGCAAGGTGATCGACGGGCTCAAGGTCGGCAGTGATTCCGGCGCCCTGTTCGACACGCTGAAAGAGGGGCTCGCCGCCCCGCTCGGCGGCATGGGCATCTCGTTCTCAAGCTCGCTGTTCGGCCTCGCCGGCTCGCTGATCCTCGGCTTTCTCGACCTGCAATCGAGCCAGGCACAGAACCGCTTCTACACCGACCTCGAAGACTGGCTCGCCACCACCGTGCGCGAATATGGCAGCGGCGAAGTGGCGGTCGCTTCCGGCGGCGGTGGCGTGGCCAGCGGCGAGCTCCAGGCCGCGGTCGAACGGCTGCGCTCCGTGCTCGAGGAAGGCAGCTCCAACCGCGGCACCACCGCGGCGATGGCGAGCCTCGCCGAAGCCATCCAGGCGCTGGTCTCGCACATGCGCACCGAGCAGCAGATGATCCGCGAATGGGCCGACGGCCAGGGCGAACAGAACCGCGAGATCCGGCGCCTGTTGGAGCGCATTGCGCGCCAGCCCGAGAAGAGTTGAGAACAGGACGAAAGGTCTCGTGCCCCGGACGCGATGCAGCACAAAGTGATGCGTCGCTGATCCGGGTCCCATTCGACGAGTGATTCTGGGTCCCGGCTCTGCGCAGCAGCGTTACACGCTGCAGCGCGTCCGGGACACGAATGAAACGGAGACGATCATGGCTCTTGCCCGCGGCCGCCGCAGTGAAGGCGCCTTCAACTACTGGCCCGGCTTCGTCGACGCGCTGTCGACGCTGGTGCTGTCGATCGTGTTCCTGCTGTCGGTGTTTTTGGTCGTGCAGTTCTTCCTGTCGCAGGAGGTGACCGGCAAGGACAAGGCGCTGGAGCAGCTCAACGCCAAGATCGCGCAGCTCAACGAGCTCTTGTCGCTGGAGAAGCTCGGCAAGCTCTCGCTCGACGACCAGGTCTCGCAACTGCGGGCCGGCCTTGCCTCGGCCGAATCCGAGCGCGACCGCATGAAGGGCCTCTATGAAGGTCTCGCCAACGCCGGCAGCGACGCGCAAGGCAAGACCGCCGAGCTCGGCAAAGCGCTGGACTCCGAGAAAGCGGTCTCGGCGCGGGCGCTGGCGCAGATCGAGGTGCTGAACCAGCAGATCAGCGCGCTCAGGCGGCAATTGGCGGCGCTGGAAGAGGCGCTGGATGCCTCCGAGAAGCGCGACAAGGAATCGCAGAACCGGATCGCCGATCTCGGCTCGCGCCTGAACGTGGCGCTGGCGCAGCGCGTGCAGGAATTGTCGCGCTACCGCTCGGAGTTCTTCGGCCGCCTGCGCGCCATCCTCGGCAACCGCCCCGACATCCGCATCGTCGGCGACCGCTTCGTGTTCCAGTCCGAAGTGTTCTTCGACACCGGACAGGCGACCTTGCTGCCCGAGGGTCGCGCCGAGCTCGACACCTTGGCGACCGCGCTGATCGACCTCGACAAGAAGATCCCGACCGAGATTCCCTGGGTGCTGCGCGTCGACGGCCATACCGACGTGCGCCCGGTCAACGGCCCGAACTTCAAGTCGAACTGGGACCTGTCCGCCGCCCGCTCCATCTCGGTGGTGCAATACCTGATCTCGCTCGGCGTGCCCGCCCAGCGCCTCGTCGCCGCCGGTTTTGGCGAATTCCAGCCGCTCGATACCGGCAACACGGAAGAGGCCTACAAGCGCAACCGCCGCATCGAGCTGAAGCTGACGGAGCGGTAGTGAGCGCCATCCACCTCCGCCCCTACCGGCCCGAGGACGAGGCCGCCACCATCGACCTCTGGCATCGCACCTGGCAGCAGGCCTATCCGCAAATCGACTTCGCTGCGCGGCTGGATTGGTGGCGCGAACGGTGGCGCAAGGATCTAGTGCCGAAGGCCTCGATCGTCGTCGCCGAACAGGATGGCGCGCTCACCGGCTTCGTGACCATCGACGGTGACGGCTATCTCGACCAGCTCGTGGTCGATCCCGCCCATTGGGGCTCGGACGCAGCAAGGCTGCTGGTGGATGAGGCCAAGCGCCTGTCCCCGACTGGCGTCACGCTGCTCGTCAACAAGGACAACGCCCGCGCCATCCGCTTCTATGAGCGCAACGGCTTTGCCCATGCTGGCGACGATCTGAACCCGACCTCGGGGCGGCCGGTGCTGAAGATGGCATGGCGGGCGTGAAGCCTGTCACGCTTGGATCCCGCGACGTCTGTTAGTCGTTGTAGCCAGAGCAGCGACGACAAGCGGATGGAGACGATCGATGAAGCTGCGCGATCTGGCCAAAGGTTCCTCGGTCTTTCTGGGCGTCATCGTCGCCGGATATCTGTCGACGACCTATGTCGACCAGCGCTTTGCGACGCAGGTCAACACCACGGGTTCTCCCGCTCCGACGAGCAACCCTGCGCCATCGGCCTGCATCGACGAGGATGGCAGTTGGAAGAACTGGCCGTGGCCGAATGTGCCGACGCTCTCGCCGAAGTGCCGGTGATGTCTGCTGGGACGCGCCCAATGCAAACTCAGCTGTCATCACCCGCGAAGGCGGGTGATCCAGTATTCCAGAGATGGCAGTGATTGAACCGAGACGCCGCAGCGTACTGGATTCCCCGCCTTCGCGGGGAATGACACCGTGATTGGGATGGCGATCGAGCAACCTCACGCCGCCCGGCGTCTCACGCCCCCTCGAACTGCAACCGCGCCAGCCGCGCATAGAGGCCGTTCGCGGCGACCAGCTCGGCATGCGTGCCCTGCTCGACGATCCTGCCCTGGTCCATCACCAGGATGCGGTCGCAGGAGAGCACGGTAGCGAGGCGATGCGCGATCACCAGCGTGGTGCGGTGGCGCATCAGCTCTTCCAGCGCGGTCTGCACCAGCGTCTCGCTTTCGGCATCGAGCGCGGAGGTGGCTTCATCGAGCAGCAGCAGCGGCGCATCGCGCAGGATGGCGCGGGCGATGGCGATGCGCTGGCGCTGGCCGCCGGAGAGCGTCACACCGCGCTCGCCGAGCGCCGTCTCAAAGCCTTCGGGCAGGCGGCGGATGAACTCGGCGGCATGCGCGAGCTCGGCGGCGCGCTCGACCTCGGCATCGGAGGCATCGGGACGACCGAAGCGAATGTTCTCGCGGGCGCTTGCCGCGAACACCACCGATTCCTGCGGCACCAGCGCGATGCGAGCGCGGACATCGTGCGGATCGGCGGACCTGACCGGCACGCCGTCGAGCGCGATCGCGCCGCTGCGCGGATCGTAGAAGCGCAGCAGCAGATGAAAGATCGTGCTCTTGCCGGCGCCGGAGGGGCCGACGATCGCAACCTTCTCGCCGGGGCGCACGGTGAACGACACGGTGTCGAGCACCTTGACATCGGGCCGCGCCGGATAGGCGAAGCTGACCCGATCGAAGCCGACCTCGCCGCGTGCCGGCACCGGCAGTGCGCGCGGCGACGCAGGCGCGGTGATCTCAGGACTGACATGCAAGATCTCGAACAGGCGCTCGGCCGCGCCCGAGGCCGCCGATACCTCGCCCCAGACCTCGCTGAGCTGGCCGAGGCCCGCCGCGGCGAACACCGCATAAAGCACGAACTGACCGAGCCGGCCCGGCGTGATCGCACCGGTGAGCACGTCATGCGAGCCGATCCAGAGGATCGCGACCACGCTTGCGAATACGATGAAGATGATGATGGCGGTGAGCACGGCGCGGGCCTGGGTCGAGGTGCGCGCCGCCTCATAGGCCTGCTCGACATTGCCGCCGAAGCGCTTTTCGGCGAACTGCTCGCTGGTATAGGCCTGCACGGTGCGGATCGCGCCGACCAGCTCGCCCGCATAGGCGGAGGCGTCGGCGAGCGTGTCCTGCGCATTGCGCGACAGCCGCCGCACCCAGCGTCCGAACGCCACCAGCGGCAGCACGATCAAGGGTATCGCCAGCAGCACGAAGCCCGACAATTTGGGGCTGGTGATCACCATCATCGCGGCGGCGCCGAGGAACATCATGAGATTGCGCAGCGCGATCGACACCGAGGCGCCGACGGCGGATTTGATCTGGGTGGTGTCGGCGGTGAGACGCGAGATCAGCTCGCCGCTGCGCGCGGAATCGAAGAAGGTCGGCGAGAGCGACAACAGGTGGCCGAAGACGTCGCGCCTGAGGTCGGCGACGATGCGCTCGCCGATCGTCATCACGAGGTAGTAGCGCGCGGCGCTCGCCATCGCGAGCACGGCGACCACCGCGAGCATTACCGAGAAGTAGCTGTTGATCAGCTCGATGCCCTCGGGCGTCAGGCCGAAATCAATCATCCGGCGCACCGCGACCGGCACCAGCAGCGTGGTCAGTGCCGCGACCGTCAGCGCGACGAAGGCCAGTGCGGCGCGGCCGCGATAGCGGCTCACATAAGGCGCGAGCGCGAGCAGCGGCCGGAGTTTGGCGCGGCCCTTGGCGGGCTGCTCGATCAGATCGGCCTCGATCGACGGGGTATCGGCGGAATTCACTTGGGAATTCATTTCGGGCTGAACATACTGTTCATCAAGCCGTTCCACTGCGCTCATGAGATCCGACCCATTGCATTCGTTTGCTCCCAATAGGCTGGTGCAACGGGAGTGGCAAATCCGGGATGTCCCTTAGGGGCAAGCCCGGTTCACCAGCCGGCATATGGCTTGTTTTGCGGGGGTTCGTGAGGTATAGAGCCGGCCAAATCCGTCATTCGCTAGCCACCCAAGAGGCGCCCGGGCGCCGAGGAATTGCCATGAAAGCCGAAATTCACCCGAACTATCATACGATTAAGGTCGTCATGACCGACGGAACCGAGTACCTGACCCGCTCGACCTGGGGCAAGGAAGGCGACACGCTGAACCTCGACATCGACCCGAAATCGCACCCGGCCTGGACCGGCGGCAACGCCCAGATCATGGACCGCGGCGGCCGCGTCTCGCGCTTCCAGAAGAAGTTTTCGGGCTTCCTCAAAAAGGATTGATCCGGCCGCAAGGCTGCGACGAAAAACGCCCCTGGGAGACCAGGGGCGTTTTTGTTTTGGGGCCGTCATTGCGAGGAGCTCTTGCGACGAAGCAATCCAGACTGTCTCCGCGGAGGGATTCTGGATTGCTTCGCTTCGCTCGCAATGACGCGGGCGGAGACCCTACCGCTCGAACGCGGCCTTCAGCGCGTTCAGGTGCGGCACCAGCGGGTTGCCGATCGGGACGTGCTCGGCCGGCGGGGTGTGGATGGTGGTGTCGAGACGGCGCACGCGGGTCTGGAGGCTCATCGAGCGGTGGATCAGATCCTGGAGCTGCGAGGGCAGCTTCTCGATGGTGTCGGCGGGGCCGGGATCGGCGGCGGAGAGCTTGACCTTGGTCTTCTCGCGATTGGCCTGGCTCAGTGTCATCTCGCCTTCCTTCACCGCGCGGTGCAGCAGCAGCCACGAGGCGAGCTGCATCAGGCGCGTGGTGAGACGCATGCTTTCGGTCGCATAAGTCAGGCTGACGGCACGATCGAGTGCCTTGGCCTCCGTGCGGCCGGCGCCGTCGAGATAGGCGGCGGTTTCCTCGACGAGGTCCATGCCCTCGCGGAACAGGACGCTGAACGCCGCAGAATTGGTGAACCGCTCGCTGAGTTGAACGAGAGCGCCGTCGGCCTGCAAACGTTCCATGGTTAACGCCCCTTACGCAACTGTCTGACTGTCCGGCTTGGCGCCGGCTTATGATGAACAAATCATTGCGCGCTGGGAGCGCGGAGTCCAGCGACAAGCGCGGATATGGTTTCCGCGGGTCATTGCCAGGAATTCAACCGCAAGGAGACGCAAAAAGCGAGGTGGAGGCAAAAAAAGAGCCGCCGGAGACCGGCGGCTTTGAAAGTTGATAACAGGGAGGCGTCAAACAGAGTGGACAGGAGCCACTCGGTGTCCAAACGAGGACGGTTCCAGTCATAAACCCGAAAGCTTAATCGACCGTAAACGAGCTAAATTTTTGAGAGTTCGTTAGCCATCTCGGCCAGTGGCCGAGTGTGCGGGGGAACAAACTCTCCACGTCGTCCCGGCGAAGGCCGGGACCCATAACCACAGGGAGTGGTTGTCGCGCGAGCTGGTAACTCCGAGTCTCCGCCAAACTGCTTGCACGGAGTATGGGTCCCGGCCTTCGCCGGGACGACGGCTGTGGTGGCTACGACTTGAAAAAACTGTTCGCCGCATCGCGCGAGGCGCGCTTCTTGGTGGCGGCCTCTTCCAATCTTGCGATCTCGGTTTTCAGAAGCGCTACGCGCTCGGTCAGCTCCTCCACCGACAACAGTGAGAGATCCTGTCCGATTTCATGGCTGATCTTCTTGCGCGGGCGGTCGTCGTCTTCCGTCGGCATCGTCGTTCCTCCTGCGTTCGCGCGATCTAGCAGGCCGAGGTTGCCAGCTTGGAGCGCGCTGGCTAAGCAATGGCCTCATTCCATTCCGCACCTTTGCTCAAGGACACATCATGGACAAGCTGCCCGCGCAAATGACCGTGGTCGCCATCTCCAAGCACGGCGGACCGGAGGTGCTGGTGCCGGAACAACGCACCGTGCCGCAGCCCGGGCCAGACGAGATCCTGGTCAAGGTCGAGGCCGCCGGCGTCAACCGGCCCGACGTCGCGCAGCGCTCCGGCGCCTATCCGCCGCCGCCCGGCGCCAGCGACCTGCCGGGCCTGGAGATTGCCGGCGAAGTGGTGGCCGTCGGCAGCAATGCCAAGCGGCACAGGATCGGCGACAAGGTGATGTCGCTCGTCGCCGGCGGCGGCTATGCGCAGTACTGCATCGCCCAGGACGCCCAGGCCATGAGCGTGCCGCCGGCGCTGTCGATCAAGGAAGCCGGCGCGCTGCCGGAAACCCTGATGACGGTCTGGCACAACGTGTTCGAGCGCGGCGGTCTCAAGGCCGGCGAGACGCTGCTGATCCATGGCGGCTCCTCAGGCATCGGCACCATGGCGATCCAGCTTGCCAAAGCGTTCGGCGCGAAGGTGTTCGTCACGGTGGGATCGCAGGACAAGATCGATGCCTGTCTCAAGCTGGGTGCCGACCGCGCCATCAACTACAAGAGCGAAGACTTCGTCGCCGTGGTCAAGGAAGAGACCAACAAGGTCGGCGTCAACCTGATCCTTGACATGGTCGCCGGCGACTATGTCGATCGCAACTATGATGCCGCCGCGGTCGACGGCCGCATCGTCCAGATCGCGACGCTCAACGGCCCGAAGGTCAACGTCAACATTGCCAAGGTGATGGTGAAGCGCCTGACCCATACCGGCTCGACGCTGCGCCCCCGTAGTAATGCGGACAAGGCTGCGATGGTGGCCGCGATTGAGGCGAAAGTGATGCCGCTTTTGCGTGAAGGCCGCATCAAGCCGCTGATGGACAGCACTTTCCCGCTGGAAAAGGCAGCCGACGCCCACCGGCGCATGGAGACCAGCGCACATATTGGCAAAATTGTGTTGGAGGTGTAGGCCGCCGGCCCACAGGGACAGGGCGGAAACCCTTTGATTTTCCTCGCTTTCGTGGCATCTATCGCGACGCACCGAACCCGTTCCGTCCGGTCTGAAATCGCCTTGCACTCGAAGTTTGCGTCGAACGCGGAGAACTGACCTTGCGTCTGCTCAGGTGCCTCGCGCCCATCGCGCTGGGCCTCATGATGCTCGTTGCCGCGTCCCCTGCACGCGCGCTCGACGCTGTCAGCGTTCGCAGTGACGCGCCCGCGATCGACCTCACCGGCGTGCTCGAGCATCAGCGCAGCGATGCCGACCGCATCCAGGTCTCGACCGCGCCCGGCACCGACGGCATCGTCCGCCGCATCGAGGTGCGCGCCCGCGAAGGTGGCCAGAACTGGGTGGTGTTCGCGCTCGCCAACAACACCGACGACCAGCTCGACCGCCTGATCGTCGCCCCGCATTACCGCATCGTCTCCTCAGGCCTGCTCTGGCCCGACCTCGGCCTGTCGCGTATCGCCACCATCACGCCTTCGATCGGCGACCGGCCCGAACGTCAGGAAAGCGCAACCGCGGACGTGTTCCGCATCACGCTCGATCCGGGAGCCGTTGTCACCTTCGTCGCCGAGCTGCGCACCGACAAGCTGCCGCAGCTCTATCTGTGGGAGCCGGAAGCCTACAAGGACAAGGTCAACTCCTTCACGCTGTACCAGGGCATCGTGATCGGCATCTCCGGCTTGCTCGCACTGGTACTGACCATCCTGTTCGTGGTGAAAGGCAGCATCATGTTCCCGGCCGCCGCGGCGCTGGCCTGGGCGGTGCTGGTCTATATCGGCGTCGATTTCGGCTTCTGGGGCAAGGTGCTCGACATGTCGAACAACGCCGAGCGCATCTGGCGCGCGGCGGGTGAAGCGATCCTGGCGGCGACGCTATTGGTGTTCCTGTTTGCCTATCTCAATTTGAGCCGCTGGCATGTGCGCTATTCGCACATCACGGTCGGCTGGCTGGCCTTCCTTGGCTCGCTCGTCGCGCTCGCGCTGTTCGATCCCGCGGTGGCCTCCGGCATCGCGCGCATCTCGCTGGTGCTGATCGCCTTCGCCGGCTTCGCGCTGATCGTCTATCTCTCCACCCATGGCTTCGACCGCGCGGTGCTGCTGATTCCGACCTGGTTCCTGCTGGTGGTGTGGGTGGTCGCGGCCGGCATGACAGTCGCCGGCTCCGTCACCAACGACATCGTCGGCCCGGCCCTGCTCGGCGGCCTCGTGCTGATCGTGATGCTGATCGGCTTCACGGTGATGCAGCACGCCTTCGCCGGCGGCGGCGCCTCGACCGGCGTCGTCTCCGACATCGAGCGCCGCGCGCTGGCGCTGGCCGGCTCCGGCGATCTGATCTGGGACTGGGACGTATCCGCCGACAAGGTCTTCACCAGCCCCGAGACCGAAGCCCTGCTCGGCCTCAAGCGCGGCACGCTGGAGGGGCCGGCCGCGTCCTGGCTCGAAGTGCTACATCCGCTCGACCAGGACCGTTTCCGCGCCGCGCTCGACAGCGTGCTCGACCAGCGCCGCGGCCGCCTGGTGCAGGATTTCCGCCTGCGCACCCCGGACGGCCACTTCATGTGGTTCGCGCTGAAGGCGCGCCCGGTGGTCGGGTCGGACGGCGAGGTCTCGCGCGTGGTCGGCACCCTCACCGACGTCACCGAGCTGCGCAACGCGGAAGAACGTCTGCTGCACGATTCCGTGCATGACAACCTCACCGGCCTGCCCAACCGCAAACTGTTCATGGACCGGCTGGGGGCGGTGGCGCACTTCGCCAAGACCATGCCGACGCTGCGGCCGACGCTGATGGTGATCGACCTCGACCGCTTCAAGCAGGTCAACGATTCCGTCGGCATCGCGGTCGGCGATTCCATCCTGCTGACGCTGGCGCGCCGCCTCACCCGCATCCTGAAGCCGCAGGACACGCTGGCCCGGCTCGCCGGTGACCAGTTCGGCCTGATCCTGCTGTCGGAGCAGGACCCTGCCCGCATCACCGCCTTCGCCGAGACCATCCGCAAGACCATCCGCGCGCCGATCGCGTTCAACGACCGCGAGATATTCCTCACGGCTTCGATCGGCCTCGCCTTGTCTGATCCGCAGACCCAACTGACGGATGAGATCATCAAGGACGCCGAGCTTGCGATGTATCACTCCAAGCGCATCGGCGGCGATCGCATCGACGTCTACAAGCCGGCAATGCGTGCGCGGAAGACCGACCGGCTGACGCTGGAGAGCGAATTGCGCCGCGCCATCGAGCGGAAGGAGATCACGATCCTGTACCAGCCGATCGTGCGGCTGGAGGATCGGTCGATCGCGGGCTTCGAGGCCTTGGCGCGCTGGGACCATCCGAAGCTCGGGCGCATGGCGCCGTCGGAATTCATCACCATCGCGGAAGAGACTGGGCTGATCGTCGACCTCGGCATGTTCGTGCTCGACCAGACCGCAAAGCAGCTCGCGGTGTGGCAGCGCGCGATGCGCTCGCGCGAGCCGATCTTCGCCTCCGTCAACGTGTCGTCGCGGCAATTGCTGCGCCACGATCTGATCCACGACATCCGCACCGTGCTGTCACGCTCCTCGGTGGCGCGCGGCACGCTCAAGCTGGAACTGACGGAATCGCTGGTGATGGAGAATCCGGAGCACGCAGCGCAGATGCTGACGCGGATCCGCGAGCTCGGCACCGGGCTCTCGCTCGACGATTTCGGCACCGGCCATTCCTCGCTGGCCTATCTGCAGCGCTTCCCGTTCGACACCATCAAGATCGACCAGTCCTTCGTGCGCACCACCAGCCGCGGCACCCGCCCGGTGATTCTGAAGTCGATCATCGCGCTCGCGCACGATCTCGGCATGGACGTGGTGGCCGAGGGCGCCGAGACCGATTCCGACGCGGTCGAACTCTACCAGATGGGCTGCGAATACGCCCAAGGCTTCGCCTTCGGCGAGCCGATGGACGCCGACGCGGCGATGCGGCTGCTGACGGAAGTGCGGCTGGAAGCGGCGAGCTAGGCTCTCTTACCCTCCCCTGGAGGGGGAGGGTCGATCGCGCGGAGCGCGAGCGGGGTGGGGTGATCTCTCCACTCGGGCGCTGCATCGGTGGAGAGACCGTCACCCCACCCCGACTCACATTTCGCTGCGCTCAATGTGAGCCGACCCTCCCCCTCCAGGGGAGGGTGGCAGCGTGCCGCCGCACTATCGCCGCCGGTCGCTCTTCTGCTTCCTGAACCGCACGCTCTGGCCGTCGGGCATGCGCGTCGCCACGAAGCCGGCAGCGAGGCAGGCTTCGCGTTGCGGCATCTGGATGTCGGGGCTGCGCAGGCTGTCCCACCAGGAGGCGCGATGCGCCGCGCGCGGCAGGGCCGCGCCGATGATCTCCTCGATCTGCTCGAAGCTCAGCACCAACTCGTCCTGCTTCTGCCGCACCAGATAGTCGCGCAACGCGCCGTAGTCGTTCACAATCGTCCTCTCGTCCCGCTTGCATGAGGCTGCCCAAAACCGTGCGCCGCATAAACCGATTCTTAACTCATTGCGGTAGCGCCGTCCCGCCTTAAACACTACTCAAGCTTTCGGGCGCATCCACTAGGATCGGGAGCGAGCGATGCTGTCTGGACGGCGCGAAGTCACGGCCCGCCGGCCGTGGCGGATTTCGGCGAAGCTGCTGATCATCTCGTCCGTGGTGACGGTGATCGGCTTCTCCGCCATTTGCGTCAACGTGATGCTGGACATGCGCCGCGGCGAGGAGGCGCTCGCCCGCCAGACGCTGGAGAATTTGGCGACGACCATCGAGTCCGACGTCAACCGCAACATCGAGATCTACGACCTGTCACTGAAGGCGGTCGCCAGCAGCATGTTGCTGCCGGAGCTCGCAACGGTGTCGAAGCCGATCCGTCAACTGATCCTGTTCGACCATGCGATAACCGCCAAGCATTTCGGCGCCATCCAGGTGTTCGATACCGAGGGCCGGCTGACCATCGACGCTTCCACGCTCGATCCGCTGCCGGAGGTCAGGAGCGAGGAGGACTATTTCAGGGTTCATCGCGAAAATCCCGACATCGGGCTCTTCATCAGCCGTCCGATGCTGTTTCGCGGCGCCTATTCCATCGTGCTGAGCCGGCGCATCAGCGATACCGACGGCGGCTTCATGGGCGTCGTCGCCGGCTCGATCCGGTTCAGCTATTTCCACGAATTGTTCGAGCGGCTGAACCTCGACCGCGACGACACCATCACCGTGCTGAAGCGCGACCGCACCATCATGATGCGGCGGCCGTTCGATCTCGAAATCATCGGCAGGAATTTGAACGAGCGCCAGAACTGGAGGGCCGATAATCTCAAGGCCGGCGGATCCTACGCCGGCCAGGGCCCGGTGGACCCGACCCCGCGGCTCTACGTGCGCAGCACCGGCACAGGTCCGATGTTCGTGGTGGCAGGCAAGCCGCTGACCGCCGTGTTCGAGCTCTGGCAGAGGGAAGCCTATCGCATCGGCGCCGTGGTGCTGGCGCTGATCCTGTTCATGCTGGCCTCGACGCTGGTGCTCGCGCGCGAGATCGGCCGGCGCGCGGAGGCCGAGGGCAAGCTCGAGGAGATGGCGACGACGGACGCGCTCACCGGCCTGAAGAACCGCCGCAAGTTCGATTCCGTCATCGACGTCGAATGGCGCCGCGCCATGCGCCAGAAGACGCCGGTCGCGCTGTTGATGATCGATGCCGATCACTTCAAGGCCTACAACGACACGTTCGGCCATCAGGCCGGCGACCAGGTGCTGGTCGGCATCGCTATCTGCATCTCCGACGCGGTGAGCCGCGCCGGCGACTGCGCCGCGCGCTATGGCGGCGAGGAATTCGCCGTGCTGCTGCCGAACATTTCGGTCACCGACGCCTTCAAGGTCGCCGAGACGATCCGCCTCAAGGTGCAGGGCTGGTCCGACGATCAGGTGAGCACGACGGTCTCCTGCGGCATCGCCAGCCTGGTCCCCACCGCCGGCATGGACCCGTCGATCCTGGTCGCCGCCGCCGACAAGGCGCTCTATGCCGCGAAAGCCGGCGGACGCAATCAGTCGGTGGTCGCGAGCCTGCCGCAGTTGTCGCTGGTGGCGTGAGGCGACTGTCATCGGCGGCGAGTAGCGTGCCTAATTCTCGTGTCGTCCTGGCGAAGGCCAGGACCCGTTACCCCAAGAAGGAGTCGTGGCGCGAGCTGATCACCACGCGTCTTCGCCAAACGCCGTCTTGGGGTAATGGGTCCTGGATCGGCGCTGCGCTTGTCCAGGACGACGCGGAGCAGCTACTGCCCCAGATACTTTTTCATCTCGGCGATCAGCCCATCGCGCAGCTCCGGGCGCTTCATGCCGTAGGCGATGTTGGCGCGGAGGAAGCCGGGCTTGGAGCCGCAATCGTGGCGTTCGCCCTCGAACTCGACGCCGTAGAATTTTTGCGACTTGGCGAGGCCGATCATGGCGTCGGTGAGCTGGATCTCACCGCCGGCGCCACGCTCCTGGGTTTCCAGGATCTTGAAGATCTCCGGCTGGAGGATGTAGCGGCCGGTGATCGAGAGGTTGGAGGGCGCAGTGCCCTTGGCAGGCTTCTCGACCATGCCGTCGACCTCGAACATCTTGCCGGTGCGTTTGCCGACGCCGCAGATGCCGTATTGATGGGTGAGATGGTCGGGCACCGCCTCGACCGCGACCAAATTGGATTTCTCGCCGAGCGAAGCCGCCATCTCGATCATCTGCTTCAGGCAGCCGGGCGTGTTGAGCACGAGCTCGTCCGGCAGCACGACCGCGAACGGCTCGTTGCCGACGATGTCGCGCGCGCACCAGACCGCGTGACCGAGGCCGAGCGGCGCTTGCTGGCGGGTGAAGCTGACGGCGCCGGCATCGGGCTGGTTCTGCGCCAGGATCTCCTGCTCGCCCTTCTTGCCGCGCGCAGCCAGCGTCGCATCGAGCTCGAACATCCGGTCGAAATGATCCTCGATGACATTCTTGTTGCGGCCGGTGACGAAGATGAAGTGCTCGATGCCGGCCTCCCTCGCCTCGTCATAGACGTACTGGATCAGCGGCTTGTCGACGATGGTCAGCATTTCCTTCGGCATCGCCTTGGTGGCGGGCAGGACGCGGGTGCCGAGGCCGGCGACGGGGAATACGGCTTTGCGAATTTTCATGGGATCGATCGAATACCTGAGGACGTGAACGGAGCAATGGCATCTTGCTAGCCTGTTTGCAGCCGCCAACAAAGGCGGATGTGGGGCCTCGCCCCGTCAGAGTTAAGAAAAACGCCGTCACCAAAATTTCACCTTTGTTAAGCTATTGGCAACGCCTACCAGGCCTCCTGATGGCGGAATTTCAGGCCGACGGGTGGGAGATGATGCAATCAGTGGCACGACTGGCGGAACGGGTTAGCTCCGTGACCGCCGCGACGATGATTGCGGCGGCTTTGCTGCTGCCGGCTTGCGCGCACGCGCAAGCCCAGAATGGCCTTTCCAATCTGTTCGGCGGCATCTTCTCCGGCCCCAATCCCGCCCCCTCGCAAGCCCCGCCCGGCAATGGCGGTGCGCAACCTTGGAGCGGCGAGGACGGCGCCTCCGGCCATCCGCTGATGACGGCGGCCGCGATCCGCGAGGCCGCCGGCAATTTCAACAATTGCGTCGCCGCGATGTGGCCCGATGCCGCACGGCGCGGCATCACGCAGGAGAATTTCCAGCGCTTCACCGCAGGTCTCAGCCCCGATTTGCGCATCATGGACCTCATGGATTCGCAGCCGGAGTTCACCAAATCGATCTGGGACTATCTCGACATCCTTGTGAACGACAACCGCCTCGCCAAAGGCCGCGAGATCCTCGCCACATACAAGGCGCAGTTCGACGCCACCGAAAAGGCCACCGGCGTCGACCGCTACATCATCGCCTCGATCTGGGGCATCGAGTCCAACTACTCGACGCAGATGGGCGACCGCAGCGTGCTGCAATCGACCGCGACGCTCGCCTGCATCGGACGTCGCCAGGCCTATTTCAAGGACGAATTCCTCTCCGCGCTGGAGATCCTCAACCGCGGCGATCTCAGGCCTGAGCAGATGCGCGGCTCCTGGGCCGGCGCCTTCGGCCCGACCCAGTTCATGCCGACCGCGTTCAAGCGCTTTGCCGTCGACGGCGACGGCGACGGACGGCGCGACGTCGTCGACAACCCGACCGACCTGATCGCATCCACCGCCAACAATCTGAAGAAGGACGGCTGGCAGGCCGGCCAGACCTGGGGCTTTGAGGTCGTCGTGCCGGAGGGATTCAACTACATGCTGGCCGATCGGGCCAAGGCGATGACGATCGCGCAGTGGGAGAAGCTCGGGCTCACGCGTCCGAACAACCGGCCCTTCCCGCATCCGGCGGAGAAGGCCTATCTGCTCGCGCCGGCCGGCGCGCAGGGGCCGGGCTTCCTGATGCTGCAGAATTACCGCGTCATCATGAAGTACAACCCGGCCGAGGCCTATGCGCTGGCGATCGGCCATTTCGCCGATCGCCTGCGCGGCGGGCAGCCTTTCGTGCAGCCCTGGCCGCGGCAGGAGCGGGAGCTGTCGCGTACCGAGCGGCTGGAACTGCAGCAGCTGCTGGCCCAGCGCGGCTTCTACAAGGGCACCCCGGACGGCCAGTTCGGCGGCCAGACCCGGGAAGCCCTGCGCAACTTCCAGGCCTCGATCGGGGTGCCCGCCGACGGATTTGCGTCGTCCGACGTGCTGGACCGGCTGCGCGGGCGGTAAATCGCGCCGAAAGTAACCCTGAACAGGGATTTTGGCAGGCAGCCTTGACCTGGGTGACTGTTCCCCGGTGTATGGCGGAAGAATCTGCGAGAGAATCTGCCCGTTTGGCGCCTGATTCCGTTATTATATCCAAGCCACTTCCAATCCTGTTGCGCGTGTCCGAGATCGCATGTCGAAGAAGTCCCTGTTCAAGGCGCTGACCGAGACCGGCCCGCTGATCGCGCTGGGGACGGCGCTTGCGATCCTGGTGTCGGTCGCGGGCCCGGCCTCGGCGCAGTTCTTCAACTTCCCCGGCTTCGGCGGCCCGCCGCAGCGCGCCGCCCCGCCGCCACCACGGGGCGGCGGTGGAGGTGGCTGGTTCGGCGGCGACTTCTTCGCACCATTCCAGCAGCAACAGCCGCAGGCGCCGCGCCAGGATTTTTCGCGCGCGCCGGCACCGGCGAAGCGCGACACCGTCCCCGACAAGAACGTGCTGGTGATCGGCGACGCCATGGCCGACTGGCTCGCCTATGGTCTCGAGGACGCCTACACCGAGCAGCCCGACATGGGCGTGATCCGAAAGCACAAGACCACCTCGGGCCTGATCAAGTACCAGCCGAAGGGTGAGCCGTCGGATTGGGCGGCTGCGGCGAAGGGCATCCTCGAAACCGAAAAGCCCGAAATCATCGTCGTCATGCTCGGCCTCAACGACCGCATCGCGATCCGCGAGCCTGCGGCCGACAAGTCGGACAAGGCCTCTGACAAGGACAAGAAGAACGACAAGGGCGCGCGCGGCAAGCCACCGGGCAAGCCCGGCGACGCCAAGCCCGACACCGCTGCCAAGCCTGAGGACAAACCCGCAGCGGATCCTGACCTGCCGCAGGATGATGCCGACAACGCCGATACGCCGGCGGCCGCCGCGCCGGAGAAGACGGCGCGCAACCCGAACGGTCTCTACGAATTCCGCGACGAGCGCTGGATCGAGCTTTACGGCAAGAAGATCGAAGAGCTGGCCAACGTCCTCAAGGCCAAGGGCGTTCCGGTGCTCTGGGTCGGCCTACCCGCCATCCGCGGGCAGAAGGGCACGGCGGACATGCTATTCCTGGATTCGCTGTACCGTGAAGGCGCAGCCAAGGCCGGCATCACCTATGTCGATGTCTGGGACGGTTTTGTCGACGAGGCCGGCCGCTTCCTTCAGAAGGGTCCTGACTTCGAAGGCCAGATCCGTCAGCTCCGCAGCTCTGATGGCGTCTATTTCACCAAAGCCGGCGCGCGCAAGCTCGCGCACTATGTCGAACGCGAGATCACGCGCCTGCTCGCGGGCCGCTCCGGCCCGATCGCGCTGCCGAGCGAGCCGGCGACGCCCGACACCAGCGCCGAGCCCGGCAAGCCCGCGCCGCGGCCGCTGGCCGGCCCGATCGTTCCGCTGGTTGCGGCCTCGATCTCGACCGATCAATTGCTGGGCGGGCCGGGCTCGCGTCCCGCCGCCGTCGATGCGCTCGCTGCGAAGACGATGGTGAAAGGCGAGCCGCTGACGGCTCCTGCCGGCCGTGCCGATGATTATGCCTGGCCGCGCCGCGAAGTCGGCCGCGAGCAGGCCAAGGGCGATACGCCGATGGCGGCGACGACGCCGGACAGCAGCGTTGCTCACGGCTCACCGGGAGCGGCCGCCGCGGTCGCCCCGCCAAAACTCGCGCCAAAGAAGCCGCAGCTCCCGCCGCAACAGCCGGCACAGGCAGCGCCGTCATTCCGGGATTTCTTCGGCTTCGGCTCGCCGCAGCCACCGCGTCAACTGGCGCCGCCCCCGGGCCCCCGCAATCCGAATATGAACCCCGCGATCCCGCGGCCGCCGGGTAACGTCGGGCGATCGGCCGAAATGTTCCGGTAATTTTTCTCGTTTGATTGGAGATGTCATTCCGGAGCGCGTAGCGCGCGCCCCGGAATGATTGGCTTGGCTGTTAGCCGTAATAGCGCCAGCGCGGCGGCGGGCGGCGCGCGGGGCGCGACATCAGAAGCGCGAGCGCGAAGCCGATGCCGCCGGCAATCAGCAGCGCGCCGAGCGGGTTGTCATGCACCTTCCGCGCAATCGCCTGCGAGCCGTCGCGGAACGTATCGCCGCTCGCCTCATAGGCATCCTTGGCGTAGCTGGTCGCCGTGTCTGCGGCTTCGCGCGCTGCGTCCTTCGCCTGGCCATATAGATTCTGCACTGTCCCCGCGGCTTCCCGTGCCTTGCCTGAGGCCTGCGTTTTTGCGTCTCCCGCCATCTCGCCCACGGTGCCTTCCACGCCGCCCGCCATTTCCTTGGCTGATCCAATGATCCGATCCGCGTCCATGATAATCCTCCTCGGTGATCAGCCGAAGTAACCGATCAGAAGCAGCGCAGTTCCTTGCGCTTAAGAAAGTGTAGAACACGTAGCCCGGGTGAGCGCAGCGATACCCGGGAACGGCGCAAGCAAAGTCCCGGATGTCGCTTCGCTCATCCAGGCTACAAGGTTAGGCCGCCATCGACGACCAACGTCTGGCCGACGATGTAGGACGACAGCGGCGAAGCCAGGAACAGCGCCGCGCCCGCCATGTCGGCCGGCGTGCCCAATCGCCGCAGCGGAATGCGCGCCAGCGCGCCTTCGAGCCGCTTGGGATTGTCGGTGGTCACCTTCGTCATCTTGGTGTCGACGAGCCCGGGCGCGATGCCGTTGACGCGGATGCCGTCCTCGGCCCAGGCCTCGCCCAGCGTGCGCGTCAATCCGACAGCGCCGGTCTTCGAGGCGTTGTAGGCTGGATTGCCCATGGTGGAATGATAGGCCGCGGTCGAGGACACGATGATCAGCGAGCCCTTCGCATCCCGCAGCATGGAATGAAACCGCGTTGCGCACGCCATCAGGCTCATCAGGTTGACCTCGACGACCTTGCGGAAACCCGCCATCTCGAATTCGCCGCGGCGATAGATCACTGCGCCCTGCGCGAGCACCAGGATATCGAGCCGTTCGAAGGGCGGTTTGAACGCTTCGATCGCACCGGCATCGCTGACGTCGAGCTGCGCGTAGGCGAGACCCGTGAGATCGGAGCCTTCCTCGATGGAATATTCCGCAGGCCGAGCACGCGTGCCGCAAACCGCGACATGAGCACCCCTGGCGCGAAAGGCCTGCGCGATGCCGTTGCCAATGCCGCTGGAACCGCCGACCACCAGCACCTGCTTGCCTGAGAAATCGAGCTCGTTCATCGCGGCCTCCCTCTTGTTTTGCTTGTTTGACCTGTCTGCGGATCGATGCCAGCCTTGTCAATCATAACAAGAACAAGCAGGGCGCGAGGAAACAGCATGTCCGAATTCAAACAGCTCAGCCGGTCCGTGAAGGGCCTGACCGTCCTCGTCACCGGCGCGGCCAGCGGCATGGGACGTGCAACCGCGCGCGTGTTCGCCGCTGAGGGTGCGAACGTCGCCGTCACCGATTATGATGAGCGCGGCGCCGATGCGGTCGCCAAGGAGATCTCGGCAAGCAGCGGGGCAGCGAAGGCGTGGAAGCTCGATGTTGCCGACGGCGGCGAGATCAACCGCGTGGTCGGCGATGTCGCGGCGCATTTCGGCGGGCTCGACATCGTCGTCAACAATGCCGGCATCTCGGTGCGTGTCGCGATCGACGACGAGACCTATGAGGATGCATGGGCCAAGGGCCTCGCCGTGATGCTGACGGCGCATCCGCGCGTCATCCGCGCCGCGCTGCCGCATTTGCGCAAATCGAAGAGCCCGCGCATCGTCAACATCGCCTCGACCGAGGCGCTCGGCGCCACTGCATTGCATAGTCCCTATTCGGCGGCGAAGGGCGGCGTTGCGAGCCTCACCCGTTCGCTTGCGGTGGAGCTCGGCCGAGAGGGCATCACCGTCAACTGCATCTGTCCCGGTCCGATCCGCACGGCAATCACCGATCGCATCTCCGAGGAGCACAAGACCATCTACGCCAAGCGCCGCACTGCGCTCGGCCGTTACGGCGATCCTGAAGAGGTTGCGCATATGACGCTCAGCCTGTGCCTGCCGGCCGCCTCTTTCCTCACCGGCGCGGTGATCCCGGTCGATGGCGGGCTGATGGCGCGCAACGCGTAAGAGCCATGCGCGCGGCGCGTTGACATCGCCGGACGCGGGAGTCATTTTTTTCGCAAACGGAGCGGGGAAACCGCTCGCAGATGCGGGAGAAAACGCCATGACGATCGCCATCCGGCAGCTTCAGAAGCATTTCGTCGGTGAGGTGTCGGGCCTCGACCTGCGAAAGCCGCTCACGCCGGAGGAGGCGCGCGAGGTCGAATCCGCCATGGACAAATACGCGGTGCTGGTCTTCCACGATCAGGACATCACCGACGAGCAGCAGATGGCGTTCGCGCTGAATTTCGGCCAGCGTGAGGATGCGCGCGGCGGCACCGTTACCAAGGAGAAGGATTATCGGCTGCAATCCGGCCTGAACGATGTCTCGAACCTCGGCAAGGACGGCAAGCCGCTGGCGAAGGACAGCCGCGCGCATCTGTTCAACCTCGGCAATTGCCTGTGGCATTCCGACAGCTCGTTCCGCCCGATTCCGGCAAAGTTCTCGCTGCTGTCCGCGCGCGTGGTGAACCCGAAGGGCGGCAACACCGAATTCGCCGACATGCGCGCCGCCTATGACGCGCTCGACGACGAGACCAAGGCGGAGATCGAGAATCTCGTGTGCGAGCACTCGCTGATGTATTCGCGGGGATCCCTCGGCTTCACCGAATATACCGACGACGAGAAGGAGATGTTCAAGCCGGTGCTGCAACGTCTGGTGCGCACGCACCCGGTGCATCGCCGCAAATCGCTGTATCTCTCATCGCATGCCGGCAAGATCGTCGGCATGAGCGTGCCGGAGGGCCGGCTGCTGCTGCGCGATCTGAACGAGCACGCGACGCAAGCAGAGTTCGTCTACATCCACAAATGGAAGCTGCATGATCTCGTGATGTGGGACAACCGCCAGACCATGCACCGCGTCCGCCGCTACGACCAGTCGCAACCGCGCGACATGCGCCGCGCGACGGTGGCCGGCACCGAGCCCACGGTGCAGCAGCAGGCGGCGGAGTAGGATCTACTCCGCAACCGGTGTCATCGCCCGGCTTGACCGGGCGATCCAGTACACCGAGATGGTTGTGATAGAGCCGATACGCCGCCGCGTACTGGATGCCCCAGTCAAGCCGGGGCATGACAGCGGAGGATGACGCGCGACACCGCGAGGATGCCGCGCCAAGCTACGCGTGCCCGGCCTCGTTGGAGAGCATGCCGGGATCGATGCCGATCTTCTGCAAGGCGCGGTTGTATTTGTCGTCGACGTCGTCGCCGAAGATCAAGTCAGTGTCGGCGTCGCAGTGCAACCAGCCATTGCTCTGGATCTCGGTCTCGAGCTGACCCGGCGCCCAGCCAGCATAGCCGAGCGCGAGGATGGCGTGCTTGGGGCCGGAGCCGTTGGCGATCGCGCGCAGGATGTCGACGGTCGCGGTGAGGCACACGCCCTCGTCGATCCGCAGCGTCGCGTTCTCAATGTAGAAGTCGCTGGAGTGCAGCACGAAGCCACGCCCGGTGTCGACCGGGCCGCCGCGCAGCACTTTCATGCTTTCGGCATTTTCCGGCAGCTTGATGTGCTCGCCCTTCTTGATGATGCCGAGCTGCATCAGGAGCTCGGGGAAGTCGATGGAGCCGGCGGGGTGATTGACGATGATGCCCATCGCGCCTTCGGCAGAATGGGCACAGAGATAGATCACGGAGCGCTCGAAACGGGGATCGCCCATCACGGGCATCGCAATCAGGAGCCGGCCGTCGAGATAACCGGCCGAATTGGGGAGCGCGGGGCCCGCGCTGCGGGTGCTCTCGCCCGTCCTTTTGCCTGTAGGAGCCATGGTGAAGCACTCCGGGTTCAATTCCTATCCTGATGTCGGGCCCGACGGCTGTCAAATCAAGGCTTGCAGAGACTTGATTCAGATGCATCCATCACAAGCAATTCAATGGTTTGCCCCGGGGCCACCCTGTAAAGACGTGCCATGTCCAGCATAGTTCCCTTGCGTGCGGCGATTGGCGTCGCGACAACCCTGCTTGCGTCGTCGCTGGCCATCGCAGCCTGTGCCGACGACGCTTCGCCCTGGCAACGCGACGGACATTCCGCAGTGCGGCTGGTCGCGGGGTCACGCAGCGGCGCCGTCCTGCTTGGCGGTATCGCCTTCCAGCTCCAGCCAGGCTGGAAGACCTACTGGCGTACGCCCGGCGACTCCGGCGTTCCGCCGCGGTTCGACTTCTCCAAGTCGGACAATGTCGAGGCGGTGACGGTCATGTGGCCGGCGCCGCTGAAGTTCGACGACGGCGCGGGCGGTCATTCGATCGGCTATCGCGACCAGATCGTGCTGCCCCTGCGCATCGTCGCCAAGGCCGCCGACAAGCCGGTGACCTTGCGCGCCGAGATCAACTATGCCGTGTGCGAGAAGCTCTGCATCCCCGTCGAGGCCCGCGCCGAGCTTGGCTTCAACAGCGTCGCCTCAACCGAGGACGCCAATCTGCGCGCAGCGCTCGACACCGTGCCCAAGCCCGCCAATATCGGCGACCCCAACCCGCTCACCATCCGCGACGTCAAGCGTGACGGCGCCACCAAGGTGGTCGTCGACGTGGTCGCGCCGGCGGAGGCGCGCAACGTCAATCTGTTCGTGGAAGGGCCGACGCCCGATTGGGCGCTGCCGATTCCGGCCCCGGTCCAGCCCAGCCCGGCAGACGTGAAGCGATTTTCCTTCGAGCTCGAGGGGCTGCCGCCGGGCGCCAAGCCCGACGGTGCGGCGCTGAAGTTCACGCTGGTCGGGCCGGACAAGTCGTACGAGTTCAATGCGAATTTGGAGTAGTGTCGTCCCAACCCCAGCGGTCGTCCTGGACAAGCGCAGCTCTTGGCAACGCGTAGCGTTGTCCAGGGCGGAGCGCAGATCCAGGACCCATTACCCCAGGGATCAGTGGTGGCGCGAACTCGTAGCCCCGAGCCTTCGTCCAACTTCTCCCTGGGGTAATGGGTCCTGGCTTTCGCCAGGACGACGTTGGGGTTGCGACAGCACTCCCACCCAACCGAATCTTAACGAATGGTTGCTAATTCCCGGGCAGGCCGCAGCAAGCGGAACCCCCGGGGATCTCGAATTGGCCGTGATGGATGCACAACCCGCAACGACCGGACCGGCCGGGTTGATCGCGCGGCTGCGCGGCAGGCTGACGGGCGGCTCGAGCGAGGCCTCGCTGACGCGGCGGCTAGCCGGCACCATCTTCGTCATCCGCGTCATCAGCGCAGGCCTCGCCTATGTCTCGCAGGTGCTGCTCGCGCGCTGGATGGGCACGTCCGACTATGGCGTCTATGTCTATGTCTGGACCTGGGTGCTGCTGCTCGGCAGCATGATGGATTTCGGCATCTCCGCTTCCGCGCAAAAGATCATTCCGGAGTACCGCGCCCGCGGCGAGCATGCGTTGCTGCGCGGCTTTCTCTCCGGCAGCCGCTGGCTGACCTTCGCCGTCTCCGCGCTGGTGTCGCTCGGCCTCGCCGGCATCGTCAGGCTGCTCGCACCCTGGATCGATCCGGCCGAGGTGCTGCCGCTCTATATCGGCTGCATGACGCTGCCGGCCTTCGTCGTCGCCAACACCCAGGACGGCATCGCGCGCTCGCACGACTGGATGCAGCTCGGGCTGATGCCACAATTCATCATTCGCCAGGCGCTGATCATCGGCATCACGGCCTCTGCCTTCCTGCTCGGCTATCATCTCGGCGCGATCGCCGCGATGGTCGCGAGCCTGGGTGCGGTGTGGATCGCGATGGCCGGGCAGATGGTGATGCTGAACCGCAAGCTCGCCGATCACATCGAGCCGGGCCCCAAGGCCTACGACATCGGCGGCTGGCTCGCCATCTCGCTGCCGATCCTGCTGGTCGAGAGCTTCTATCTGCTGCTGTCCTACACCGACGTGCTGGTGCTGCAGCAGTTTCGCCCCTCCGACGAGGTCGGCGTCTATTTTGCCGTGGTCAAGACGCTGGCGCTGGTTTCCTTCATCCACTACGCGATGTCGGCAACGACCGCGCATCGCTTCGCCGAGTACAACGCAAGTGGCGACAAGGCGCGGCTGTCGGCCTATGTGGCGCACGCCATCAGCTGGACGTTCTGGCCGTCGCTGGCGGCGACCATCGTGCTGCTTGCGCTCGGCAGGCCGCTGCTCTGGCTGTTCGGGCCGCAATTTGTGGTCGGCTACGACATCATGTTCGTCGCCGCGATCGGCCTGGTGGTGCGCTCCGCGATCGGGCCGGTCGAGCGGCTGCTCAACATGCTCGGCCAGCAGAGAATCTGCGCGCTCGCTTATGCGCTGGCCTTCGTGATGAACGTCGTGCTCTGCATCGCACTGGTACCGCGCTACGGTGGCCACGGCGCCGCCGCCGCGACCTCGATCTCGCTCAGCTTCGAGACGGTGCTCTTGTTCTGGATCGTGCGGCAGCGCCTCGGCCTGCACGTGCTGGCGTTTGGAAAATAGGCCATGCGGCTATCTGCCCGTTGGGGAACGGCGCTTTCGCAAGACGCCGGTGAACAGGGCAAAATGGCTATGCATCTCCCACCTGCAGCATGATTTTTCTTATTTGATCCAAACAGTTGCATGCCGGAGAAAGTTCATTCTACGTCGTATTGCCCAACCGACGAGACCAACCTAAGATTCCCCGGACATGTTTGATCCACTCTACGTCGCCTCTGGCTTCGGCGTCGGCCTGCTTGTCGGGATGACCGGCGTAGGCGGCGGCTCGTTGATGACGCCGCTCCTGATCCTGCTGTTCGGCATTCATCCCTCCACGGCGGTCGGGACCGACCTGCTCTATGCTGCCGCCACCAAGACCGGCGGCAGCGTGGTCCATGGCTGGTCGCGCAGCGTGCACTGGCCGGCGGTGCTGCGGCTCGCCTGCGGCAGCATTCCGGCGAGCGCGGTGACGCTGCTGGTGCTGTGGAAGCTCGACCTCAAGAGCGATACCGAGCGCAGCCTGGTCAATCTGGTGCTGTGCTTTGCGCTGATCCTGACTGCGACGTCGCTGATCTTCCGCCAGTCGATCATGGATCGCTACCGGAAACGCCTCGAGCGGATCGACGAGCGCACCACTGCAATCGCGACAGTGATCACCGGAATCGTGCTCGGCGTGCTGGTCTCGATCTCGTCGGTCGGCGCCGGTGCGGTCGGCGTCACCGTATTGCTGCTGCTCTACCCGCGCCTGCCGATGGCGACCATCGTCGGCTCCGACATCGCCCATGCCGTGCCGCTGACGCTGGTTGCCGGCATCGGACACTGGGGGCTCGGTGACGTGGACTGGGCGCTGATGGGCGTGCTGCTGATGGGCTCGCTGCCCGGCATCATCGTCGGCAGTTTCAGCGCGACGCGCGTCCCTGAAGCGGTGCTGCGCCTGACGCTTGCCAGCGTGCTGTTCGTGGTCGCCGGCAAGATCATGTTTGCGGAGCTGAATTTGTCGACGGCCTTCGTGACGGCGCTGGCCTGGACGCATTAGGCCAGAGACCGCGCCCCACTCTCACTGTCATCGCCCGGCTTGACCGGGCGATCCAGTACTCCGAGAAAGCTGTGATTGAACTGATAAGCCGCGGCGTACTGGATGCCCCGGTCAAGCCGGGGCATGACAGCGAGCTAGCTACAGCGAGCTAGCTGAACCGGCGCGAACTACTCCGCGGTCCATCCGCCGTCGATCGAGAGATTGGTGCCGGTGATCTGCGCAGCATCGTCACTGCACAGGAACAGGGCGAGCGCGGCGACCTGCTCGGAGGTGACGAACTCCTTGGTCGGCTGCGCATCGAGCAGCACGTCGTTGATGACCTGCTCGCGCGTCAGATTGCGCGCCTTCATCGTGTCGGGGATCTGCTTCTCGACCAGAGGCGTCCAGACATAGCCTGGGCTGATGCAGTTGCAGGTGATCTTGTGGGTCGCAACTTCCAGCGCCACGGTCTTGGTGAGACCGGCGATGCCGTGCTTGGCCGAGACATAGGCCGACTTGAAGGGCGAGGCGACGAGCGAGTGCGCCGACGCCGTGTTGATGATGCGGCCCCAGCCCTTCTTCTTCATGCCGGGCACGGCGGCACGGATGGCATGGAAGGCGGAGGACAGGTTGATGGCGATGATCTGGTCCCACTTCTCGAGCGGAAACTCCTCGATCGGCGAGACGAACTGGATGCCGGCATTGTTGACGAGGATGTCGACCGAGCCGAACGTCTTCTCGCCGAGCGCGATCATCCCGGCGATCTCGGCGGGCTTGGTCATGTCGGCGGGCGAGTAGATCGCCTTGACCTTGAAATCGGACTCGATCTTGGCGCGCTCCTTCTCGATGTCCTCGGGCGAGCCGAAGCCGTTGATGACCACGTTGGCGCCGGCGGCGGCGAAGGCGCGTGCGTAAGCGAGCCCGATGCCGCTGGTCGATCCGGTCACGACGGCGTTCTTGCCTGACAGACTACCCATTTCATTCGCTCCTTTTTGTCGGGGGTGCGGTGACGTCCCCCGTGAGATCGTAGGTCACCATGGTCTCGCCGGACTGCGGCCTCTCGAGCCAGTCCTTGTGGCGCATCGACAGATGCACGTCGCGCACCCCGGCTTCCCAATGCTCGACCATGGCGACATGCGAGAAGTCGTAGTCCTTGGACGAGGATTCGTAGTTCTTGCTGCGGTAGATCAGGTGCACCACCGTGACGGTGCTTTCGCGCGCCGCTTTCGCGAGGAATTCGACGGAGGGATCGTTCTTGAGATAATCCGGCAACTTGCTGATGAGGTCGCGCACGGCCCGGCGGGCGTTGTGCAGCTGCTTGTTCTTGTCAGTGTTCATCCGCGTGCGGCTGGAATAGCGAATGTCCTTCTCGCGCTCGGCGGCCTCGAGCAGCGAGGTCGGCAAATCGCCACGGGCGGAAAACAAATCGACCTGGAAGATCAGCATATCGCGGGCGAGCTCGGCATCGAGCACGTAATCGAGCGGCGTGTTGGAGGCGATGCCGCCGTCCCAATAGTGCTCGCCATCGATGACGACGGACGGAAACCCCGGCGGCAGCGCGCCGGAGGCCATGATGTGCTCGGGGCCGATTTTCTTGCCGACCTTCTTGAACTCGTAATTGTCGAAATATTTGAAGTTGCCGGAGGTGACGCCGACCGCACCGATCGACAGACGCGTCTTCACATCGTTGATGCGGTCGAAATCGACCAGACGCTCCAGCGTCTTCTTCAGCGGCGCGGTATCGTAATAGCTCTCCGCTTCGGGATGACCCGGCGGCCACAGCGGCGCCGGCGGAACGCGCGGGACGAAGAAGCCGGGCACGCCGAAGGTCGCGATCAGCGCCGCGCTCGTCGAGTTGAACAGCTCGCGGCTGTGATCGCTCTTGCCGATCGGCTTCCACGGCACCGGCGCCGACACCATCTCCCAGAATTCCTTCAGCCGCTCGACGCGGGTGCGGCCCTCGTTGCCGGCGATGATGGCGGCGTTAATCGCTCCGATGGAGATGCCGGCGACCCATTCCGGCTCGAAGCCGTGGCCGCACAGCGCCTGGAAGGCGCCGGCCTGGTACGAGCCGAGCGCACCACCGCCCTGGAGGACCAGGACGCGTTGCGCATTCGCGGGGATGCTAGCGGAGTCCGGACTATGATCTGTCATGAGGGAACAATAGCAAAAGGCGAGCCACCGTGGCGACAGTCCGGCGCGCCGTCAATGCATCCCGGGATCAAGTCTGGCTTATCGCGGGTCCGTCG
Source organism: Bradyrhizobium sp. Rc2d (assembly GCF_900099855.1). Classification (NCBI taxonomy): domain Bacteria; kingdom Pseudomonadati; phylum Pseudomonadota; class Alphaproteobacteria; order Hyphomicrobiales; family Nitrobacteraceae; genus Bradyrhizobium; species Bradyrhizobium sp. Rc2d. The sequence goes on along the minus strand of NZ_FNCU01000003.1, from coordinate 56,655 downwards.
AAGCCAGGATCATGGTCCAGAACACCTTGTATTTGGTGCCGGGAGCATAGCCCGCCGCGATGCCCAGTTTTGTGACACCGCCCTTGAGCATGTTGGCGCGGTGAGGCGGCGAGTCGCGCCAGCCGGAAAACGCTTCCGCCAGCGTGTGATAGCCCGCCGAGACGTTCTCGACCGCGACGGTCGCGGGATAGCCACCGCCGGCCAGCCGCTTGGCGAGCGGCGCGCGAACGTCATGGTCCATCTTGTTGGCGGCCGCCATGGCCTGGGACTGGGATTCGGCGAGCAGCATCAAATCGGAATCGATCACGACGGTACCGAGCCCGTTGTTCTGGCGGTATTGCGAGATCATCACAGCGGCCGCCTGCGCATCGAGCTTGGCGCCCGGGACCGCCATGTCGATATACATGGACGGCTGCTGGACCGGCGCTTCGTTGCCGGCGCAGCCCGCCAGAAGCAAAGTGATTGATATTGCGGCCGCAGCGCGCATGAATCAGGCCCCCAAATGAGGGGGCCGTTGTTGCATACCAACCGTGGCTGAAAGGTGAATTTTGAGGAAAATCTGCGCGGTGTCATTCCGGGTCTGGTCCTTCGGACCATCCCGGAATGACGGAGGATCTAGCCCGCAAATATCCGGTAGCGGCGGGGTTCGAGCCCGATCGTGTCGCCGGCGCGCAGTTCCCTGTCGCGGGGCGCGTCGATCTCGATGGTCTCGCCACCTGATAGCGCGACCTCGGCGCGCTGCACGGGACCGAAATTGCGGACATGCTGAACCGCGCCCTCGAAGGCGCCGGAGCCGGGCGGGCCGACCAGCATGTCATGTCGCCGCACGAACAGTTTTGACGCGCCAGGCACAAGCCCATCCGCAGCAAGCCGCAGCGGTCGGTCGCCGAGCCGGATCACGCCGCCGTCCACTTCAATCGGCAGCTCGATGGATTCGCCGATGAAGCCGTGGACGAAAGCGGTCGCCGGGCTTTCATAGACATCGTCGGGCGAGCCGATCTGCTCGATCCGGCCCTTGTCCATCACCACGACGCGGTTGGCAACTTCCAGCGCCTCCTCCTGGTCGTGGGTCACGAAGATCGAGGTGACGTTGATCTCGTGGTGCAGCGAGCGCAGCCATCGGCGCAGCTCTTTGCGCACTTTGGCATCGAGCGCACCGAAGGGCTCATCGAGCAAGAGGATGCGCGGCTCGATCGCGAGGGCGCGGGCGAGCGCGATGCGCTGGCGCTGGCCGCCGGAGAGCTGGCTCGGATAGCGGTCGGCGAGCCAGTCGAGCTGCACGAGATCGAGCAGTTCTTTCACCCGCGCACGGATCGTGGCCTCGTCTTTCCGGACAGCGCGTGGTTGCACGCGCAGGCCGAAGGCGACGTTCTCGAACACGGTCATGTGGCGGAATAGCGCGTAGTGCTGGAACACGAAGCCCACATGCCGTTCGCGCGCGCCCTGCGCCAGCGCGTCCTCGCCGTTGAAGGAGACGTCGCCGGCGTCGGGCCAGTCGAGGCCGGCGATGATCCGCAGCAGCGTGGTCTTGCCGGAGCCTGATGGTCCGAGCAGCGCGACCAGCTCACCATTGTCGACCTTGAGATCGACGCCGTCGAGCGCTTTGAAGCTGCCGAACTTCTTGACGAGATTCCTGACTTCAATGGTCACGGGCGTCTTGTCCTTCGTCCAGATGACGTTCGAGAACGGTTTTTGCGATCAGCGTGATCAGCGCCAGCATCGCCAGCAGCGAGGCGATCGCGAAGGCGGCGACGAACTGGTACTCGTTGTAGAGGATCTCGACCAGGAGCGGCATGGTGTTGGTCTCGCCGCGGATATGGCCGGAGACGACCGAGACCGCGCCGAACTCACCCATCGCGCGCGCGTTACAGAGCAGCACGCCATAGAGCACGCCCCATTTGATGTTCGGCAGCGTGACGCGGAAGAAGGTTTGCAGGCCCGAGGCGCCGAGCGAGATCGCCGCTTCCTCCTCTTGCGTGCCCTGCTCTTGCATCAGCGGGATCAGCGCGCGCGCCACGAAGGGAAAGGTCACGAAGGTGGTGGCGAGCGCAATGCCGGGCACCGCGAACAGGATCTGGATGTCGTGCTCGCGCAGCCAGGTACCGAAATAGCCCTGCGCGCCGAACAGCAGCACGAAGACGAGGCCCGAGATCACCGGGCTCACCGAGAACGGCAGGTCGATCAGCGTGATCAGGAAGGTCTTGCCCTTGAAGTCGAACTTGGCGATGGCCCAGGCCGCGATGAGACCAAAGACAAGATTGAGGCCGACCGAGATCGCAGCGACCAGCAGCGTCAGCTTGATCGCGGCCAGCGCCTCCGGCTCGGCCAGCGCAGCGAGATAGGCGAGGATTCCTCTCGAGAACGCCTGAGCGAACACCACGACGAGCGGCAGCACGACGAAGATGGTGAGGAAGATCATCGCCAGCGCGATGATGGTGATGCGCACCGCCCTTGGTTCGGTACGCAGGCTGTCGCGCGCGGCGGCCGCATGCGCACGTGCGCGCGCATCGGGCGAGACCAGCGAAGCGGATTCTGCGATCTGCATCGTCATCGCATCCCCCTCAGCGCTCCGGGATCCGGCTCCGCGCCCAGCGCTGGAGCCGGTTGACGGCAAAGATGATGACGAAGGAGACGACGAGCATGACCACCGCGATCGCGGTCGCATCAGCGTAGCGGAATTCGGACAGCCGGATCACGATCAGCAGCGGCGCGATCTCGGAGACATTAGGCAGATTGCCGGCGATGAAGATCACCGAGCCATATTCACCGACCGCACGCGCGAAGGCGAGCGCAAGGCCGGTGAGCAGCGCCGGTGCGAGCGACGGCAGGATCACGCGGATGATGGTCTGCCAACGGCTGGCGCCCAGGCTGCCCGCGGCCTCCTCGATCTCGGGGTCGAGATCCTGGAGCACCGGCTGCACCGTGCGCACCACGAAGGGAATGCCGATGAAGATCATGGCGACGAAGATGCCGACCGGCGTGAACGCCACCTTGATGCCGGCCGCCGCGAGTGGCGCGCCCAGCCAGCCCTTCTCGGCGAACAGCGCAGTCAACGCCACGCCGGCAACCGCGGTCGGCAGCGCGAAGGGCACGTCGACGATGGCATCGAACAGCCGCCGGCCGGGAAAGCGGTAGCGCACCAGCGCCCAGACGATGATGCTGCCCATTACCAGATTGACGCAGGCGGCCGCGAAGGCGAGGCCAAAGGAGACGCGGAGCGCGTTCAGCATGCGGCGGCTGGAAAGGATATTCCAGAACTGTTCCGGGCTCAGCTCGAGCGACCTCAGGAACAGGCCGGCGAGCGGAATCAGGATGATGACGGACAGCCAGGAAAGCGTCAGTCCCATGGTGAGACCGAAGCCCGGCAATGTCCGGCGTCGTGCTGCGAGTGCGCTCACCAGGCCCCCTGCTAAAAACCGCCCAAAGACAGCGCTCGATCAGTTCTTGTAGATCTGATCAAAGACGCCGCCGTCGGCAAAATGTTCCCGCTGCGCCTTGGTCCAGCCGCCGAAGACGTCGTCGATCGTGAACAGCTCGACCTTGGCGAAGGCGCTTTCGTGCTTCTTGGCGATTTCGGGATCGCGCGGGCGGTAGAAATTGCGCGCGGCGATCTCCTGCCCCTCTTTGGTGTACCAATATTGGAGATAGGCATCGGCGGCGTTGCGGGTGCCTTTTTTGTCGGCAACCTTGTCGACGATGGCGACTGGCGGCTCGGCGAGGATCGATTGCGGGGGCGCCACGATCTCGAACTTGTTCGCGCCGAACTCCTTCAGCGCGAGGAACGCCTCGTTCTCCCAGGCGAGCAGCACGTCGCCGACGCCGCGCTCGACGAAGGTCACGGTGGCGCCGCGCGCGCCGGTGTCGAGCACCGGCACCTGCTGATAGAGCTTTCCGATGAAGTCCTTGGCCTTGTCGGCCGAGCCGAACTTCTTCTGCGCAAAACCCCAGGCCGCGAGGTAATTCCAGCGCGCGCCGCCTGATGTCTTCGGGTTCGGCGTGATCACGGCGACGCCCGGCTTGATCAAATCGTCCCAGTCCTTGATGGCCTTGGGATTGCCCTTGCGCACCAGGAAGACGATGGTCGAGGTATAGGGTGATGAATTCTGCGGCAGCCGCTTCTGCCAATCGGCTGTGGTGAGGCCCTTGGCGGCGATGGCGTCGATGTCATAGGCGAGCGCGAGCGTCACCACATCGGCCTGCAATCCGTCGATCACCGCGCGCGCCTGCGAACCGCTGCCGCCATGCGACTGCTTGATCTCGACGCTCTTGCCGGTTTCCTTCTGATAGGCGTTCGCGAACGCCTTGTTGAATTCGACATAGAGCTCGCGCGTCGGATCGTACGACACGTTCAGCAGATTGATGTCAGCGGCGAGAGCCGAGCTTGCCCAGAGGAGTCCTGCAGCGAGCGGAACGATACGGCGCATCATGTCCATCTCCATTCACTTCGTTGACGTCGGTGTCAGCGAAGGCGTGCAGGCATAACTCGGGTCGAAACGCGCTTAAGTCAACGGAACCGGATTTTCTTGTTCGCGATGTCGCAGCCTGACTGTGCTACGAAGTCTTCATCGTGTGAATGCCGCATTCTGTCTTGGCCCGGCCGCGCCAACGACCGGCGCGAGAGTCCTCGCCTTCGGCCGTTCTGCTCGTGCAAGGCATACACCCAACCGACAGGAAACCGGAGGCGACGAGAGGGTGACGCGGCAATTTGGCGCGGAGGAAGATTGCCTCGAGTTCCTCGCGCGAGACATTGGCGAAGGGATTGAACTTCAACCGCGCGCCGTCGTCCTCGACGACCGGAATATCGGCGCGTGCGTTGCCCTGGAAACGCTTGCGGCCGTTGAGCCAGGCAGAGAACGGCTTGAGCGCACGCGCCAGCGGCTCCACCTTGCGGATGCGGCAGCAGGCGTCGGGATTGGAGAACCAGAGGTCGCGGTCGGGATCGTCGCGCGATAGCGTTTCCTCGGCCGGCTTGATCGAACGGACGTCCTTCAGGCCCAGCGTCGCGATCAAAGTGTCGCGATAGGCGAGCGTCTCTTCGAACAACCAGCCAGTGTCGAGAAAGATCACCGGGATCGCCGGGTCGACGTCCGCCATCACCTTGAGCAGCGTCGCCGATTCCGTACCGAAGGACGACACCAGGGCGAGCTTGTCGCGCCCAACCGTCCTCAGCGCCGCGGCGATGACCTCCGCGGGCGAGGCATCGCGTAAGCTCCGATCGAGCTCGTCCGCCGGGGGCAGCGCAGAAATGGACGAAACCTGGGGCGCGATCGCGTTCACGTGCCGACACCTTCGGAATGGCGCAACTGCATGCGCCGGTGCAGCGCCGTGATGCGGCCGTCGCCGGTCGGCTGGTAGAACACCGAATAGCGTTTGGCGGTCTGCATGAAGGCTTCCGCGTCGGCCTGCTTCTTGACATCGAAGGCATCGAAGCCGGCGCGCAGCATGAATACGAACTGGTCGCGCAGCACCTGGCCGGTGGCACGCAATTCGCCGCGGTAATTGTAGCGCTCCCGCAGCAGCCGGGCCTGGCTGTAGGCACGGCCGTCGCGGAAAGTTGGGAACACCAGCGCGACCGTGGCGACCTTGCCGAGATAAGGCACGAGCTCGGCGATGTCGCGATTGTTGGGCCAGATCACGCCGACCTTGCCGGCGCGCTTGAGCAGGCCTTCCGCTTCACCGAGGAAGCGTTCGGCCGGCACCAGGATGTCGCCGCTCTCGGGCAGCGGCGTATCGACGGCGAGCTTGACGAAGCTGTCGTCGACGATCCTTCCGCCGTTAACGAGTGGCATAGACGCGCTCCTTGAAAGGTTCGACACCGAGGCGTTTGACCGTGTCCATGAACAGCTCTTCGGGCCGCTCGCGCAGCGCCAGATAAGCTTCCACGATGTCCTCGACGACGTCGGCGACCTCGTCGAACTTCACGCCCGGGCCGATCAGGGTGCCGAGCGCGGCGTTCTCGTCGGCGCGGCCGCCGATGGTGATCTGGTAGACCTCCTCGCCATTCTTCTCGACGCCGAGAATGCCGATGTGGCCGACATGGTGATGGCCGCAGGCATTGATGCAGCCGGAGATGTTGATGTGGAGACGGCCGATCAGGTTGGCGAGTTCGTGATTGGCGAACCGCCGCGTCAGCTCCTGCGCGATCGGGATCGAGCGCGCATTCGCCAGCGAGCAATAATCGAGACCCGGGCAGGCGATGATGTCGGTGATCAGATTGACGTTGGGCGTCGCAAGCCCGAGCTTGTCGAGCGCCTTCCAGAGCGCCGGCAGGTCGCGCTTGGCAACGTGCGGCAGCGCCAGGTTCTGCTCGTGTCCGACGCGGATTTCACCGAAGGAATATTTGTCGGCGAGGTCGGCCAGCGCGTCCATCTGCTCGGCGGTGGCATCACCCGGAGGTCCACCGGTCGGCTTCAGCGAGATCGTGACGATCGAATAGCCCTGCACCTTGTGCGGGGCCACCGAGTTCTTGCGCCACGCCTCGAAATCCGGATCGGCCGCGGCCTGCCGCAGCTCGTCCGGCATGTGCGGCAGCTTCTCGTAGGCGGGATAGGTGAAGCGCGAACGGATGTCCTCGATCACCTCGTCGTCGATCTGGAGCGAGGAGTTGCGGATGTGCTGCCACTCGTCCTCGACCTCGCGGGAGAATTTTTCGATGCCGAGCTCGTGCACCAGGATCTTGATGCGCGCCTTGTAGATGTTGTCGCGGCGGCCGTACTGATTGTAGACGCGTAAGATCGCCTCGATATAGCTGAGGATGTCGCGGCCATGCACGAAGTGCTTGATGGTCTTGGCGATGAACGGCGTGCGGCCGAGGCCACCGCCGACCAGCACTTCGAAGCCGGTCTCGCCCTTCTCGTTCTTGATCAGCCGGAGACCGATGTCGTGGATCTTGATCGCGGCGCGGTCATGGTCGGACGCGGTGATCGCGATCTTGAACTTGCGCGGCAGGAACGAGAATTCCGGATGCAGCGTGGTGTGCTGGCGGATCAGCTCCGACCAGATGCGGGGATCCTCGATCTCACCGGGCGCGACGCCGGCCCACTGGTCCGAGGTGACGTTGCGCATGTTGTTGCCGGAGGTCTGCATCGCATGGATGCCGACCTTGGCGAGATCGGCCAGCGCATCCGGCAGCTCGGCAAGCTTGATCCAGTTGAACTGGATGTTCTGCCGCGTGGTGAAATGGCCGTAGCCGCGATCGTATTTGCGCGCGACATGAGCGAGCGCCCGCAGCTGGTTGGTCGCCAGCGTGCCGTAGGGGATCGCGACCCGGAACATGTAGGCGTGCAGCTGCAGATAGACGCCGTTCTGGAGCCGCAGGATTTTGAACTCGTCCTCGGTGAGCTCGCCGGAGAGGCGCCGCTTCACCTGGTCGCGGAACTCCGAGACGCGCTCGTTGACGAGCGTGCGGTCGATTTCGTCGTAAGCATACATAAGAAAGCGCCTTAAACCTGGGCCGGCTGTCCGATGGTGACGCCGGTGCGGCGGATCTGTTCGCGCAGATTGCCGGGCTGGACCTTGCCGTCCGCACCGATCTGCACCGGCGCGATATAGGGACCGATCGCGCCGACGTCATCGGCGACGGACTCAGCAAGCAACGCCTTCGCCTCGTCGGAGTTGCGCACGATCGCGGCTTCCGACAGGTCCGCGGACCAGCCCTTGGCGGCGGTGCGATAGACCACAATGCCGTCCCAGGTGCGGTTGGCGGTCACGACCGAGGGGCCGGCGATTTTGATCTTCTTCTGTTCAAGCGGGGAGGTCATTCGGCTGCATCCAGGAGGTCAGAGATGATTTGGTTGGGAGTTTGGCGGCGAAGCGAGCCGGCATGCCGGACCACCTCGCCGATGATGAGAATGGCAGGACCGCCATTGGTCCGCCGCACGAGCTCGGGCAGGTCGCGCAGCGTGCCGATCGCGCCTTGCGCATCGGGGCGCGTGACGCGGGCGAACACGCCGACCGGGGTTTCCGGCGAACGGCCGGCAGCGAAGAGGCCGGCGCGTATGGCGGGCGCGGCAGTCGTGCCCATGTAGACGACGACGGTCATCTTGGTGTCGGTCAGCGTCGACCAGTCCACGACTTCCGCATCGCGCGCCTTGTGCGCGGTGAGGAAGGTGATGCGGGTTGCTTCATGACGGTAAGTGAGCGGCACTTCGAAATCGGCGGCACCGCCGATACCTGCGGTGATGCCGGGAATGATCGAATAGGCGATGCCGGCGGCGCGCAAGGCTTCCATCTCTTCGCCGCCACGGCCGAATACGAAGGGATCGCCGCCTTTCAGCCGCACCACGCGCTGGCCGGATTGCGCGGCCTCGATCATGCGCTTGTTGATGGCATCCTGGCCGATGCCGGGCTTGCCGACACGGCGGCCGACGGCAACGCGCGTGGTATCGCGGCGGATGCGGTCGAGAATTTCGGGCGAGACCAGCTCGTCGTGAAAGACGATATCGGCGTCCTGCAGTGCGCGCAGCGCCTTGATGGTGAGGAGATCGGGATCGCCGGGCCCGGCGCCGACCAGCGCGACCGAACCTTCCGGCTTGTCGGCGCGCGCGAAGGCGGAGGGATCAGCAATAGCCGTGAGCGCCGCATCCGCTTCGCTTTTGCGACCGGCGAGCACGGCAGCGCCGATCGGCCCGTCGATGACGCGCTCCCAGAAACGGCGGCGCAGCGGAAATTCGGCGATGCGCTCGTTGATGGATTTGCGGAAGCCGCCGATGAATTCGGCGAGCTCGCCGATGCGCGACGGCAGCAGCGCCTCGATCTTCTCGCGCACGCGCCGCGCCACCACCGGCGAGGTGCCGCCGGTGCCGACCGCGACCACGACGTCGCCGCGGTCGACGATCGCCGGAAAGATGAAGCTGGAATGTTCGAGATCGTCCATCACGTTGACGGGCAGGCCCAGCGCCTTGGCGCGAGCCGACATCGCGACACCAACATCACCCGCGCCGGCGCAGACGACAGCGATGACGCCCGAGAGATCGGCAGTGAGCGGATCGCCGGACACGATTTCGATACGCCTGGCGTCCTCGGAGCTGAAGCTCAGATCACGATCGCCATCGATCGCATGCACGCGGATGCGCGCGCCGGCAGCAGCGAGCACGCGCAGCTTGGCGCGCAAAAGCTCACCCGCGCCGATGAGGACCACCGGACCGGTCTTGAGATCGAGAAACACCGGCAAGAACCGCATGCGATACCCGCTTCCCCACAAACGGGTTGACTGGAATTATTTTCTATATATGTCTCGTTTCGAGCGCGCAAAGAGAAAATTTTTTCTTCTCTTCCGCACTGCAACTATAGAATTTTCGCCTCCAAACGCAAAGTGGCAGAGATGCATCTTCTCAAGGACGATTCCGCTGCTGATCGACTGAGCAATCCGGCACTGGCTGAGCGCGTGCGCGCGCAAGAATTTTCTGCCGAGCTTGCCCCAAGCATGGATCATCTCGACCAGCTCGAGGCGCAGAGCATCTACATCTTCCGCGAGGCCTTCGCACGGCTGAAGAAGATCGCCCTGCTGTGGTCGCTCGGCAAGGACTCCAACGTCATGATCTGGCTGGCGCGGAAAGCCTTCTTCGGCAAGATGCCGTTCCCCGCCCTTCATGTCGACACCGGCAAGAAGTTTTCGGAGATGTATCGCTTCCGCGATCATTACGGCAAAGAGTGGGACCTCGACTTGCGCGTCGAGCCCTGCCCGCCGATCGATGCCGTCGACCCGACGCTGCCGCCGGCCGCGCGTTCCGCCGCGCGCAAGACCGAAGGTCTCAAGATGGCGCTCGCCAAGTACGGCTTTGACGGCCTGATCGCCGGCATTCGCCGCGATGAGGAGGCAACGCGCGCCAAGGAGCGCGTGTTCTCGCCGCGCGGGTTAGAGGGCAATTGGGACGTGCGCGACCAGCCGCCGGAGTTCTGGGATCATTTCAATGCCTCGCCGCCGCAAGGCGCGCATTTGCGCATCCACCCGATCCTGCATTGGACCGAGGCCGACATCTGGGCCTACACCAAGCGCGAGAACATCCCGATCATCCCGCTGTATCTCGCCAAGGACGGCAAGCGCTATCGCTCGCTGGGCGATCAGGACATCACCAATCCGGTCGCTTCGACCGCCGTCAGCATCGACGAGATCCTGATCGAGCTCGAACAGACCAAGGTGCCGGAGCGCGCCGGGCGCGCGCTCGACCACGAGACCGAGGACGCTTTCGAGCGCCTGCGCGTCGCCGGCTATCTCTGATTCCCAAGGACGCGAGCGTCGCATGAACATGATCGTCACCACGGCTTCGCCGGCCACTCCGAACGGCACCACGCGTCCGCAAGTGCGCATCGTCATCGTCGGCCATGTCGACCACGGCAAGTCGACGCTGGTCGGCCGCCTCCTGCACGAGACCGGCAGCCTGCCCGACGGCAAGCTCGAAATGCTGAAGGCCGTCAGCGCACGGCGCGGCATGCCGTTCGAATGGTCGTTCCTGCTCGATGCGCTGCAGACCGAGCGCGACCAGGGCATCACCATCGACACCACGCAGATCCGCTTCCGCACCAACTCGCGCGACATCGTGCTGATCGACGCGCCCGGCCACGCCGAATTCCTGCGCAACATGATCACCGGCGCCTCGCAAGCCGACGGCGCGGTGCTGATCATCGACGCGCTCGAAGGCGTGCGCGACCAGACGAGGCGTCACGGCTATCTGCTGCATCTGCTCGGCGTGAAGCAGGTCGCGATCGTCGTCAACAAGATGGACCGCGTCGACTTCTCCGCTGAGCGCTTCAAGGACATCAGCGACGAGATCTCGGCGCATCTCAACGGTCTCGGCGTGAAGCCCACGGCCGTGATCCCGATTTCCGCGCGCGACGGCGACGGCGTCGCGCAGCGCACCGACCGGATCGGCTGGTACAAGGGACCGACTGTGGTCGAAGCGCTCGACCGGCTGGAGCCGGCACGGCCGCTGGAAGCGCTGGCGCTCCGGCTGCCGGTGCAGGCGATCTACAAGTTCGACGACCGCCGCATCGTGGCGGGCCGGATCGAATCGGGCAGCCTGATTGCGGGCGACGAGATCGTGATCATGCCGGCCGGCAAGATCGCCAAGATCAAGACGGTCGAGAGCTGGCCGGTAACACCGGTCGCGGGCCGGCAAGGCGCCGGCCGCTCGGTCGGCATCACGCTCGACCGCGAATTGTTCATCGAGCGCGGCGACATCATTGCGCATGCCGGCACCGCACCGCGCGAGACGCGCCGTCTGCGCGCGCGAATCTTCTGGCTGCACGACAAGCCGCTCGCGAAGGGCGATCAGCTCCTGGTCCGCTGCGGGCCGAAGGAAAGCCGCGCCACCGTGGTGGCGATCGAGAAGGCGGTCGATCCCGGCGAGCTCGAAAGCAACGAGAACAAGGCGATCGGCCGCAACCATGTCGGCGAGATCGACATCTCTCTGTCGAGCCCGATTGCCACCGATCCCTACACCGAGAATCCGCGCACCGGACGTCTCGTGATCGAGGTGTCCGGGCGCATCGCCGGCGGGGGCCTGGTGCTGTCGGTCGATGCCGGCCAGCGCGCCGTGCCGGTCGACATCGTGCCGGTGGAATCGGCGCTGCGCCCTGACGAGCGCTCCGCGCGCTACCGCCACAACGGTGCCGTGGTCTGGCTCACGGGTCTGCCCGCCTCCGGCAAGTCGACCCTGGCCAAGGCGCTGGAGCGGCGGCTGTTCACCAATGGCGGCTCGCCGATCCTGCTCGACGGCGACACGCTGCGCGCCGGGCTCAACAGCGATCTCGGCTTCACCGCCACTGATCGCAGCGAGAACATCCGCCGCCTTGCGGAAGTCGCGACGCACCTCGCCCGCAACGGCCACATCGCGATCGTCGCCGCGGTCTCACCAGCGCGCGAGGACCGCGCCACCGCGCGCCGGATCGCCGACACCGCGTTCCGCGAAATCCATGTCGCGACGCCTGCGGGCGTGTGCGAGGAACGCGATCCCAAGGGCCACTACAAGAAGGCGAGAGCCGGCACGCTCGCCTCGTTCACCGGCATCGGCAACGACTACGAGGCGCCGCAGGCGGCCGAGCTCGTGATCGATACGTCGGGACGGACCGTCGCCGAAGCCGCCGACGAGATCGAGCGCATGCTGAAGACCACCGGCGTGCTGTTCGACGAAGTCGTGGACCTCGCCGCGAATATTTGAGTCGCCGATTATCGCGCCACATCATCGGTGTCGTCCCGGCGAAGGCCGGGACCCATACCGCGTGATCTTTCGATCGGGCTCTACAGCAGTCCCGGATCACGAATCTTCGCCAAACTCCTCCCTGTGGTAATGGGTCCCGGCCTTCGCCGGGACGACATCGGAGAGAGATAGCACCCGACGGCTATCGCAAGTCGCGGCCCGACCGGTCCCCACCTTTTCTTGACATTTTGACAACCCCCTAGGGGTCTTCTCACGGCCTTGATTTTGGGGCTAATAGGCCTCCGAAAGCCGCCCCCTATGGGCGCATTTTGCTGCTGTCGGGTCAAAAGCAGCCAAAAACAGCCATTTCCAACAAGAAAGCCCATCATGAAACGCGTCGATGCCCACGGATTGAAGATCGCTCCCGCCCTGTTCGATTTCATCGCCAAGGAAGCGGCCCCGAAAACGGGGATCGCGCCGGATGCGTTCTGGGCCGGGCTTGCCGCCATCATCAAGGAGCTGGGGCCGAAGAACCGGTCGTTGCTCGCTTTCCGCGACACGCTGCAGGCCAAGATCGACGATTGGCACCGCGCCAACAAAGGCAAGGCGTTCGACCTCAACGCCTATACCGCCTTCCTGAAGGAGATCGGCTATCTCGTCCCGGAGCCGGCGACGCAGAAGGTCGAGACGGCCAATGTCGACGAGGAGATCGGCAAGATCTGCGGCCCGCAGCTCGTCGTGCCGCTGACCAATGCGCGCTATGCGCTGAATGCGGCGAATGCGCGCTGGGGCTCGCTCTATGATGCCTTCTACGGCACCGACGCCATTCCGCATGATCCTTCCGAGAGTGGCAAGGGCTACAACAAGGCGCGCGGCGACAAGGTGATCGCCAAGGCCAAGGCATTCCTCGATACCGCCGTGCCGCTGGCGACCGGCAGCCACACCGACGTCACCGCGTACAGCGTCGTCGCGGGCCAGCTCGCGGTCAAGCTGAAGAGCGGCAACGCCACCGCGCTGAAGAACGCGGCGCAGTTCGCGGGCTTCCAGGGCGATGCGGCCGCTCCGTCCGCCGTGCTGCTCGTCAACAACGGCCTACATGTCGAGGTCAAGATCGACCGCAGCAGCGCGATCGGCAAGGACGATCCGGCCGGCGTCGCCGACATGATCATGGAGGCCGCGGTCTCCACCATCCTCGACATGGAAGACTCCGTCGCCGCAGTCGATGCCGAGGACAAGGTGCTGGTCTACCGCAACACGCTCGGCCTGATGAACGGCACGCTGTCGGCCGATTTCGAGAAGGGCGGCAAGACGCTGACGCGCTCGCTGAACGCCGACCGCAGCTACAAGACGCCGGATGGCAAGAGCGAGCTCAAGCTGCACGGCCGCAGCCTGCTCCTGATGCGCAATTGCGGTCACCACATGTTCACCGACGCGGTGCTGGACGAGAAGGGCGAGGAGATTCCCGAGGGCCTGTTAGACGCCGCCGTGTCGGGCCTGCTCGCCATTCACGACCTCAAGGGCAATTCCAAGGTCAAGAATAGCCGCACGGGATCTGCCTATATCGTCAAGCCGAAGATGCACGGCCCCGACGAGGTGTCACTGACCTGCGAGATCTTCGACCGCGTCGAGAAGATGCTGGGCTTGCCCGCGAACACGCTCAAGGTCGGCATCATGGACGAGGAGCGGCGCACCACCGTCAACCTCAAGGCCTGCATCCAGCGCGCCTCCAAGCGCATCATGTTCATCAACACCGGCTTCCTCGACCGCACCGGCGACGAGATCCACACCTCGATGGAAGCGGGCCCGATGATCCGCAAGAACGAGATGAAGGCGCAGGCCTGGATCAAGGCCTATGAGGACTGGAACGTCGACATGGGCCTGATCGACGGCCTGCCCGGGCACGCCCAGATCGGCAAGGGCATGTGGGCCGCGCCTGACAAGATGGCGGACATGCTGGCGCAGAAGCTTAGCCATCCGCAGGCCGGCGCCACCACCGCGTGGGTGCCCTCGCCGACCGCCGCGACGCTGCACGCGCTGCACTACCACCAGGTCAACGTGATCGCGCGCCAAGAGGAACTGACCAAGGGCGGACCGCGCGCAAAGCTCTCGGACATCCTCACCATCCCGGTGTCGAAGTCGAACTGGGCGCCCGATGACGTCAGGCAGGAGATCGACAACAACTGCCAGGGCATCCTCGGCTATGTCGTGCGCTGGATCGACCAGGGCGTCGGCTGCTCCAAGGTGCCGGACATCCACGATGTCGGCCTGATGGAAGATCGCGCCACCTTGCGCATCTCCAGCCAGCATCTCGCCAACTGGCTGCACCAGGGCGTCATCACCGAAGCGCAGGTGATGGAGTCCCTGAAGCGCATGGCCGTGGTCGTCGACAAGCAGAACGCGGGCGATCCCATCTACAAGCCGATGGCGCCCGCCTTCGACGGCGTCGCCTTCAAGGCGGCCTGCGACCTCATCTTCAAGGGCCGCGAGCAGCCAAACGGCTACACCGAGTACATCCTCACCGCCCGCCGCCGCGAGGCGAAGGCAGCGGGTTAAATAGCCTCAGTTCGAACGGCGAAACGTCGCGGCGCGCAGCGGAACGGCTGCGCGCCGCTTGCGTTGTAGGCCATCAACGCGATGGAGATGGTCATGGACTGGAATCGCATCGAAGGAAACTGGAAGCAGTTCAAGGGCTCGGCCAAGGAGAAATGGGGCAAGCTCACTGACGACGACCTCCGATTGATCGAGGGGCGTCGCGAGCAGCTCGAGGGCCGACTCCAGGAACGTTACGGCAAGGCCAAGGACCAGGTTCGTCAGGACGTCGACGACTGGCTCAAGTCGCTGCATTGAGGCAGCACGAAAAAGCCCCGGCCCAGGCCGGGGCTTTTTGTTTGAATGGGTCCGCTAGAACACCGCAAGATATTTCAGGAGCGACACGATGCCGATGATGATGACGATCACGCGCGCGATCTGCTTGGCGCGGCCGTCCATCGGCAACATGTTGATGAGATAAAGTACGAGAATAACGACGAGAAAGGTGACGAGTACGCCGACCAGCATCGCTAGGACCCCCCTTCAGGCAAATTGCTGCCTGGTCCCTAACGCCTGTAAGGCGCGCGGGTTCCGCCCCTGCAACCCCTTGCAATTTCTCATATTTGATCGAAGCAGCAAAGACCCCGTAATTTTACGGCAGCATCACTGTCTAAGTTTTTACCCTTTTGAGGCCAAATGCGCTTCAGGCGCCTGCCACCGGCCGGCGCCTTTGCTGCGCGCATCCCTTTGGTCGTTCGAAGTTCGTAAGGGGCTGCCGTTGGGGGCCACAAACTTCGAAACGCCTACCGGGGGATCCGATGCTCAACCGCCTGACCGTATCCACGTTGCTGAAAGCGGTGATCCTGTCCACCGCACTCGTCGTCGTGATCGGCTTCTCGATCAGCGCATGGAATTCGTGGATCCGGCTTCAGCAGGCCAACCGGATCGTCGCGGTAGCAGCGGCCTCCGCCGATGTGTTCAAGGCGATGGCGAACATCCGCTCCGACCGCTCGACCAGCAGTCGTCAGCTGACCTCCGACATCCAGATGGACAAGGAAATCGAGACATACATCCGCGGCATCCGCGGCGAGCTGATGCCCGCCCTGGCACGTGCGATCGAGATTTTACCCTCGATCGACTTGCCTCAGGGTAGGACGGTGGTTGCCGATCTCGACCGGCTGAACAAGGCGCTGCTGGCGCAGCAGGCTGAGTTCTGGACTGAGGTCGCCAAGCCCAGGGCATCGCGTCGCGCGGCGCTTGTCAAAGAGTATCTTGAGAGCGAGGACGGGCTGATGGCCATCCTCGAAAAGCTGTCGCCCGTGCTGGCCGCGAGCGTCAATCATCAGGACGCAATGATCGATCAACTGCTGATGATCAAGCAGATGGCCTGGCTGTTGCGCGTCAACGCGGGTGAATCCTCGCTGATCGTCGGCAACGCGCTCAACAGCGGCAAGATCTCGCCCGAGGTCCAGCTCGCTTTCACCAAATGGATCGGCGGCACCGAGACGGCCTGGAGCGCGACCGAGCTCGCCGCATCGGGCATGCAATTGCCGCCGGCGCTGGCTGCGGCCATGGCGGAAACCAAATCGTTCTATTTCGACCCGCAATATCTCACCACGCGCGACGGCATCATCGCCGCAATCGCCAAGGGCGAGAAGGCGTCGATGACTGCCAATCAGTGGAGCCCCTACTCGGTCGGCCGGATGGCGAGCGCGATCAAGCTCGCCGATACCGCGCTTGGCGTCGCCAGGGACCATTCCACCAGCCAGCGCGCGCAGGCGCTGCAAACGCTGCTGACCCAGCTTGTGCTGCTGATTGCCGCGATTCTGTTCACGGGCGCGGCCATGCTGGCGGTCAGCCGCCGCGTGATCACGCCGCTGCACCGGATCCGCGACGCCATGCTCAAGGTCGCCGGCGGCGACCTCACCGTCGATCCCGGCTATCTCGACCGCCAGGACGAGATCGGCTCGCTTGCCGGCGCGCTTGAAACCTTCAAGCAGCAGGCGATCGACAAGCTCAAGATCGAGGAACAGGAGCGCGAGCGCAACGCCGGCGCCGCCGCGCGCCAGCGCGCGATGGAGGCCTATGTCGGCGAGTTCGAGGGCGTGGTGCGCAAATCGCTGGGCGAGTTGAGCGAGGCCTCCGGCGAGATGCGCAAGACCTCCGGCGATCTCTCCGCGGTATCGCGCCAGACCAATGAACGCGTCGAGGTCGCCGGCAAGGCCTCGAACGATGCCTCCACGAGTGTGGAGAGCGTCGCGGCAGCGGCCGAGGAGCTCTCCGCGTCGATCAACGACATCAGCCAGCAGGCCGCGCATGCCGCAGGCATCGCCAGTCGCGCCGTCAACCAAGCGCGCGAAACCGACAGCACGGTGCAAGGGCTGGCGCAGTCGGCGGGGCGCATCGGCGAGGTGGTCGGGCTGATCAACACCATCGCGGCGCAGACCAATTTGCTCGCGCTCAATGCCACGATCGAGGCCGCCCGCGCCGGCGAAGCGGGGCGCGGATTTGCCGTGGTGGCATCGGAGGTGAAGTCACTGGCGAGCCAGACCGCGAAGGCGACCGATGAAATCTCCGAGCAGATCGCCGACATCCAGAAGGTCGCGGGCGATGCCATCAATGCGATCCAGGCCATCGGCGGCATCATTGGCGAAGTGAACGAGGTCGCCACCGCCATCGCCGCCGCCGTGCAGGAACAGGGTGCGGCGACCCAGGAGATCACCCGCAGCACGCAATATGCGGCGCAGGGCACCAAGAACGTCTCGGACAACATCACCGGCGTGAAGGCCGATGCCGACACCGCGGCCGGTGCCGCCGAAAACGTCAAGCAGGCCTCCGAGACGCTCGAGACGCAGAGCCGCCAACTCGGTCAGCAGGTCAGCGATTTCCTGGGCAAGATCCGGGCGGCGTAGGGCACGCTGGCGCTACACCCTCGCCGTCGTCCTGGCGAAAGCCAGGACGACGTGGAGAGAGCTCCCCTACTCCTTCGCCACCACCGGCACCTGGCGGAATCTGGCGCGGACCGATTCCGGCAGCGGCGAAAAATTCATCGCGACGCCGCGGCGGTCGTTGGCATTGCGGGTGGCAATCACAAGGCCGCCAGCGCCGGCGACGATGTCGCCCTTGCGCAAGGTGGGATCGTCCTCGACCTTGACCTGGGCGAGCCCGACCGGATCCTTGCCGTTGCAGGTGCAGCCCGCGACGATCTCGTTGCGATAGCGGAAGGCGTTCGGCAGATCGGAATAGGACTTTCCGTTCTCCGTCGTGGCATCGTCGATGTTGCTGCCATAGACCAGCGAGGTTTCGGACGCCGGGCAGAAGCTCTTGCAGGACTGCGCCTTGCTTTCGGCATCCGTTCCTTGCGCCGGAAAATAGCGGCCATCGCATCCGCGCACGCAATAGGCGGCGCCGCCACCATAGGCGGCTCGCTGGCGCGGCATGTCGTAGCGCGGCATGTCATCGTTTGGGAACGGCGTCCGGATCTGGGGAGGCCGTGCGCCGAACGCGCCGAACAGCGCCGAGAAGAAATCCTCCGCATGCGCCGACGGCGTCAACGCGAGGCCGAGGGCGGTGACGGTGAACAAGGCCGCCGCACAACCAACCAGTTTACCGAACGAACGTCTTTTCATGTAGCCTCACTCAACTCTCAGTTCACCGACGACGCCGAGATATTCAGCGCCTGGTGGCCCGAGGGAAGCGTCGTCATGGCCGGGTGCTTGCGCACGGAATCGCCTCCCTTGTCACTTCCCTTGGCCATCAGCGGCGCGTTCTTTGGCAGCACCACGACCTTTGTCCCGACATTGACGCGGCCGAACAGGTCGATGACGTCCTCATTGGTCAAGCGGATGCAGCCGGAGGAGACGAACTTGCCGATGGTGCTGGGATCGTTGGTGCCGTGGATGCGGTATTCGCTCGAGCCGAGATACATCGCACGGGCACCGAGCGGGTTACCCGGACCGCCCGCCACGAAGCGCGGCAGATAGGGTTGGCGCGCAATCATTTTGGCCGGCGGATGCCAGTCCGGCCACTCGGCCTTGCGGCTGATGCTCTGAACGCCCGCCCAGGTAAAGCCCTCGCGGCCGACACCAACGCCATAGCGGATCGCGCGTCCCTGGCCGAGCACGTAGTAGAGATAGGTGTTGTTGGTATCGATGACGATGGTGCCGGCCGGCTCGCTCCTGTCGAAGCTGACGATCTGCCTGCGCAGCCGATCGGGCAGCCGGGCGTCCTCGTCTGCGGCTTGCGGTGCCTCGCTTCCATAAGCCTGTGAATAGCCCTGGTCCTGCGGATACGACTGCGACTGCATCGGCACAAAGCCGAGGGTTTGCGCACGCGCGCCGCCAAAGGGCATGATGAGCAGTGCGCTTGCGAAGGCAAACGCAGTGACGGCGCGCGGTGAGAAGCGGCGGACGAGAGAGAACCTTGTCATGAGCTGCCCCGTTGGATGTGTGCATCTGGGTGATGCTGTCGCCAACAAACGCGACCGGGCCGACTCAGGTTCCGCCGAACTCTGCGGCAGCGACGTCACAGTCAAGCGAGCGCGTCTTCACGAAGCCGCGACGGAACCCTTGCTCAGCCAGCACGTTGTCGGATCGTCGATGGGCGCGCGGATCGCGAGTTGCGCGTGCGGGAGAGATATTGTGCGCGTCCTTCCCAGCGAACGTCTGATTCCCGGCAACAGCGAAGGTGAACCGCTTCCCGACAGCCATAGTGAGCTGCCACCGGTCATCCGCCGCACCGAGTTCGTCGCTTTCGCACTCGCAGGCCTCCTGCTGATTGCGGTCGTCACCGTGCTCTATGTCGGAAAAGCGTTCTTCCTGCCCGTGGTGATGGCCTTCGTCATCGGCACCATGCTGTCGCCGGCGGCGAGCTTCCTCGAGCGATGCAAGGTGCCGCGCGCTCTCGGTGCCGTCCTGATCGTTATCGCGGGTACGGCAGTGGTCGCGTTCGCGGTCGCGCTGATCGCCTCGCCTGTGATGGAATGGAGCACGCACCTGCCGGAGCTCGGCGCGCAACTAAAGGACAAGCTGCACGTGTTCGACCGGCCACTGGCGCTGTGGCGCGAGCTGCAAGCCATGGTCGGCGGCTCGGAGGAATTCCCCAGCTTCCAGTTGCCGAAGATCGAGTGGGTGCAGCCGACGCTGGAATTCCTGTCGCCGACCTTTACTGAATTTCTGCTGTTCTTCGTCACCCTCATTCTGTTCATCGCAAGCTGGCGCGACCTGCGGCGGGCGATGATCATGAACTTCAGCAATCACGACGCGCGGCTGCGTACACTGCGTATTCTCAACGAGATCGAGGTCCATCTCGGCAATTACCTCCTGACCGTCACCGTCATCAATGTCGGCGTCGGCGTCGCCACCGGCCTCATCTGCGCGCTCACTGGCATGCCCAATCCGGCCGGCCTGGGCGCACTTGCGGCAACGCTCAACTTCATTCCGATCATCGGGCCGATCGCGATGTTCGCCGTACTGGTCATGGTGGGGCTGGTCGCCTTCCCGACCATCAGCGGCGCGCTGATGGCGGCGCTCGCCTTCGGCGGCCTCACCTTCCTGGAAGGGCACTTCATCACCCCGACCATCATCGGCCGGCGCTTGGCGCTGAATGCGCTTGCGGTCCTGCTCGCGCTGGCATTCTGGACCTGGATGTGGGGCCCGATGGGCGCGTTCCTATCGTCGCCGCTCCTGATCGTCGGCCTGATCCTCAAGGAGCATCTGTTGCCGGCGGATTCGCCGCAGTTGCCGCAGGCCTGAGCGGTTTCCGTGGACGGAACTTCCCCGACCACGAAACGTTCTCCGGCTATCTCAGCCGTCAACAGTTTGGAGCTCCCGATGTCCACGACCAATGCCGAAGCCGGGATGAAGGACTGGACCGACAAAGCCACCAGGGAACGCCTCGAGAAGGATGTAGCAGCCGTGAAAAGCGATATCGCCGCCCTCACCGAACAGATCACCGACGCGCTCAATACCTTCGCCAATTCCACCAGCAGGCAGGCTCGCCGCGGCTATCGTCAGGCGCGCGAGAACATGGATTCCGCGATGGACGACATGTCCGACCGCGGCAGCGCGATGATGGAGGCTGCGCAAGACGCCTACGGTTCGATCGAGGAGACGCTGGAAGAGGCCATCACGCAGCGGCCGCTCGCGACCGTCGGGCTCGCCCTCGGCATCGGCTTCCTGATCGGCGCCGCCTGGCGGCGGTAGGCTTGCGGAACGGATCTCGAGACGGCGGCGCTGCCGCACCCGACGCCGGCGTGTGGCGGTTCGGCTTGTGGGGGATTTGAGGAGCAAGGCCATGTTTCAGCGCATCATCGACGGGATCAGTGCATCCACCGGCACCACTGTGCGACTGACCTCGCTGGCCGCAGGCACGGCATTCGCGCTCTTCATCACCACGTGCTTCCTCTGCGCCGCGGCCTTCATTTCGGTCCTGGAGAAATATGGCCCGGTTCAGGCCTGCCTTGCGGGCGCCGGCATCTTCTTCCTGCTGACGCTCACCGCCGCCGGCACCTATTGGGGCTACAAGCGCGAGGTGCAGAAGCGCGCCCAGATCGCGGCCGAGCGCGCCGCGAAGTCGATGGCACAGAGCATGCTTGCGGACCCTATGCTGCTCGCTACGGGACTTCAGATCGTGCGTGCCATCGGCGTCAGGCGGCTGTTGCCGATCCTCGCGATCGGTGGGGTCGCACTCGGAATCATGGCGAGCCGGGCTGGCGTAGCAGACGAGGCGTCGGCCGAACCTGCAGAATAATGGTCAGAGCGGGTTAGAAAATTTCGTCGTAAGTCCTCCGACCCCATCGATCGCAAATCGGTCCGAGCGGTCCCGCGCAATTTTGCGCCATCCGGCACGAATGCCCTCGCCATCACGCAAACGCTACTCGGATGGGCAGGCGGTTGCCGCTAAAAGCGTCGCCCCTGATTCCAAAAGTTTTTCGTGATGAAACCGTCCGTCAAGGCGAACCTCGCCGCATTTCAACCCGACGCCAGACTGTATTTGACACTCGGCATCGCCAACTGGTCGGTTTTCGTCGATCACATCCCGAACAACGTCGTCAACCTGCTGACGCTGCGAAACTTCGGCTTCAGCGGCGCCGCGGATTTGTTCGTGTTCGTGGCCGGTTATGGCGTCGCCATCATCCACGGCCGGATGGCGCTGGAGCGCGGCTACGTCGTCGCGGCGACGCGCATCTTTCGACGCGTCTGGCGGCTCTACGCCGCCTACGTCGTCCTGTTCGTCATTTATATCGACGCCATCGCCTATGTCGCCTCGCAATCGATGGCACCGGAAATCATCCACGAATACAACATCTCGGGGATTCTCGAGCACCCGCTGCGCATCCTGATCCGCGGTCTCGTGCTCCAGGAGGAGCCGCTGAACCTCGACCTCCTGCAATTGATGGTCCCGCTGATGGCCTTCTTTCCGCTTGTGCTCTGGGGCCTGTTGCGGCGGCCGAACGTGACGCTGGCGGCATCGGTCGCGCTGTACCTTGCCGCACGCTGGTTCGACTGGAATTTCCGGGTCTATCCGGACCAGGAGTGGACCTTCAATCCGCTCTGCTGGCAGATGCTGATGGTGCTGGGCGGCTGGTTCGCCGTGACAGGCGCGCCCGGGCGGGCGCTGCGCGGCACGCCCTGGCTGCGGATCCTCGCCGGGACCTATCTCATCTTCGCGATGGCCGTCACCCTGATGCGCCATTCACCGGCGCTCTCCGCTTATCTGCCGGACGTCCTCCTCAACGGCATTGCGCCGACCGACAAGGAAAACCTCGCGCCCTATCGCGTGCTTCACTTCCTCGCGCTCGCCTTCCTCGCGACCCATCTCATTCCGGCCGATCATCCCGGCCTGCAACTAAAGCCGCTACAGGCGGTCATCAGGTGCGGCGAGGAATGGCTCGCCGTGTTCTGCGTCGGCGTATTCCTGTCCTTTGCAGGTCATCTCATCCTGATCACCGGGCCCAATATGATGGTGATGCAGGTCGTGGTGAGCCTCGCCGGCTTCGCCGCGATGACCGCGGTCGCCTATTACATCGCCTGGTCGAAGTGGCAGGACCTGCCCGCCGCCTTGCGGCAGCAGGCCTAGCCGGTGCGCATCCGATTCCCCTAAAGCGCGTGAGATCAGGATGAATCGTCATCGCACTTTAGGTTATTGTTTGAGCATGATCTTTTCGGAAAACCGCTACACACTTTTCCGGATCAAGCTCTGGGCCGGCGGCCGCGGCTGCGCTATGCGGAGCAGAAGCGGGTAGCGAGGAGACCGGACGTGGTGACGGCGAACAGCGAGGGTGATGGGGCCGACGGCGCGCCCCGGCGCGGCCGGCCGCGATCGATCGAGACCACCAACGCCATTCTCGAAAGCGCCTATGCGCTGATGGCCACCACCGGTCTTGCCGCCACCACCATC
Organism: Bradyrhizobium sp. Rc2d; assembly: GCF_900099855.1. Classification (NCBI taxonomy): domain Bacteria; kingdom Pseudomonadati; phylum Pseudomonadota; class Alphaproteobacteria; order Hyphomicrobiales; family Nitrobacteraceae; genus Bradyrhizobium; species Bradyrhizobium sp. Rc2d. The sequence continues at coordinate 33,589 of NZ_FNCU01000003.1, read as the reverse complement.
GACGCGGTCGCGCGGCACTCCGGCGTCTCCAAGATGACGATCTACAAATGGTGGCCGTCCCGCGAGGCGCTTCTGATTGACGCCTTTCTCCACCACGCCGCGCAGATGCTGCCGCTGCCGCCGGTGAGCTCCGGAACGCCCGCGGCGCGTGCACGCCGCCATGCCGCGGCCTATGCCGAGGCGCTCCAGGGCGAGTTCGGCAAGGTGCAGCTCGCCGTGATCTCCGAATGCATTTCGAAGACCGGCTCCGCCGAGCTGTTCTACGCCCGCTATCTGCAGTTCCGCCGCGACGCGCTGGTCGAGATGATCGCGGCGGGCCAGAAGGACGGCAGCATCCTGGCCGAGGGACTGCCCGGGGATCTCTACGACGCAATCTATGGCGGCCTGTTCTACCGCTATGTCTTCGGCATCGCACCGATCACGCCGGCTTACGCCCGCAATCTGGTCGATTTGGTGCTGCGGCCGAAGGGCTGACCTCGCATCACCGCACGGGCCTGACCGGGGCCGAAATCTTGTCGGTACGATCGCGCTCGGTCATGTCGACCACCGTCTCCATCGGCGCGATGAGCTCGTAGACGTAGGAGACGTCGGTGAAGTAGCGCTTGGCGGTGCCGCCGAGCGCCTCGGGCGCGACGCGGTCGAGCAGGATCAGGCCGAAATCGGAATCGGGGCGGCGCGTCGCCTCGCTGGTGTTGAACTCCTCCCAGCGGAAATTGAAAATCTCGTCGGGCTCCTCGCCCGTCACCGTCCAATTGGCGGTGATGTGCGGATGCTTGCCGACCAGCGACAGGCCTTCGTCGGAATGCGAGGCGAGCTCGAAGAACAGCAGCGACAGGCTCTGCGCCGCGCGCGCGCTGACCGCGATGTCGGGACCGGTGACGGCGATGCGATCAGCATGCGGGATGGCGCGCGCTTCGAACAGGCCCTTCAGCTTGACACCCTGCCACTGGCTCTCGCTGAGCAGCGAGACCACGTTCGACATGGCGTGGATGCGGCCGATCAGCAACTCGCGCGCGACGTCGATGTCCGAGCCGTGGCGCAGCGTGCGTGTCACGATCGACTGGATCACCGCCAGGATGTTCTTGACCCGGTGGTTGAGCTCGTCGATGACAGCGGTGAGCCGGCGCTCGAAGCCGATCCGCACCTGGATTTCCCGGCTGAGCCGCAGATTGTTATAGGCGACATAGCCGAACAGGCCGCACACCATCGCGGTGATGGCGAGGCCGATCGCCGCGACGATGATGGCGGTCTGCTCGGCGCGACGCGCCGAATTGGTCTTCGCGTAATAGGCGAGCTGCCAGTCACGGCCACCGAAGCTCACCGTGCGCATGGCCGACGGCGCCAGTCCGTCCGCCGCCGTCATACGCGTGGAGACCACGCCCTGGTCGTTGGCAACGAGCTCGCCGCCGTCCCTGCGCGGATCCCTGAGCGCGACCGAGAACAACGACATGTCGTCATTGGTCAGCATCAGCGAAGCAAGCTCGTAGGAAAATGTGACGAACCCGGCGGGCTCCGTTGCACCTTCGGGAATGACGGGCGCGGCCACGATGACGCCGATCGGGCCGTTGCCGCCGAGCAGCGGAATCGGGTCTGAGGCGATCGACCGCTTCTCGACCCGGGCGCGCGTCAGCATGGCGCTGCGAACCGGATCCTGATCGTAGCTGCGGCCAGGCAGCGCCTTGGTCTCGTTGCTGCGCGGCTCGAGGTCCATCAGCACGTCGATCGGCTGGGTGACATCGGCGGAATTGATCGGCTTGTCGTCAAACATGCGGATCCGCGGATTGGGGAAGCCGGCGCCGGCAATGGCAGCCTGCGCCGCCGTAAGCTCGTTCGGCTTCAGCCGGGCAATCCAGCCGGCCACCACGAAGTCGGTCTTGAAGGCGTAGATGGCCGAGCGCAGCGGCTCCAGCATGCTCGGCTTGATCACGGATGGCGCACGGAACAAGCCGGAGGCGACACGCGCGAGCAGCTCCCGCTCGGTGAGGCGATCCTGGACCAGGCTTGCGTGAACGTCGATCGCACGCGCGAGCGCGATCCGGTCCAGCGCCAGCTCCTGATCGTGAACGCGATAGGCCGCAAGCCCGGAGAGCAAGGCTCCGAGCAGAGCGATGAAGCCAATGATGAAACCCAGCCGGACCACGCGACTACTCAGGCGAAAGCAGGAGGTCGGCAATAAACATGGAGCATATGAACGCCGATCGAACGGCCATGTGCCGAAACAGGGTGAACCCCCAGTGGCGGAGATAATGGAGGAGGAGGCATCAGTACGCAACGTAGGTCGGCTGAAAAGCTTAATCCGTCCGGCCGATGGTCCGGCCGCACGGATTTGCCCCTTGGGGGCCAAGAGGTAGTTAATCGCCCCGTCCGAAATTTGTTCCGCGGTTGCCGCCCTGCCCCGGGGTGTTAGGGCAAAAACGCCTGCGCTAAGTCGTCGCGTCCGTCGGGCCCCGCGGTTTTAAGCGTCCCGTTTTAAGCCACCCTTGGTCTCGATGAAGCCGACGATGCGATCGAGACCCTGGCTCTTCTTCAGGTTGGTCATGACGAAGGGACGCTGGCCGCGCATGCGCTTGGCATCCGTCTCCATCTTTTCGAGGGAGGCCCCGACATGGGGTGCCAGGTCGATCTTGTTGATGACAAGAAGGTCTGACCGGGTGATCCCCGGGCCACCCTTGGACGGGATCTTGTCGCCGGCGGCAACATCGATGACGTAGATGGTGAGGTCGGCCAGCTCCGGGGAAAAAGTGGCAGCCAGATTGTCGCCACCGGACTCGATCAGCACGAGATCGAGGTCCGGGAATTTCGCGCGCATGTCCGCCACCGCGGCGAGATTCATCGAGGCGTCCTCGCGAATCGCGGTGTGCGGGCAGCCGCCGGTCTCGACCCCCGCGATGCGGTCCGGCGTCAGCGAGCCCGAACGCACGAGGTATTCCGCATCCCATTTGGTGTAGATGTCGTTGGTGATCGCGGCGATGTCATAGCGCGCGCGCATGGTCTTGCAGAGCAGGTCCATCAGCGCGGTCTTGCCCGATCCGACCGGGCCGCCGACACCGACACGCAAGGGTCCGTGAGTTTTCGACATGTCGCTCGCTCTTTCCTAACGTCGTCCCGGCCTAGTGCGCGTTCGCGCACGGGGGCCGGGACCCACAGCCACCGAACCCGGTTGATAGGACGGGCTGTGGCCGCATCCTTCCATCTCCACGAAGATTCGTGGTTATGGGTCCCGGCCTGCGCCGGGACGACGGCGGAGTGTGACGCAACGTGCTCACGACCGGAACAGCCGCGTATATTGTGTCTCGTGCCTTAGGCTGGCGAGATCGGCGCGGAAAGTCGTGCTGCCGAGATCGTCCAATGTCGCATTCAGCGCACGATTGGCGACCGCGCCGACTGCGGCTTCCAGCCTCACAAGCACACGCTGGCTGTCGGTCTGGCCGAGCGGAATGAGACGGCTGGCCGCCGAGATCCAGTTCGAGACCAGGGCATGGAGGAAGGCGTGGAGTGTCGACGCCAACGGCACGCCATGCATCGCGGCGACCACGCCGACCGCGACGGGATAGACCAGCGGCGTGCGGCATGCCGCAACCATGGCATCCAGGCCATCGGCATCCCACGCGGCGCGGGCGATGTCGATGAAGGCGCGGCCCTGCGAGGTCGTCTCCAGCTGTCGTTCGCGCGACGGCACGAAGGCGGCGGCGAGCTCGGCGATATCGTTCAAAGTGGTGGTCTCGCCCGCTTCCGCGGCGCGATAGGCATGGACCAGGAACGTCGCATCGCAAAAGCCCGAACCGTCGCCAAGCATCGCATCGAGCCAGTCCGCCAGCGTCGCGGTGTCGGTGATATCGCCGGCCTCGACCGCCCATTCGATGCCGCTGGAATAGGAGAACCCGCCGACAGGGAATGCCGGCGACAGCCAGGTCATCAACCGGTACAGCGCCGCCGCCTCGCGCCCAGTGAGGTCAGCGCGGCTGACCGGCTCATTTGTGGTCATGAGCATGCTTGTGGCCGTGGTGATGATGGTCGGGGTGGTCGCAATGCTCGTCGTGGTGATGGTGATGATCGTGACCATGGTCATGCGCGGCATGGCCATGATGGTGGTGATCATGACCGTGATGATCATGGTGATCGTGATGTGCGTGATCGTCGTGCCCATGCGCGTGGCCGGCATCGGCATAGGCGCCGCCCTCGGGATCGAACGGCGCCTCGATCTCGATCACGCGCGCGCCGAGACCCTTCACCATGGCTTCGATGACGTGGTCGCGGCGGATGCGCAAGGCTTTGGCCATGATCTGCGTCGGCAGGTGGCGGTTGCCGAGATGCCAGCCAACGCGGATGAGATGGTGCGGATCGCGACCGCGGATCTCCAGCAGCGGCTCGGGTGCCGCCACCACCTCGACCAGCCGGCCGTCCTCCAGCACCAGGGCATCGCCGCCGCGCAGCGCGACGGCATGCTCCAGGTCGAGCAGGAATTCGAGCCCCCGCGTCCCCGTCATTGCCATGCGGCGGCGGTGCCGATCGTCGAAATCGAGCACGACCGTGTCCACGGGTGCTTCCGTGAAGCGGTGCTGCCCCTTGACCTGCGTCGCCCGGATCATGCGTCTACTCCGTTACCGTGTCTCGACCTTCTCGGGCGTGATCACCTCGATCTTCGGCGGCGCCGTGAAGCACTTCACCGCGACGCGGCCGAACGTCTTCATGTGTTCCATGGCGCGGTGCGGCACCAGCGCCTCGGCATTCTCCCACTGCTCGACGAATACCATCTTGCTGGGATCGGTGACGCTCTCGTGCAAATCGTAGGCGATATTGCCGGGCTCCTTCCGCGTCTCCTTGATGCAGGCGGTGGCAGCTGCAATGAATTCGGCGCGCGTTTCGGGCTTGATGGTCAAGGTAGCAACGACATAGATCACGAGAAATCCTCCCGGCTTTTCTTCTAAGGGTACGATACCGGGCCGGACATTAGACCAGGCCGGATCGAACGCAACACCGGAAAAGCTGCCTCCGGACTTGATGCGGGGACATGCGTTGAGGCGCTATTTCAGTACATGAAATATCGCTGCGCCATGGGCAGCACCTCGGCGGGCGCGCAGGTCAGCAGCTCGCCGTCGGCGCGGACCTCATAGGTCTCCGGATCGACCTCGATATCGGGCGTGGCGTCGTTGTGGATCATGCTCTTCTTGGATATCTTGCCGCGGGTGTTCTGGACCGCATAGAGCTTCTTGTCGATGCCGAGCTTTCGCGCAAGACCGCCCGTGACCGCGGCCTTCGAGGTGAACACCACCGAGGACGCCGTCCGCGCCTTGCCGAAGGCGCCGAACATCGGCTGGTAGTGCACCGGCTGCGGCGTCGGGATCGAGGCGTTGGGATCGCCCATGGGCGCCGCGACGATGCTGCCGCCCTTGACGATGCAGTCCGGCTTGACGCCGAAAAAGGCCGGCGACCACAGCACGAGATCGGCGAGCTTGCCCTTCTCGACCGAGCCGATCAGCTTCGACACGCCATGGGCGATCGCGGGATTGATGGTGTATTTGGCGATGTAGCGCTTGACGCGGAAATTATCGTTGTCCTTGCCCTTGTCCTGCGGCAGCGACCCGCGCTGCTTCTTCATCTTGTCGGCGGTCTGCCAGGTCCGGATGATGACCTCGCCGAGGCGGCCCATCGCCTGGGAGTCCGAGGACATCATCGAGAGCGCGCCGAGATCGTGCAGAATGTCCTCGGCGGCGATGGTCTCTTTGCGGATGCGGCTTTCCGCGAAGGCCAGGTCTTCCGCGATCGAGGGATCGAGGTGGTGACACACCATCAGCATGTCGAGATGCTCGTCGATGGTGTTGCGCGTGAACGGCCGCGTCGGATTGGTCGAGGACGGCAGCACGTTCTTCAGGCCCGCGACCTTGATGATGTCAGGCGCGTGACCACCGCCGGCGCCTTCGGTGTGGAAGGCATGGATGGTGCGGCCCTTGAACGCCTTGATCGTATCCTCGACGAAGCCGGATTCGTTCAGCGTGTCGGTGTGGATCATCACCTGGATGTCGTGATCGTCGGCGACCGACAGGCAATTGTCGATCGCAGCCGGCGTCGTGCCCCAATCCTCGTGCAGCTTCAGCGCGCAGGCGCCGGCTCGGATCATCTCGACCAGCGCGGCGGGCCGCGAGGCGTTGCCCTTGCCGGAGATCCCGAGATTGACCGGGAACGCGTCGAACGACTGGATCATCCGCGCGATGTGCCACGGCCCCGGCGTGCAGGTGGTGGCGAAGGTGCCGTGCGAGGGGCCGGTGCCGCCCCCGAGCATCGAGGTGACGCCGCTCATCAGCGCGTGCTCGATCTGCTGCGGGCAGATGAAGTGGATGTGGCTGTCGAAGCCGCCGGCGGTGAGGATCTTGCCTTCGCCCGCGATAACATCAGTGCCCGGGCCGATGACGATGGTGACGCCGGGCTGGATGTCGGGATTGCCGGCCTTGCCGATCGCGGAGATCATGCCGTCCTTGATGGCGACGTCGGCTTTCACGATGCCCCAATGGTCGACGATCAGCGCATTGGTGATGACGGTGTCGGCCGCGCCCTGCCGGTTGGTGACCTGCGACTGCCCCATGCCGTCGCGGATCACCTTGCCGCCACCGAACTTCACCTCCTCGCCGTAGGTGGTGAAATCCTTCTCGACCTCGATGATGAGGTCGGTGTCGGCCAGCCGCACCTTGTCGCCGGTGGTCGGGCCGAACATGTCGGCATAGACGGAACGTTTGATCTTGACGGACATCACAAGCCCCGATTGCGTTTGAACATCTGGTCAGTCACAGCAAGGATCTCGCTGCTTTCACGGCATCATCGAATTTCTCGTCGAGCCACGCATTGCCGCCGCGGCAGCCTGCGACCACTTTTTCAGCCCAGTCGCTGTAGTCGGCGAGGTCGTCGCGCTCTTCAGCGGTCGGATCGGTTTGAATGCGCGCGCCGATGTTGCTGATCTTGTCGGCGATCTTGATCAGCTTGGCACCGGGGGATTTGTGCGGAGCGTCCTCGATCTGCTTCTGCCGCCGCTCTGCCTTGGGCAAGCTCATGTCGTCGGTGCATTCGACGACGAGGGATACGACACGATCGGAGAATATCTGCGCGAGCTCCTTGCTGGTGGTGTCCGTGTCCTCGATCGAATCGTGCAGCCAGCCGGCCGCGACCAGCTCGGCATCGGCGCCGTCGGTCGCGGTCGCAAGCAGGTTCGCGACCTCGGCGAGGTGATTGATGTAGGGCTCGTTGCCCCGCCCCTTGCGCGCCATGCCGTTGTGGCGGCGCGCAGCGAGGTCGGCAGCTTCCGAGACGAGGCGGATTGGGGACAGCATGGCAAGCACCTCCGTTTCCGCCTCAATCGTGCCGTTGCCGACTTCGTTCCTCGGCGTCCTCTCTCCGTTCCCTCCCCCCTTGCGGGGGAGGGGCAGGGAGGGGGGGGCCCCGGGCTCCGCCGCCTGAAGGATGGCAAGAGCCACACCCTCCAGATTTTTCATCACGTCCTCATTGGTGAAACGCATCACGCGATAGCCGCGTGATGCGAACCACCCGTCACGTTGCGCGTCCTTGCGAAGGCGTTCCTCGAAATCGTGGCTTTCGCCATCAACCTCAACAACAAGTTTGCAGGAATGGGCCACGAAATCGGCAATATAGTTGCCCATCGGCGCTTGCCGGCGAAAACCTAACCGAGCCAAGCGGTGCGCTTTGAGATGACGCCACAACAGTGTCTCCGCGCGCGTCATCGCGCGCCGCAACTGCTTGGCACGAATTCTTTGAAACTCTGAGACCTCGTCGTGTGGCATACCCCCCTCCCCGACCCTCCCCCGCAAGGGGGGAGGGAGCGAGACAATCGTGCTCACTTCACTGTGGATCACGGTCCGCGTCCCGCACTAGTGCAAGCTTACAGCTTCCCCATGACGTCGCCGCGGAAGCCATAAATGGTCTTCTTGCCGGCCATGGCGACGAGCTGGACGTCACGGGTCTGGCCGGGCTCGAAGCGGACGGCGGTGCCGGCGGCGATGTCGAGGCGCATGCCGCGAGACTTCTTGCGGTCAAACTTCAGCGCCGGGTTGGTCTCAAAGAAATGGTAGTGCGAGCCGACCTGGATCGGGCGGTCGCCGGTGTTGGCGACCGTCAGCGTCACGGTCTTGCGGCCGGCATTGAGCTCGATCTCGCCGTCCTGAATGAAGAGTTCGCCGGGGATCATGCTCTGCTCCTACCTGATCGGCTCGTGCACGGTGACGAGCTTGGTGCCGTCCGGAAAGGTCGCCTCGACCTGGATATCGTGGATCATCTCGGGGATGCCGGGCATCACCTGGTCGCGGGTCAGCACCTGCGCGCCGGATTGCATCAGCTCGGCGACGGTGCGGCCGTCGCGCGCGCCTTCGAGGATGAAGTCGGAGATGATCGCAACAGCCTCGGGATGGTTGAGCTTGACGCCGCGATCCAGCCGACGGCGGGCCACGATCGCCGCCATCGAGATTAGAAGCTTGTCCTTTTCGCGGGGAGACAGATTCATGCGACATCTCTTCCGTTCAACACGTCAATTCAACCAGTCAGTTCAGCCAGAGCCGCGGCAGGGCCGCACCGGTGCGCGCCAGCACCGCCATCATGTCGGCGCGCAGGCGCGCCGCATCTTGGGCACAGAACCGCGCCATTGCAAAGCCATTCCAGGCGGAGATTCCAACCTCGCCGGAGAAAGACTCCGATGCCTCGCGAATGCGCTCGACCAGCGCCTCGTCACCGGGCACGATCAGGGTCGTGCCGATCGCCGCAGCTCCCTTGGCCACGGCCGATCGCGCGAGCTTTGCGCCGATATTGCCGTCGAGCCGGACGGTCTCTGCGAACACCAGCTTGCCGCCGCGGCGCATCCGCCAACGGTCGACGAACTCGCCCTGCTCCATCCGCTCGCCCATGGCGGTACGGCCGAACACCACGATCTCGCAAAGCAGGAGCGAGGCGGCTTCGTCGAGCTCGATGTCGAAGCGGCGCTGCACGCGGGCACGGTCGAACAGGATCGTCTCCTGCGGCAGCCAGGCAAGATGCCCACCCGCGCCGACCTTCAGGCCGATATTGAGCTGCGCCGCCGAGCCCGACGCGCGATAGACCTTTTCCGCCGCTGCCGTAGTCAGCGTCAATCGCGAGCTATCCGCCGCCGATATCTCGATGTCGAAGCAATCACCGCCGGCGACCCCGCCAGCGGTGTTGACGAACACGCCGGACAGGCCATGATCTTCCGGCGACGGAAACCGTACGCGCAGCGAGCCGGATTCATGCAAGGCACCACGCCGCGTCACGCCGTCGCGTGCGTGCACGTCGAAGCGCACCGCGCCACGAGCGCGGTTCGCCTCGAAAACCCCTGACGTGGTTGAAACGTCGCTGCGCATCCGCCTCTCCAGCCGGTCGCGGCAGAATGACCTACAGCGCCATCTGGCGGCTGATCTCGCTCGCGTCGAGATTGGAGCGATCACAGGTGAATTTCACCGCGCCGCGATCCATCACGGCAAAACTGTCGCCGAGTTCGCAGGCAAAGTCGAGATATTGTTCGACCAGCACGATGGCGATGTTGCCGAGGTTGCGCAGGTACGAGATGGCGCGGCCGATGTCCTTGATGATCGAGGGTTGGATGCCCTCGGTCGGCTCGTCGAGCAGAAGCAGCTTCGGCCGCATCACCAGCGCGCGGCCGATCGCGAGCTGCTGCTGCTGGCCGCCGGATAGGTCGCCGCCGCGCCGGCCGAGCATGGATTGCAGCACCGGAAACAGTGAGAAGACGTCGTCCGGGATGTGCTTGTCCTCGCGCTTGAGCGGGCCGAAGCCGGTCTTGAGGTTCTCCTCGACCGTCAGCAGCGGAAAGATCTCGCGGCCCTGCGGCACGAAGCCGATGCCCTTGCGCGCCCGCTCGTAGGGCTTCAGGCCCGTGATATCATTGCCGTCGAGCACGATCGCGCCCGAGGAGATCGGATATTGCCCGACCATGGCGCGGAGCAGCGAAGTCTTGCCGACGCCGTTGCGCCCGAGCACGCAGGTCACCTTGCCCGGCTCGGCCGAGATCGAGACGCCGCGCAGCGCCTGCGCCGCGCCGTAGAACAGGTTGATGTCCTTGACCTCAAGCATCGCTCAGCGTCCCAGATAAACTTCGATGACCCGCTCGTTGGACGAGACCTGGTCGATGGTTCCTTCCGCGAGCACCGTGCCTTCATGCAGACAGGTGACCTTGACGCCGAGCTCGCGCACGAAGGTCATGTCGTGCTCGACCACCATCACGGTGTGGGTCTTGTTGATCTCTTTCAAGAGCTCAGCGGTGAGATGCGTCTCGACGTCGGTCATCCCCGCGACGGGCTCGTCGACGAGGAGCAGCTTGGGATCCTGCGCCAGCAGCATCCCGATCTCGAGCCACTGCTTCTGGCCGTGGCTGAGGCTACCGGCGAGGCGGTTGCGGGCGTCGGTGAGGCGGATCGTCTCCAGCACCTTGTCGATGCGCTCGGACTCCGCATTGCTGCCGCGCCAGAACAGCGTGCCGCGCACGGAGTGATCGACATTGAGCGCGAGCAGGAGGTTGTCCTGCACGGTCTGGCTCTCGAACACCGTCGGCTTCTGGAATTTGCGGCCGATACCGAGCTCGGCGATGCGGGTCTCGTCGAGGCGCGTCAGGTCGGTGACGCCGTCGAACAGCACGGTGCCCTCGTCGGGCTTGGTCTTGCCGGTGATGATGTCCATCATCGTGGTCTTGCCCGCGCCGTTCGGGCCGATGATGGCGCGCATCTCGCCGGGCTCGAGCGTCAGCGACAGATTGTTGATGGCGTGGAAGCCGTCGAAGGAGACGTGCACGCCGTCAAGATAGAGCATTGCGGAGGTCGCGCGGGTGTCCATGACGTTCATTGCGCCTACTCCGCCAGCTTGGGTTCGGTGACGCCGTCCTCGGCCGCGGCGCTCACTGACGTCGCTGCGGTGCGTTTTTCGTTCGACGAGGCCCACCAGGCGTTGAAGGTGCCGACAATGCCCTTCGGCAGCAGCAGCGTCACCAGGATGAACAGCGCGCCCAGCATGAACAGCCAGTACGGCGCGAGCACGCCCGAGGTGAAGAAGGTCTTGGCGTAGTTGACGACGACGGCGCCAAGCGCGGCGCCGACCAGCGTGCCGCGGCCGCCGACCGCGACCCAGATCACCGCCTCGATCGAATTGCCTGGCGCAAACTCGGACGGATTGATGATGCCGACCTGCGGTACGTAGAGCGCACCGGCGACGCCAGCCATGCAGGCCGACACCGTGAACACGAACAGCTTGTAGGATTCGACGCGGTATCCGAGGAAGCGCGTGCGCGATTCTGCGTCACGCACCGCGATCAGCACCTTGCCGAGCTTGGAGGAGACGATGGCGCGGCAGATCAGGAAACCGACAATCAGCGCCAGGCAGCTCAGCGCGAACAGCGCGGCACGCGTCCCCTCCGCCTGGACGTTGAAGCCCAAAATGTCCTTGAAGTCGGTCAGGCCGTTGTTGCCGCCGAAGCCGAAATCGTTGCGGAAGAAGGCGAGCAGCAGCGCATAGGTCATGGCCTGCGTGATGATCGACAGATACACGCCGGTGACGCGGGAGCGGAAGGCGAGCCAGCCGAAGCAGAAGGCGAGCAGGCCGGGCACGACCAGCACCATCAGCGCAGCGAACCAGAACATGTCGAAGCCGTACCAGTACCAGGGCAGCTTCGAATAGTTCAGGAACACCATGAAGTCGGGCAGAATCGGGTTTCCGTAGACGCCGCGAGTGCCGATCTGCCGCATCAGGTACATGCCCATGGCGTAGCCGCCGAGCGCGAAGAAGGCGCCGTGGCCGAGCGAGAGAATGCCGCAATAGCCCCAGATCAGGTCGATCGCGAGCGCCAGGATGGCGTAGCAGACATATTTGCCCCAGAGCGCGACCAGATAGGTCGGCACCTGGAGAAACGAGCCCGCGGGCAGCAGCAGGTTGGACAGCGGGATCAGCACGCCCAGCGCGGCGACAACCAAGAGGAAGATCGTCGCGCTGCGGTCCAGCGTTCGCGTCAGCATGTGAGGGGTCATGCTTCCACCGCACGGCCCTTGAGCGCGAACAGACCGCGCGGCCGCTTTTGAATGAAGAGGATGATGAGAACCAGGATCGCGATCTTGCCGAGCACGGCGCCGGCGACTGGCTCCAGGAATTTGTTGGCGATGCCGAGCGTGAAGGCCCCGACCAGCGTGCCCCAGAGATTGCCGACGCCGCCGAACACCACGACCATGAAGCTGTCGATGATGTAGCTCTGGCCGAGATTGGGGCTGACATTGTCGATCTGCGACAGCGCCACGCCGGCGATGCCGGCGATGCCCGAGCCGAGACCGAAGGTCAGCGCGTCGACGCGCGAGGTGGCGATGCCCATCGAGGCTGCCATGCGGCGGTTCTGCGTCACCGCGCGCATCTCCAGGCCGAGCGCTGTGTAGCGCAGCATCGCGAGCAGGATCGCGAACACGGCGAGCGTGAAGAGAAGGATCCAGAGCCGGTTATAGGTGATGGTGATCTGGCCGAGCTCGAAGGCGCCGCTCATCCAGGAAGGGTTGCCGACCTCGCGGTTGGTCGGGCCGAACATGGTGCGCACCGCCTGCTGCAGCACCAGCGACAGGCCCCAGGTCGCCAGCAGCGTCTCCAGCGGGCGGCCATAGAGGAAGCGGATGATGCTGCGCTCGATCAAGACACCAATGGCGCCGGCGACGAGGAAGGCGAGCGGCACGGCGATCAGCAGCGAATAGTCGAACAGGCCGGGATAGCGGGTGCGGATCACCTCCTGCACCACGAAGGTGGTGTAGGCCCCTAACATCACCATCTCGCCATGGGCCATGTTGATGACGCCCATCACGCCGAAGGTGATGGCGAGCCCGATCGCGGCGAGCAGCAACACCGAACCGAGCGAGAGGCCGTACCAGGCATTCTGCACCATGGACCAGACCGCGAGCGAAGACTGGATCGAGCCGATCGCGCTCGTCGCGGCCTTGGTCACCGACGCCGGCTGGTCGCCCATGCCGGTAAGCAGCGCCAGCGCCTCCTGGTCGCCGCGCGCCTTGAGGGTTGCGACCGCCTCGAGCTTCTCGACCTCGGTCGCGTCGGACTTGAACAACAGGATCGCGGCGCGGGCCTCGCCGAGCGCGGCCTTGACGGATCGGTTGGTTTCCTTGACGAGCGCGGCATCGACCGCCTCGAGTGCGGTCTCCTCGTGCGACTTGAAGACAGATTGCGCGGCCTGCAGGCGCGTCCCGAGATCGGGCGACTGAAGCGTCAGGCTGCCGAGCGCGGAATCGACGCTGCGGCGCAGGCGGTTGTTGAGGCGAACCGCGCTCGCGCTGTCGGGAACGCTGGCAACGGCCTCGCCGGTCGCGGCATCAATCGACTTGCCATCGGTGCCGGTGACGTAAACCTTCTTGCTGTCAGGATCCGCCATGAGGCGACCGTCCTGAAGCGCGCTGATGATGGGGAAAGCCAGCTTGTTGCCACTGCCCGCGACCACACCGATCGCCTCTTCCGTGTCGGAAAAATCGTCATTGGCGAATTTGGCGACCGCATCCTCGAACGGACCGGCGAAGGCTGGCAGCGCGAACGCGATCAGCAACAACGAGAGTGCAAGCGAGCAGAGACGGGCAGACAAATGGGCTGGCACTGTGAATAACCCCGGCAGAAATGAGTGGAGAAGGCGGCGGGATCGCCGCCCCCTCCGGTCGTGCAATGGAGCGTCAGATCGGGATCAGGAGCCCGAGCCGAGGCACTTGTTGGTCTTGGTGTTGAAGTTGCCGCACTTCTTGCCGACCCAGTCGCCGATCAGGTCCTTGGAGCCCTCGAGCTCCTTCGACCAAGCGTCGCCCGCGACGAGGCCGGGAGTCTTCCAGACCACGTCGAACTGGCCGTTCGCCTTGATCTCGCCGATGAACACCGGCTTGGTGATGTGGTGGTTCGGCAGCATCTTCGACACGCCACCGGTCAGGTTCGGCGCCTCGATGCCGGGAAGCGCATCGATCACCTTGTCCGGATCGGTCGACTTCACCTTCTCGACCGCCTTCACCCACATGTTGAAGCCGATCACGTGCGCTTCCATCGGGTCGTTGGTCACGCGCTTCGGATTCTTGGTGTAGGCCTGCCAGTCCTTGATGAACTTCTCGTTCGATCCGTCCTTGGTCTTGATCGACTCGAAATAGTTCCAGGCGGCGAGATGGCCGACCAGCGGCTTGGTGTCGATGCCGGCGAGCTCTTCCTCACCCACCGAGAACGCGACGACCGGGATGTCCTTCGCCTTGATGCCCTGGTTGCCGAGCTCCTTGTAGAAGGGAACGTTGGCATCGCCGTTGATGGTCGAGACCACCGCGGTCTTCTTGCCGGCCGAGCCGAACTTCTTGATGTCGGCCACGATCGTCTGCCAGTCGGAATGACCGAACGGCGTGTAGTTGATCATGATGTCTTCCTGGGCCACACCCTTGGACTTCAGATAGGCTTCCAGGATCTTGTTGGTGGTGCGCGGATAGACGTAGTCGGTGCCCGCGAGCACCCAGCGCTTCACCTTCTCTTCCTTCATCAGATAGTCGACGGCGGGAATCGCCTGCTGGTTCGGCGCCGCACCCGTGTAGAACACGTTGCGCTCGCTCTCCTCGCCCTCGTACTGCACGGGGTAGAACAGGATGTTGTTGAGCTCCTTGAACACCGGGAGCACCGATTTGCGCGACACCGAGGTCCAGCAGCCGAACACGACCGAGACCTTGTCCTTGGTGATCAGCTCGCGCGCCTTTTCGGCGAACAGCGGCCAGTTCGACGCGGGGTCGACGACGACGGCTTCCAGCTTCTTGCCGAGCACGCCGCCCTTCTTGTTCTGCTCGTCGATCAGGAAGAGGATGGTGTCCTTCAGCGTGGTTTCGCTGATCGCCATGGTGCCGGACAGGGAGTGGAGCACGCCGACCTTGATGGTGTCGTCCGCGGCCTTCGCGCCAGTCAATGAAGCCAGACCAAGCACCAGTCCGGCGGTCGCGGCGAGCACGCCGCGGCGGCTAAATGACGCCGCTATATCGTGAGTGGATTTGCTAAACATGTGTGTCTCATCTCCCTGACGCAGACGTGAAAAACGCTGCGAAACGGCCCCACGGCCGCCTGCGATTAACGCAATCGCAAGAACCATGCCATGGACTGAGCACCCATCAACTCCTTGACTCTGCTCACATAATTGTCTGAAAACCAAGTTTCGACGCAGTCAGATCGCCCAAACTATAGGCAATCTAAATGTATGCGAAAGCGGCAGGCAGGTTATTTTTTGAGCAAATTGCGAGATCTGGCTAAATTTCCGGCATAACTATTTCTGCACCGCAACCGCTGTTTGAGGCCGACCTGCCTTGAAAGCGCCCATTCGATGTTCCATATGAACGGCGTAGGCCTCTTGCGAATCAAGGGGTCATAGCGAGCCGCGTGTTCTTAAGCCCGTAGGGGCGTCTGGCTTGCCCCATATCTCCCAAGCCATCCGACACCCCAAACACGCAGGTGTCTTCTCGACACCCTTTTGCGCGCGCCGCGCTGAATGCGCCGGGCGCCCGCTTTTGACATGGAAAGAACCCCTCTTTTGACTTCCTTTCAGGACTTCGGCCTGGCCGATCCCATTTCCCGTGCCCTCAGAGAAGAAAACTACGTCACCCCGACCCCGATCCAGGCCCAGACCATCCCGCTGGCGCTGACTGGCCGCGACGTCGTCGGCATCGCCCAGACCGGCACCGGCAAGACCGCGTCTTTCGCGCTGCCGATCCTGCATCGTCTGCTTGAGAACCGCATCAAGCCGCAGCCCAAGACCGCCCGGGTCCTGGTGCTGTCGCCGACCCGCGAGCTGTCCGGCCAGATCCTCGACAGCTTCAACGCCTATGGCCGGCATATCCGCCTGTCTTCGACGCTCGCCATCGGCGGCGTCCCGATGGGCCGCCAGGTCCGCGCTCTGATGCAGGGCGTCGAGGTGCTGGTCGCCACCCCCGGCCGCCTGCTCGACCTCGTGCATAGCAACGGCTTGAGGCTCTCGAGCGTTGAATTCCTCGTACTCGACGAGGCCGACCGCATGCTCGATATGGGCTTCATCAACGACATCCGCAAAATCGTCGCCAAGCTGCCGATCAAGCGGCAGACACTGTTCTTCTCGGCCACCATGCCCAAGGACATCGCCGAACTCGCCGATTCCATGCTGCGCGATCCCGCCCGCGTCGCGGTGACGCCGGTGTCCTCGACCGCCGAGCGGATCAACCAGCGCATCCTGCAGGTCGACTTCGCGGCCAAGCCCGCCTTCCTGACCAGGCTCCTAAAGGACGAGCAGATCAACCGCGCGCTGGTCTTCACCCGCACCAAGCACGGCGCCGACAAGGTGGTGAAGACGCTGGCCAAGGCCGGCATCGCCGCCAACGCCATCCACGGCAACAAGTCGCAGAACCATCGCGAGCGCACGCTCGCCCAGTTCCGCTCGGGCGAGATCCGCACCCTGGTCGCCACCGACATCGCCGCCCGCGGCATCGACGTCGACGGCATCAGCCACGTCATCAATTTCGATCTGCCCAACGTGCCCGAGACCTATGTCCACCGCATCGGCCGCACCGCGCGCGCCGGCGCCGACGGCACCGCGATCTCGCTCGTCGCCGGCGGCGAAGAGCTCAGCTATCTCCGCGACATCGAGCGCCTGATCCGCGTGGCGCTGCCGCGGGAAGATCTCCGCACCGATGCCGGCCGCCGCGATGCGGGCCCTCCCCCGTCGCAGCAACGACAGGGCCGGCCGGGCGGCCGCCCGGGCCAGCGTCCGCAAGGCGCACGGCACGGTGACGGGCGGCGTGCCGACGAAAGGCATGCCGACGGGCGCCACCATAGCGGCGGCAAGCCGAGCGACGGCCGGCCCGGCGAGGGACGGCATGGCGAGGCCAGGCATGCTGACGGACGGCCCGGCAATGGCCCGAAGGCCTCAAAGGGTTCACGTCGCCGCCGCTCCGGCACTCAGATGCATTCCTCGCCTGCAGACCGCCCGGAACAGCGTTCCGCGCATAGCGCCGGGACCTCCGATGGGATACAAGGCGTTGCCTTTTTGCGCCGGGAGAGTCGGCCGAACGGCCAACCGAACCGCAAACCCTATTCGCACTAGCTGTCCACGACCTGGAGAAATTCATGGCTAAGGAAGAGCTGATCCAGTTCGAAGGACTGGTCACCGAAATCCTCCCCGACGCCCGCTACCGCGTGCAGCTCGACGCCGGACACGAGATCGTTGCCTATACCGCCGGCAAGATGAAGAAGAACCGCATCAAGACGCTCGCGGGCGACCGCGTGACGGTGGAAATGTCGCCCTATGACCTCGAGAAGGGGCGGCTGATTTTCCGCCACAAGGACGAACGTCCCAGCACGGCGGGTGGACCGCCGCGTCCCGGCCAGCGCGGCGGCCAGTTCCGCCGCCGCTAATCGGTTCTCGCGCGCGAGCGCGGCAGTAAAATTCCGATCCGTATGCTGATCCGCCGTGACATCACGGCGGATCAAAAAATCGTGCGCGTCAGGATTGTTTTGAGGCTTTAATTCCGATAAAATGAATTAATCGATTTTCGGCCGGACGACATTAGCATCCACCGGTACAGCCGGTTCAGACACGCTGACGACCCTTCCAAAAATTCGATCTAACCTGCCTGCGCGAGCAGGCTCTTACATTGTGCTATCTAGAAGGGACTACCCCAGTGAGCATGGGAACCGTGAAGTGGTTTAACGCGACCAAGGGTTATGGCTTCATCCAGCCCGACGACGGCGGCAAGGACGTGTTCGTTCACATCAGCGCCGTCGAGCGCGCGGGCCTCGGCTCGCTGCAGGAAGGTCAGAAGGTCTCGTACGAGATCGTGGCCGACCGCCGCTCCGGCAAGTCGGCAGCGGACAACCTCCGCGCCGCGGGCTGAGCCTGCCGGGCCTCTCGCCCGGATATTGACTCGGGCCGCCTCAGGCGAGCCAAGGAATTAAAAAAGGCCGAGCGCAACGCACGGCCTTTTTCATGTCGGAAGGAAGTGGCTGCGCTCAGTAGCGTCGTGCAGGCCGTAGAACGACCCGCGGCACAGAGAAGTATTCTTGCTCGCGCGCGAGCTTTCCGGGTGGACCGAGATCCTCCCGGGCAAAGCGCCAATCGGTCCTGCTAGTTGGTCTTGGCGGCCCCGCCAGCAGCCCCGCTGGCATTGTTGCTCAGCGAACCTGCCTGGGTCATCGTGTGGTTGAAGTAGGTGTCGCTGTCGCCGAGCGTCAAGCGACGCTGGCAAAGCGGCATGCAGCTGTAGGACTCGCGCTCGATCCCGCGATAGACGGTGACGAGCCGGTCGCTCGGACCTTCGACCTGGATCTGGCGGTCGACCAGGATCTCGCCGCCCCGGTCGAGCGCGATGAAATTGGTGGCACCATAACCCTTCCCGGTCACGACTATCATGCCGCCGGGCTGCAGCGTGACGTCGGCGATCAGGGGATTGCCGACCACGATGGTCGCGACCTTGCCGGGGAGCCGGACCAGCTTGGCCTGGTCGACATTGACGGCAATGGTATCGGCGGTGGGCTCGGCAAGGCCGACACCAGGCGATGCCAGCATCGCAGCCGCAACCAGAAGGCAGACGCGCGCCTGACGGCGCAGCAACTCTTTACGCATTACACTTACCCCCGGGACGTCACAAACCGGCAGAAACGATCAGATACAGCGGAGCCGGTGCCCGACCCGGCTAACCTGCCCTTAATTCGTGAACGTTCCGCAAACTCGCCGACTATTGTTTGAAGGGACCGGCGCTTTGTGGCTCTCGGAGGCGTTGACGCCGCCCTAGTGGCGGAACGGATAGGCGAGCTGGCCGCCGATTTCCTTGGGCATGGTCGCTTCGTCCTTGCCGTAATCCTGCGGCAGCCTGCCCTCCGGCATACGGAAGGTGCCGAACAGCACGTCCCAGATCGGGAACGTCCCGGCAAAGTTGGTGTCGCCGCCCTCTTCGAGCGAAGTGTGGTGCCAACGGTGGAACACCGGCGTCGCCAACACGTATCTGAACGCTCCGAAGGTCCAGTTCAAGTTGGCGTGCACGAAGGCCGAATGGAAGGTGGTGAACGGGCCGACCCAGATCATGACGTTCGGGGAGATACCGGCCATCAGCAGCACGACGTCGACGCTGATCGTCCCGAGCATGAGATTGACGGGATGGAAGCGCGCCGCGGAAATCCAGCCGATCTCCTCCGAGGAATGATGGATTGCATGGTACTTCCAGAACCCGCCGTCATGAAAAAGCCGGTGCAGCCAGTACAGCATGAAATCGGACAGCACCAGGAACAGCACGGCCTGCACCCACAGCGGCAGCTGTGACAGCGGGCCATGGCCATTGTCGTAGAAGGCGATGAGCTCGTCGGCATCGTGGATGTTGAAGACGACGCCGGCGCCGACGATCAGCAGTCCGATCCGCATGGTGCGGGCGAACACGGGAACGAAGAACCAGTAGCAGATGTCGGTGAGGATCTCGCGCTTGCGCCACCACGGCGCGCCGGGATTGCAGGCCCAGAAATGCTCGAGCACGGTGAAGACTGCCGCGAGCACCAGGGTGACGGGGACCACCTTCGCGATGGTCTCGCCGAGCATCAGGGCGACTTGCATGGGCAGGCTCGACATCGTCGCCTCACTTCCGAATTGCTGGTCTCGCCTAGGCCTACTCCGCTAGATTTAAGGGAGGGTGAAGCCGGCCGGCGCGTGCGCTGCATTCGAAACTGGCCGAATTCAGCGGCCGCCTTAAGACGAAATTCACTCTGGCCAAAAGCATCGGGCAACAAGCGGATTTGCTCGAATGAATTAACGCTACCGAAAGAGCTCGGCTCTCATCTTCGTCGCGTCAAAGACAGCGCCGAACGAGGCGATCCCACCCAGACGGAGTTTTGTTCATGAAGAACCTTATTGCGCGTTTCGCGAAGGACGAATCCGGCGCCACCGCCATCGAATACGGCCTGATCGCCGCCGGCATCGCGCTGGCCATCATCACCGTCGTCAACAATCTCGGCAGCTCGCTGAACACCAAGTTCGGCTCGATCAGCAGCTCGCTGAAGTAAGCGACCGACGAGCGATTCGCAAAAGCCCCGGATCTCCGGGGCCTTTGTTTTTCTGAAGACGGCGAGTTCCAGTGGCGTTGCGCGAGTACAGAACCGATGCCGCGGTCGCGGCGAACGAGGCGGAGGCGGCGCAGACCGGCTCGCCGGCCTATTGGGTCTGCCTTGCGCTGCTGCTTGCGACGGTCGTGCTTGCCGTGCGCATTGCCAGCCTCTGGTGAGCACGCTCGCGGCGGGGCCAGCCTCGCCGCCCGGCTGCCGTTGTCGGTTTGTTTAGCACTGCCGGCTAGCATCCGCGCCGCCAGCTTCGGCGACACAACCAGGCCTCAAGACGCAGCCCATGATCCTCGACCTTGCGCGCCTTCTGCTCTTCCCGGCTCTCTTGGCGTTCGCCGCCGCGAGCGACCTCTTCACGATGACGATCTCGAACCGCGTGTCACTGGCATTGGTCGCCGGTTTCTTCGCCCTCGCTCTCGCCGGTGGCATGGCACCTTATGAGATGTTGAGCCATGTCGGCGCCGGCGCACTTCTGCTCGTCGTGGCCTTCACCTGCTTTGCGATGGGCTGGGTCGGCGGCGGCGATGCCAAGGTCGCGGCCTCCGTCGCACTCTGGTTCGGCTTTGCACATCTGATGAACTTCCTGCTCTACGCCTCGCTGTTCGGCGGGGCGCTGACGCTGCTCCTGCTTCAGTTCCGGCAATGGCCGCTGCCCTACGGGCTGGCGGGCCAAGCCTGGCTCGCACGGCTGCACGCCAAGGAGAGCGGCATTCCTTACGGCATCGCGCTCGCACTGAGCGCGCTGATGGTTTACCCGGAGACCGAATGGGTGAAGGCGATCGATCTCGCTCACCTCGCGCTGCGCTGAACGCACCGGGTAAACCCGGCGTTAAGGCGATTTAGATACGCCTCATTAACCATGCTTTGACGAATAGCTGGTCAACTGCCGATCACGGCGGCGGCAGCGTCGCGGCGTTTTGTTGGAAAGTGAAGCGTATGAATAGGGCACGCATTGTCGTCCTGACGGTCGCCATCTGCGCCGGCGGCGTCGCCGCGTACCTGGCGAGCGGCACGGACAATTCTGCGCCGCCTCCGGCTCCGGTCGCACAGCTTCCGACCGTCGACGTCCTGGTCGCCAAGAACGACATCGGTCTCGGCCAGACCGTGAAGCCGGAAGACGTGCAATGGCAGACTTGGCCGGCCGCGACCGCTAGCGCCACGTTCATCCGCCGCAACGAGCGTCCCGAGGGCGTGACCCAGGTGACCGGCTCGATCGCGCGCGCTCCCTTCATTCAGGGTGAGCCGATCCGCGACCAGAAGCTGGTCAAGCCCGAGGGCTCTGGCTTCATGGCGGCCATCCTGCCGAGCGGCATGCGGGCGATCTCGACCGAGATCTCGCCGGAGACCGGCGCAGGCGGCTTCATCCTGCCCAACGACCGCGTCGATGTGATCCTCACGCGCCGCCTCAAGAATCCGGACCAGAGCAACGGTGCTCCGGACATCGTCACCTCCGAGATCATCCTGACCAACATCCGCGTCCTGGCCATCGACCAGGCGCCGAAGGAGAAGGACGGCCAGAACACGGTGGTCGGCAAGACCGTGACCTTGGAGCTCAATCCCGCGCAGACCCAGGCGCTTTCGTCGGCCCGTCAGGCCGGAACGCTGTCGCTGGCGTTGCGCAGCATAGCCGACGTCAAGATGAGCGAGATCACGCTCGACGAATCAGCACAGAAGCGCGACGGCGTTTCGATCATTCGCTACGGCATTCCAAGTCAGGCGGCGAAAGCAAGATGAAGGCAGTCGATATGAAATGCAGGGCAAATCTGGCGACGATGCGAACCTCACTGGTTCGCGCCCTGTCGTTTTCGGCCGCCCTCGCGCTGACGCTCAACCCGGCCCTCAGCCCGGTGGTCGCCGCCGACTACCGTCCCGTGGCGCCGGTCGCGGCCGACGGCCAGATGAACGCGCGTTTCCTCTCGCTCGGCATCGGCAAGTCTGTTGTGATCGACCTGCCGCGCGACATCAAGGACGTGCTGGTCGCCGACCCCAAGATCGCAAATGCCGTGGTCCGCTCGGCGCAGCGCGCCTACATCATCGGCGCCACCGTCGGCCAGACCAACATCGTGTTCTTCGATTCCGCCGGCCAGCAGATTGCGGCCTATGACATCGCGGTCAAGCGCGACCTCAACGGCATCCGGGCCGCGCTGAAGCAGATCCTGCCCAATTCCGACATCCAGATCGACGGCCTCGGCGATGGCATCGTCCTGACCGGCACGGCGGCGAACCCGTTGGAAGCGCAGCAGGCCAACGATCTCGCCGCACGGCTCGCCGGCAGCGCCGACAAGGTGGTGAACTCGATCGTGGTCCGCGGCCGCGACCAGGTCATGCTGAAGGTGACGGTGGCCGAAGTCCAGCGCAACATCGTCAAGCAGCTCGGCATCGACCTCACCGCGAACCTGAACTACGGCACCTCGGTGGTGAGCTTCACCAACTCGAATCCGTTCACGGCTCTCGGCAAGAACCTCGTGGACGGCAACAACCTGACCACGAAGTTCGGCGCGACGCCGACCGTGCAGGCCACCCTGCGCGCGATGGAGACCGCGGGCGTGATCCGTACGTTGGCCGAGCCGAATCTGACCGCGATCTCCGGCGAGTCGGCGACCTTCATTGCCGGCGGTGAATTCCCCGTGCCGGCAGGCTATGCCTGCGACCCGACCACGCATGTTTGTACCACCCAGATCAGTTTCAAGAAGTTCGGCATCTCGCTCAACTTCACCCCGGTGGTTCTGAGCGAGGGCAAGATCAGCCTGCGCGTCATGACCGAGGTCTCGGAGCTGTCGAACGAAAATGCGATCACGCTGTCCCAGGCCGTGACCTCGACGTCGGTGAACTCGCTGACGGTGCCCTCGATCCGGACGCGCCGCGCCGAGACATCGCTGGAAATTCCCTCGGGCGGCGCGATGGCGATGGCCGGCCTGATCCAGCAGCAGACCAAGCAGGCGGTCAGCGGGCTGCCGGGGCTGATGCAGCTCCCGGTCCTCGGCACGCTGTTCCGCAGCCGCGACTTCGTCAACAACGCAACCGAACTGGTCGTGATCGTGACGCCCTATGTCGTTCGCGCAGTCGCGCAAAAGGACCTGTCGCGGCCGGATGACGGCTTCGCCGCCCCTGCCGATCCGCAGGCCGAGTTGCTCGGCAACATCAACCGCATCTACGGCGTGCCCGGCCGGACCGAACCGGCCAGGAATTACCGCGGCACCTACGGCTTCATCACCGACTGAAGCGGAACGGGGACTTCACGATGATCACAAGACCACCCCAGCTTCGCAAACGCGCCATCCGCCTCGGTGGCGCGCTCGTCGGCATGGCGCTCGCCCTCGGCGGCTGCCAGCACGACGAAGCCGTCACCGCCTCCATTCCCGACGATTACAAGCAACGCCATCCGATCGCGATCGAAGAGCAGAACCGCTCGATCGTCGTCTTCGTCGGCCACGCCCGCGGCGGCTTGACCGCCACCCAGCGCGCCGACGTGATGGGCGTCGCCTCGGCCTGGCTGCACGAGGGCACCGGCGCCATCCGCATCGACATGCCCTCCGGCACGCCCAACGCGCGACCGGTCGCGGACACCATGCGAGAGATCCAGGCGATGCTGGCGGCGGCAGGCGTTCCGCCGCGCGGCATCAACGTTTACCCCTACCAGCCGGAAGACAAGCGCTTCCTGCCGCCGATCCGGCTCACTTACTCCAAGATCGCCGCGGTCGCGGGTCCCTGCGGCCTGTGGCCGGACGACATCGGCCCCTCGATCAAGAACAAGAGCTGGTTCGAGAACAAGGACTATTACAATTACGGCTGCGCCTATCAGCGCAACCTCGCGGCGATGGTCGACAATCCGTCGGACCTCGAGCAACCGAGGGCTGAAACACCTACTTATATAGCGCGTCGCACCACGGCCTTCGAGAAGTATCGCAAGGGAACGACGACGGCGACCCTCCATCCCGAAGCCGACAAGGCCAAACTCAGCGACACCGGCAAATGATCAGCTACGCTCGCCAGCCTCAAGAAGAGCAGCCGGAAACACCGCCCCCGCCGGTCGAGGAGCATATTGCGCCCTCGCCGCGTGTCTCGGTGCAGGCGTTCTGCGAGACCGTGGAGACCGCTGCCGCGGTGCAGTCGGCCGGCGAGGATCGCCGTCTCGGCAAGGCCCATCTGAAGATCCAGATGGGCGGCATGGCGGCGGCGATCGAAGCCTATCGCTCCGCCCCGACCCCGAACGTGATCGTGCTCGAAAGCGACGGTCGCAGCGACCTCCTGGGCGGGCTCGATCAGCTCGCTACCGTCTGCGACGCCGGCACCCGCGTGGTCGTGATCGGCCGCATCAACGACGTCATGCTCTACCGCGAGCTGGTGCGCCGCGGTGTCAGCGACTACGTGCTCGCGCCGGTCGGCGCGATCGACGTCGTGCGCTCGATCTGCAACCTGTTCTCGGCGCCGGAAGCCAAGGCGGTCGGCCGCATCATCGCCGTGGTCGGCGCCAAGGGCGGCGTCGGCGCTTCCACCATCTCCCACAACGTCGCCTGGGCGATCGCTCGCGATCTTGCGATGGATGCGGTCGTCGCGGATCTCGACCTCGCCTTCGGCACCGCCGGGCTGGACTACAACCAGGACCCGCCACAGGGCATTGCCGACGCCGTGTTCTCTCCCGATCGGGTCGACACGGCCTTCATCGACCGCCTGCTGTCGAAATGCACCGACCATCTCAGCCTGCTGGCGGCGCCCGCGACGCTCGACCGGGTCTATGACTTCGGCTCCGACGCCTTCGATGCCGTGTTCGACACGCTGCGTTCCACCATGCCCTGCATCGTGCTCGACATCCCGCACCAATGGTCGGGCTG
The DNA here is from genome assembly GCF_900099855.1 of Bradyrhizobium sp. Rc2d. NCBI lineage: Bacteria > Pseudomonadati > Pseudomonadota > Alphaproteobacteria > Hyphomicrobiales > Nitrobacteraceae > Bradyrhizobium > Bradyrhizobium sp. Rc2d. The sequence continues at coordinate 8,642 of NZ_FNCU01000003.1, read as the reverse complement.
GACCAAGCGCGCCTTGATCGGAGCCGACGACATCCTGATCGTGGCCGCGCCCGATCTCGCCAATTTGCGCAATACCAAGAACCTGTTCGATCTGTTGAAGGCCTCGCGCCCCAACGACCGGCCGCCGCTCTACTGCCTGAACCAGGTCGGTGTCCCGAAACGGCCCGAAATCGCCGCCACGGAATTCGCCAAGGCGATCGAGAGCCAGCCGGTCGCGTCGATCCCGTTCGAGCCGCAGATCTTCGGCTCGGCGGCCAACAACGGCCAGATGATCGCGGAGATCTCGGCCAATCACAAGTCGATCGAGATGTTCCTTCAGATCGCCCAGCGCCTGACCGGCCGCAGCGAGACGAAGAAACAAAAGTCGTCCTTGTTTTCACCCCTGATTGAGAAGTTGCGGGGAAAATAAGCCGCCGCATGGAGTTGTTAAGTGTTCGGTAAGCGTAGCGGAACAGACACCGACTTTCGGGCTCCGAAGCCCGGCGCCGTGTTGCCCGAGCCCTCCCAGGCTCCGGCGGCGACGGTATCGCGCGCCCCGCTCCCGCCGGCCGTCGCCTCGCCATCGCTTGCCCCGGCCAAGGCGCCGCCGCCTCCCGCCATGGAGAGCCGGCGCTCGGACAATTATTACGAGGTCAAGGCGACCATCTTCGGTGCGCTGATCGAGGCCATTGACCTCGCCCAGCTCGCCAAGCTCGATTCCGAGTCCGCCCGCGAGGAAATTCGCGACATCGTCAACGAGATCATCGCGATCAAGAACATCGTGATGTCGATCGCCGAGCAGGAGGAACTGCTCGACGATATCTGCAACGACGTGCTCGGCTATGGCCCGCTGGAGCCCCTCCTCGCACGCGACGACATCGCCGACATCATGGTGAACGGCGCCGGCACTGTCTTCATCGAGGTCGGGGGCAAGATCCAGCGCACCGGAATCCGCTTTCGCGACAACCAGCAGCTTCTCAATATCTGTCAGCGCATCGTCAGCCAGGTCGGCCGGCGCGTCGACGAATCCTCGCCAATCTGCGACGCGCGCCTCGCCGACGGCTCCCGCGTCAATGCCATCGTGCCGCCGCTCGCGATCGATGGCCCCGCCCTCACCATCCGCAAATTCAAGAAGGACAAGCTGACGCTCGATCAGCTCGTCAAGTTCGGCGCGATCTCGCCGGAAGGCGCCGAGATCCTCCAGATCATCGGCCGGGTCCGCTGCAATGTGCTGATCTCCGGCGGCACCGGCTCGGGCAAGACGACGCTGCTCAACTGTCTGACCAACTACATCGAGCACGACGAACGCGTCATCACCTGCGAGGACGCGGCCGAGCTCCAGCTCCAGCAGCCTCATGTGGTCCGGCTCGAAACCCGCCCGCCCAACATCGAAGGCGAAGGCCAGGTCACCATGCGCGAGCTGGTGCGCAACTGCCTGCGTATGCGCCCCGAACGCATCATCGTCGGCGAAGTCCGCGGACCCGAGGCGTTCGACCTGCTTCAGGCCATGAACACCGGCCATGACGGCTCGATGGGGACGCTGCATGCCAACAATCCGCGCGAGGCGCTGTCGCGCTGCGAATCCATGATCACCATGGGCGGGTTCTCTCTGCCCTCGCGCACCATTCGCGAGATGATCTGCGCATCCATCGACGTCATCGTCCAGGCCGCGCGCCTGCGCGACGGCTCGCGCCGCATCACCCACATCACCGAAGTGATGGGCATGGAAGGCGACACCATCATCACCCAGGACATCTTCCTCTACGATCTGATCGGCGAAGACGCCAACGGCAAGATCATCGGCCGGCACCGCTCGACCGGCATCGGCCGCCCGAAATTCTGGGAACGCGCCCGCTATTACGGCGAAGAGAAGCGCCTTGCCGCCGCGCTCGACGCCGCGGAATTGGCGCCGACAACATGAGCAGGTCAGCGTCATGAAGATGCAGGTCCTCGCCCTCGCCTTTCTCGCCACGGCTGCCGTCGGCGGCATCGCCTGGGTCTTCCTCTATCCACTCCTGTCAGGGGAGCGAAAGGCCGAAAACCGCCGCGCTTCGATCGCGCGTGCCGACACGCCCGCAGCCAAGCAGACCGAGAAGAGTCAACGATCGCGCCGTGAGCAGGTCGAGACTTCGCTCAAGGATCTCGAGGCGCGGCGCCAGCAGGAGAAGAGAGTCCCGCTCAGCGTCCGCCTCTCGCAGGCGGGGCTCGACTGGACCCCGCAGAAATTTTGGGTCGTGTCCGCCGTCGTGGCGGGCGTGCTGTTCGCGGCTGCTCTGTTCGTCGGAGGCGGCCTGCTCGGCGCCGCCGGCCTCGGCTTTGCCGGCGGCTTCGGCCTGCCGCGCTGGGCGCTGGGCTTCCTCAAGAAGCGTCGCGAGACCAAGTTCCTGGCGGCACTGCCCGATGCGGTCGACGTGATCGTCCGCGGAATCAAGGCCGGCTTGCCGCTGTTCGAGTCGATCAAGGTCGTCGCCGCCGATTCACCGGAACCGCTGCGCAGCGAATTCCTCCAGATCATCGAGACGCAGGCGATCGGCATGCCGCTCGGCGAGGCTTGCTCGCGGTTGTATGACCGCATGCCGCTCCCAGAGGCGAATTTCTTCGGCATCGTGATCTCGATCCAGCAGAAGTCGGGCGGCAACCTCTCCGAAGCGCTCGGCAACCTCTCCAAGGTGCTGCGCGACCGCAAGAAGATGAAGGAGAAGATTCAGGCGATGTCGATGGAGGCCAAGGCCTCGGCCGGCATCATCGGCTCGCTGCCGCCGATCGTGATGTTCCTCGTCTATCTCACGACGCCGCACTACATCTCGCTGCTTTGGACCCACCCGACCGGCCAGCTGATGCTGGTCGGCTGCGTCGTTTGGATGTCGATCGGCGTCATGGTGATGAAGAAGATGATCAACTTCGATTTCTGACGGTGCCGTATGGTCGAGTTTCTCGTTTCGAAGCTACATGACGTCCGCTTCATGACCATGCTGCTGGCGGCCATTGCCGCCAGCGCCACCGTCTATACGCTGGTGATGCCGCTGTTTGCCGGCGAGGGGCTCTCCAAGCGCATGAAGGCGGTGGCGAGCGAGCGTGAACGCCTCCGGCAGCGCGAGCGCGAGCGCCTCAACAAGAACGAGAAGGTCTCGCTGCGCCAGACGCCGAAGCAGCTCGTCTCCAAGGTGGTCGAGGACTTCAACCTCACCAAATGGCTGGCGCAGGAAGCCGCCCGCGACAAGCTCATCATGGCGGGCTACCGCGGCCAGGCGCCCTACATCACCTTCCTGTTTGCCCGCATGGTGGCTCCGATCGGGCTCTTCGTCGGTGCCGCCGTCTACGTCTTCTTGATCGCGCACATGAAGCAGGCGATGCCGATCAAGATCGGCATCTGCGTCGGCGCGGCCTATCTCGGCCTGCAGGCTCCGATGCTGTTCCTCAAGAATGCGATCTCCAAGCGCCAGCTCTCGATCAAGCGCGCCTTTCCCGACGCGCTCGACCTGCTGCTGATCTGCATCGAATCCGGCATGTCGGTCGAAATGGCATTCCGGAAGGTCTCCACCGAGATTGTCGGCCAGTCGATTGCGCTGTCGGAGGAGTTCGCACTGACCACGGCCGAGCTGTCCTACCTGCAGGACCGGAAGATGGCCTATGAGAACCTGGCGCGACGCACCGGGCTCGAAGGCGTCAAGTCGGTCTGTCTCGCGCTTCAGCAGGCGGAGCGTTACGGTACACCGCTCGGGCATTCCCTGCGCGTCATGGCGCAGGAAAACCGCGACATGCGCATGAATGAGGCCGAGAAGAAGGCCGCTGCGCTACCGCCGAAATTGACGGTGCCGATGATCCTGTTCTTCCTGCCGGTGCTGTTCGTCGTCATTCTCGGGCCGACGGGCATCAAGATCACCGAGCTGCACTGACGCGAGAGCGGCGCGCCGTCCGCCGACGACGTCAAGTTCAAGCCGATCAGTCGGGCTGGCTGAGCGAAGCGACCGGGGTCCGCTTCGGTGCGCCGCGCGGGGCGTCGTTGCGGTTCAGCATTTCCTTGAGATAGGCGACATTAGCTGCGGCCTGGTCCGGCGGCAGGTCCGCCTTGACGATGGTCTCGGCCTCGGCGAAGCGCCCTTGGAGGCCGACGACCAGAGCGAGATTCTGCCGCACCCGGGCGCTCGCGCGCGGCGAAGCGTAAGCCTGTCGCAGCGCCTCTTCGGCCTTGGGCAGGTTCCTCGTCAACATGTAGGACAGGCCGAGATTGGAGAGGACACCGGGATCACCCGGCGCGATCTTCAGGGCGCTCGCATAATAGGAGCGCGCCTCCTCGTGCCGGCCCATCTGATCGAGCGCAGTACCCTGCACCGAGAGCAGATGCCAGTCCGGATTGTCGGGCGAATGCGCCTTCGACAACACGTCGAAGGCCTGCTGGAAATTGCCGTTGTCGGCGAGCGCGCGGCCGTACTGGGCGAGCAGCGGCTTGTTGCCGGGATTGGCGATGGTCGCCTGCTCCAGCACGGCGACGGCTTGGGCACGCTGGCCATTGGCGCGCAAGGCCTGGCCATAGGCGAGCGCGGCGCCGGCATCCTTGGGATTGGCACGATAGCGCTCGCCATAGACTTCGACAGCGCGCGCGGGATCGGCGGGAGCGGCTTCCGCCCGCGGCCCGACCGAGCCCGTGACCTCGGAGAGCTTCGACATGCCCGTGCAGCCGCCGAGGCCCGTAGCCACTGCCGCGATCAGCGAGGTGGACGCAAGAAGCCGGGCAAGACTGAACCGTTGACGCATGACGCTTTGACTCTCGAGCCGATTGATCGAGCCGAACGCGCCAGCAATAGACTGTTAACCCTAACGGCCAGTTAACACCGGGCAAGTCGCACCGCTCACGGCGGCGTCTGCGGCGGCACCTTCCCGCCGGGCCCGAGATCGAGGCCGAGCACCTTCGCCTGTTCGTTCAGGTCCCGCAGTAATTGCACTCTCCGTAGCGCCTGAAGCTGGACTACGACTCCTTCCGATGGCGTCTTCGCGCCCGGTCAATATTCAATGGCAAGCCGCTTGCGGATTTCATCGATGCGTTTGTCCAGCGCATCGAACCGCGCGTGGACGGAGCGGTCGTGGAGATAGAAGACGTAGCCGCCAGCGAGGAACGCGAAGATCCAATGATGGTGCTCGACATAGCCGAAGATCGCCTCGATCACCTGGCCGATGAATGTGACCACGCTCCACACGAATTCCATTGCAATTCCTCCCGGCAGGCTTCGTCGGCCGCCGGCGAACTCCAATAGCTGGCGGCCGTCCTCGGAACCTAGCATGGCCCCCTCACTGCGAGTAGCGGCTCGCTGACCGGTGACAGCAAAGTCGATTGCGGCGGCGGCGAAACTCTGCGAAGTCTCGTTCGTACGACCTGCTTGATCTGACGATCCGGACCCGCCAATGCCTTCTGTCTTCGAGACGTCGCCCACCGCCATCCCGATCACCTTCGTCACCAAATCGAGCTGGGATCAGGTCGCCGAGGCGCTGCCGCCGGCGCAACGCCAGTTCGCCACCGCGAGTGCCTTTGCCGCCAAGCCCGGCGGCTATCTCGCGCTGCCCGCGCCGGATGGCGCAATTGCACAGGTGCTGTTCGGCCTCGAGGATGAGGGCGCCAGATCGCGCGACCTGTTCCGGCCGGGCGCCCTGCCCGGCCTGCTGCCGCCGGGCACCTATCGTTTTGCCAATGCGCCGCACGATGCACGGCTGGCGGCACTTGCCTTCGCGCTCGGCAGCTACCGCTTTGCCCGCTACCGCAAGGCTGACAGGCCCGACGTCCGGCTGGTGCCGCCGGATGGCGTCGACGCGACTGAGATCGATCGCATGGCCGATGCGGCGATGCTGGCGCGCGATCTCATCAACACACCGGCCAACGACATGGGACCGGAGCAGCTCGCCGCAGCCGCGCAAGCGCTCGCCGCCGAATTCGGTGCAAGCTTCGCCTGCACCATCGGAGAGGATCTGAAGACGAATTTTCCGCTGATCCACGCCGTCGGCATGGCCTCCAGCCGCGCGCCACGGTTGATCGACATCGGCTGGGGCGATCCGGCTCATCCCAAGGTGACGCTGGTCGGCAAGGGCGTCTGCTTCGACACCGGCGGGCTCGACCTGAAGCCGTCGAGCGGCATGCTGATCATGAAGAAGGACATGGGCGGCGCCGCCAACGTGCTCGCGCTCGCACGCATGGTGATGGATGCGAAGCTGAAGGTGCGGCTGCGCGTGCTGATTCCGGCCGTGGAAAACGCGGTCGCCGGCAACGCCTTCCGTCCGCTCGACATCTTCACCTCGCGCAAGGGCATCACGGTGGAGATTGGCAATACCGACGCCGAAGGCCGCCTCGTCCTTGCCGACGCGCTGGCGCTGGCCGATGAGGAGAAGCCGGAGCTGCTGATCGATCTGGGCACGCTGACCGGCGCGGCCCGCGTTGCGCTGGGGCCGGATTTACCGCCCTTTTACACCAATGATGAGACGCTGGCCGCCGACGTCGCGCGTTGCGCGGTGAAGGAGAACGATCCGTTGTGGCGCATGCCGCTGTGGCCGCCTTACGATGCCTGGCTGGACTCCAAGACGGCGACCATCACCAACGCGCCGTCCGGCGGCTTCGCCGGCTCGATCACCTGCGCGCTGTTCCTGCAACGCTTCGTCGAGCACGCCGAGAGCTGGCTGCATGTCGACATCTATGGCTGGACGCCGTCGGCGAAGCCGGCGCGGCCCGAAGGCGGCGAGTGCCAGGCCGCGCGCGCCATTTACGCACTCTTGAGCGAACGCTATGCATGACCCGCGGCTGACGCCGGCGCGGGGCGACATCGCCGCGAAATATCTCGAAGGCAAGGTTGAGGCGGATCGCTTCGTCACCGGCGAGGAATTCGAGGTGGTCGAGGCGATCGCGCCGGTGCGCGAGCAGCCATCGTCGAACGCGATGCTGATGACGGAGGCGCTGCGCGGCGAGCGCGTCACCATTTACGACCGCAACGGCGAAGGCTGGGCCTGGGGCCAGCTCAACGGCGACGGCTATGTCGGCTGGCTGCCGGATGCAGCGCTCATGAAGCCCGCGGCCGCCCCGACCCACGTGGTCAGCGCGCTGCGAACATTTGCCTTCCCCGGCCCCTCGATCAAATTGCCACCAGCGGACACGCTGGTGCTGGGATCAAAGCTCACGATCGTGCGCGAGGACGGGGCCTTCGCGGTGACGCGCGAAGGAACGTTCTTACCGAAAACGCATCTTGCCCCGCTCGATCATCGCGAGCCCGATTTCGTCGCCGTCGCCGAGCGCTTCGCCGGCACGCCCTATCTCTGGGGCGGCAAGAGCAGTTTTGGCATCGATTGCTCGGGCCTGGTGCAGGTCTCGCTCACTGCTGCCGGCATCGGCTGCCCGCGCGACAGCGACATGCAGCAGGCCGGCCTCGGCCGCGCGCTGGAGCCGCATGAGTGGGGTAGTTTGGTGCGCGGCGATCTGATCTTCTGGAAGGGCCATATCGCCATCGTCCGCGACGCCAGCTCCATGGTTCACGCCAATGCGCATCACATGGCGACCGTGATCGAGCCGATCGAGCCGGCGCTCGCGCGGATCAGGCAAGCCGGCAGCGAGGTCGCCGCGATCACGCGGCTCTGACGAACGCTAGAGCATGTTGGGCTCGAATTGAATCGCAGGGATTCCCAAAGGGAGCGAACCGTGATTCATCCTTGAGGCCGGGAGGAGGCCGGCAGGGATGGCGCATGGAGAGGCTCTTCGCATTCGGGTGATCAAGGCCGTCGTTGAGGATGGCCTTTCGCGGAACGAGGCGGCCCGGATATTCCGGGTCGGGATCGCGAGCGCGATCCGCTGGGTGAAGGCGTTCGAGGAAACGCAGCGCACGGCGGCTTTGCCGACCGGCGGTGATCGGCGTTCTGTGCTGAAGCCGCATCGGGACTGGCTCTTGGAACTTCGGCGCAAAGAGAACGATCTGACGCTCGATGCGATCGCCGAGCGACTGCTTCGCAGGCATGGCGTCGAAGCCGACAAGTCGATGCTGTCGCGCTTCTTTGCCGGTGAGGGCATTAGCTTCAAAAAAAACCGTGCACGCCAGCGAACAGGATCGTCCCGACGTCGTTGAGCGCCGACAAGCGTGGCGGTGCGCGCAAACCAGCCTTGGCGGTCGGCTCATCTTCCTCGACGAGACCTGGACGACGACGGCGATGACGCGTCGTTACGCCTGGGCCAATGTCGGCACACGCGCCTTGGGCCATGCGCCGCACGGACATTGGAAGACGACGACGTTCCTTGCCGGCCTGACCTGCGAGGGGCTGATAGCGCCGTTTGTGCTCGACGGGCCGATCAACGCCGAGTGCTTCTTCGCCTATGTCGAGCAAATCCTCGTCCCCACCCTGCGCGAAGGCGACACGGTGATCCTCGACAATTTGTCGAGCCATAAGAATGAAGCGGCCGCGCGTCTCATCGCCGGTGCCGGTGCGCGGCTTCTGTTCCTGCCGCCCTACAGCCCCGATCTCAATCCGATCGAGATGGCCTTCGCCAAACTCAAGGAACTGTTGCGACAAGCCCAAGCTCGAACCGTCGATGCCCTCTGGGACCTCATCGGCCGCACTCTCAGCCTCTTTACCCCTGTCGAATGCGCCAACTACATCCGTCATTGCGGGTATAATCCGCTTTGATCGCAACTCGCTCTAGG
>NZ_FNCU01000020.1:0-156641 GCF_900099855.1 Bradyrhizobium sp. Rc2d | reverse complement strand
CGGTTGGTGTAGCCATAAAGATAGAGCTTCAGCAGATCGGCAGGATCGTAAGGCGGTTGTCCCGCCCCGCCACCCGACCCGGCATGACCGAAGCCAAGCCGCTCAAGGTCCAGCGCTGCGACAAACGCCTCGATCGCCCGAACCGGGTTCTCTCGACCCACATAATCTTCCACCCGCGCGGGCAGAAGGCTGACCTGATCCCGGCTCACCCCGGTCTTGAACATGCGATTCGTCATACCGAATCGTACACTCGTTCACCCAAACGGCTAGGATTCTTGCCCAACCTCGCAGCGCAATCCGGGATTCGCTCTGCGGACACAGGGGTCCCGGATTACGCTTTCGCTCCATCCGGGCTACGAGATGGATCAGTGAGCCTCGGTGGCGGCCATCGAGAACCGCACGGGTTCGTCGACATATTTCATCACGGCTGACTGATAGAGCACGAACAGCGGCTGGTAGATCGGTGCCGCGTCGTCCTCGACCATCGCCATGCGGCGGTTGTCGAGCATCAGCCAGTGGCCGTCGAGCCGTGCGGCGGCCACCGCATGCGCCTCGCCGGCGTGGGTGTCGCGCACCACGACGATGCGGAGGTCTTCGGCGGCAACGCCGGCGAGCCGCAGGGCGGCGAGCTTGGCAATGGCATAGTCTTCGCAATCGCCGGCGCCGCGCTGGAAGGTCGCAAGCGGCGAGCTCCAGACGTCGTCGGTGCCGTCATTGGCGGCCCGGATGGCGAGGTTGATGGCGCGGTTGGCCTCGCCCAGCCGCGCGCGGCCGTCGCGATCACGGGCCTGGTCGACGATGGCGAGCAGCTTCAGGGCCGGAGGCGATGCACAATGGTCCCGGTCGCCATCGCACAGCGCGAGCTGCACCATGTCGTCGTCGAGCTTGTCCTTCAGCGCGAGCCATTTCCGTTGCAGGCTGCCCGACGAGATGGCGAAGGCGAACACGCCGAACGGCTCGGCGGATTTGCGCACGAGGACGCCAGCGCCCGGCGACAGCAACGTGCCGGCGCGAAGCTCGGCGACCGATCCGAGCAGGATCAATGCGCACAAGACAAGGATTGCGCGCCAAGCGCGCGAGCGAGCAGCGGTCTCCATCTGACATCCCCTTCCCAAGCTTCGCGAGATCCCCTCGATCTCGACGTGCCGGGCTTTGTTGCTTTCGCGGAAATAGTGCGAGATGGGCCGTTTTGTTCTGCTTAACGCGCCCGGCAGGGGTCCCGAAACCGGGGAACAGGCTGAAACGAGCCTGCCCAAATTGCATAAAATTTTACGAATCGGGGGCTAGGGGAAGCGCCGCCTGCCGCGAAATGGAGCCAATTGCAGGTATTGGTTGTGCGCTAGCCGATTCCGCGTCCCATGGCTAACGACCCCGATATTTCACGGGTTCTGTTAGTTGGGTCACAGATTTGGTTCCGTATTTGCCCCAGTGTGCTGCGGGGCACCACGAACAAAAGATGACACAAGTATTCGTCGCCAGATCTATACAATGGAATACGTGGGAGTGCCGGAAATGGGCTCAAACAAGCGAAATTATACTTCGAAATATTTCTCGAATTGCCCTGCTTCCTCCATGGAGACTTGGTCCGATGCAGCCGGCGATGGCTCGGTGACGCGAAATCACACAAGCAATAGATGGTTTCGCTAAGGACTTGGTAATGCTATGCAAGCTTAGGCGGTCGATACTTACTTAGATTTTAACCCTTTTTACGGTGCCCGATTGAATTACGCTGGCAAATTTGACGCCGCGATGTCCTTGGACGGCCAGGATTCCCGTTCGCTCGCCGATGGCCATGTCGATTTCTCTGCTGCCAAGCCCTTTATCGCCAAGGCGCATGGTCACGTGCCCGATGGCGCGTTCGTTGTTCCCGATCCCAACCTGATCTTCAACGGCGAGTTCAAGCGCGCAGGTCTCGACCTCGTGCTGTCCCATGAGGGTCATGAGTTTGTCGTTCACGATTATTTTAGGGGCGACAAGCGCGCGGCGATCGCCTCGCCCGATGGCGCCCACCTCACCGGCGACATCGTCAATGCGCTCACTGGCCATGTCCAATATGCGCAGGCTGCGCCTGGCGCTGCCGCGGCCCAGATCATCGGTCACGTCACAAAACTCTCCGGCAGTGCGACCGCGGTCCGCAATGGCGTTTCGGTCATCCTGAACAACGGCGACAATGTCGAGAAGGGCGACGTGGTCTCGACGGGCGCCGATTCGACGCTCGGCATCACCTTCATCGACGGCACCGTGTTCGGCCTGTCCTCCAATGCGCGGATGGTGCTGAACGAGATGGTCTATGACCCCAACGGGTCGAGCAACTCCTCGCTGCTGAGCCTGGTCGCGGGCACCATCACCTTCGTCGCCGGCGAGACCGCCAAGCATGGCGACATGAAGATCGACACGCCAGTCGCCACCATGGGCATCCGCGGCACCGCGGTGCTGACCCAGATCAATTTCGTCGTTCCCGCCGGCGGCGGCGATCCGCAGCCGCAGGCGAGCTTCCAGGTGCTGGTCGAGCCGAACGGCACCACGGGCTCCTACATCCTGTTCGACAAGGTCACGCTGCTGCCGATCGCGACGGTCAACCAGGCCGGCCAGATGATCCAGATCAGCGGCGGCAACGTCTCGATCAGCAATGCGCTGATGTCACCGGACGTGCAGAAGCTGATCACGGACGTGTTCACGCTGAAGTTCACCGACAACAACACCAACACCAAGCTGACCACGAACTTCACCGACACGATCACGCCGATCAGCCAGGACGTGGTGTTCAAATCGGGGTCGGGCGCCATCGCGGTCGCGACATTCGTCAATCTCAATCCGCAGGGACAGGAGGCCCCCCACACCTCCACGCCCACGGCCACCCGTGTTCCCGGCCAGCCGCTGGTGCAAAGCCTCGATTCCAGCGGCAATGTGAAGACGGCGTTCGAGTTCACCGAGCGCGCAGACACGACTGGCGATACGACGCCCGATAAGGTCATCGGCCAGATCACCTTCGTCGATCAAAATCTCGGCGACCTGCCGACGGTGTCGGTGAGCCTCGCCGAGGCGCCGAACTACGTCTACAAGAACGCCGCCCAGCAGGACGTCACCGGCTCGCTCTCCGCGCTGCAGAAGCAGGACATCGCGGCGACGCAGATCCAGATCAACGTCGTTGCCGACGCCGGCAACAACAACAATGGCTCTGCGCTCTGGACCTACACGGTCCCCGATCACGTCTTCGACTTCCTCGCAGCCGGCGAAACGCTGACGCTGACCTACATGGTTCGCGTCGATACCAATTTCGCGGTGAACCCGGAGTCCAAGTTCATCCCGATCACCATCACGATCACGGGAACGAACGACAAGCCCACCGTCGCGACATCGGGTGGCACCGTCATCGAGAAGGTCGGGACCGGCAACGAGGCTCTGGACACCATCACGGGCACTGTCACCTTCGCCGACGTCGATCTGACGGACCGGCCGATCGTGAGCGCGGCGCTCTCGTCGACCCAGCCGTTCAAATATCTTGATGCCGAAGGCAACGATATCACCGCGACGCTGACGCCGGAGCAACGCGCCGCGATCGCCGCCGTCGAGGTGCCGCTGACCGTGGTGCAGGGCGCGGGAAACAGCAACAACGGCTCGGCCACCTGGACCTACAGCGTTCCCGACCATCTCTTCGATTTCCTCGCCGAAGGCGAGACGCTGACCCTCAACTATGTGGTGCAGGTCGATGATGGGCACGGCGGTGTGGTCAGCACGCCGATCACCGTGTCCATCAACGGTGCGGACGTCAACGTCGAGGGCACCAACGACGTGCCGACGATCGTCGAAGACTCCACGATCTCGACCGGCGCGGTGACGGAGGATGCGGCGACCCTGACGGCCGAGGGTACTATTACCTTCAACGACCCTGATCTCACGGATACGCACAGCGCGAGCTTCGTCCTGAAGTCGACGACGTCGAGCGCACATCTGCCGGGGTTCAGCGACGGCAGCTCGCATATCGGCACTTTCGCGCTTCTGCCGGTGAGCGAGAGCCCCGGCGTCAGCACGCGAGGGTCGGTGGGCTGGACCTTCACGCTCGACGATAACGATCCGGTGCTGCAGTCGCTGGCGGAAGGCCAGACCATCACGCAGGTCTACACCGTTACCGTCGACGATCATCACGGCGGAACGGTCACCCAAGACGTCACGGTCACCATTACCGGGACCAACGATGCGCCGACCGTGACCAGCAGCGCCGCGGCGGCGACGGGCAACGTCATCGAGGACACGGGCCTGACGCTGTCGATCGACGGCACGCTGGCAATCCAGGATCTGGACCTGATCGACACCCATACGGCGCAGGCGGTGTTCAAGTCGTCGTCCTCGAGCGCGCATCTGCCGGGCTTTGTTGAGGGCGCTACGAATATCGGCACCTTCACGATCGATCCTTCGGTGCTCGAATCCAACACCGACACCAACAACGGCGCCACGCTGGGTTGGCACTTCACGCTCGACAACAGCAATGTGATGCTGCAGTCGCTGGCGGAAGGGCAGGCCATCACCCAGGTCTACACCGTCACCTTCACTGACAATCACAATGCGACGGTCACGCAGGATGTCACCGTCACCATCACGGGCGTCAACGATGCGCCGACCGTCACGAGCGATGCCTTGGCGGCAACGGGCGAGGTCGCCGAGGACACCGGTCCGACATTGTCGATTGACGGGACGCTGGCGATCCAGGACCTCGACCTGATCGACACTCATACCGCGCATGCGGTGTTCAAGTCGTCATCCGTCAGTTCGGCTCTGCCGGGGTTCGACGCCAACAGCACGAATATCGGCACGTTCACGATCGATCCGGCGGTGCTCGAATCCAGCGCCGATACGAGCAATGCCGCTACGCTGGGCTGGCACTTCACGCTCGACAACAACGACGCGATGCTGCAATCGCTCGCGCAGGGCCAGACCATCACCCAGGTCTACACCGTCACGTTCGATGACCACCACGGCGGCACCGTCAGCCAGGACGTCACCGTCACGATCAACGGCGTCAACGACGCGCCGACCATCACGAGCGATGCGGCCGCGGCGACGGGCGCGGTCACCGAGGACAAGGGCTCGTCGCTGTCGGCATGCGGCACGCTGGCGATCCAGGACGTCGATCTGATCGACACCCATACGGCGCAGTGGTCGTTCAAGTCGTCGTCCGTCAGTTCGGCTCTGCCGGGCTTCGAGGACGGCAGCACGAACATCGGCACCTTCACGATCGATCCGGTGTCCGAATCCGCTAGCGACACCAGCAACGGCGCGACGCTGGGTTGGCACTTCACGCTGGACAATAGCGATCCCGTGCTGCAGTCGCTGGCGGAGGGGCAGACCATCACCCAGGTCTACACCGTTACCTTTACCGACGATCACGGTGCGCAAGTCTCGCAGGATGTCACCGTCACGATCACCGGCACCAACGATGCGCCGGCTGTCTCCTATGTGACATCGAACTACATGAACTTCGACGGCCACACCATCGCGGTCGGCGACGTGCCGACGGTCGCCACCGATGACGTCACGCTGGACGGCTGGGTGAACTGGAGCGGGGGCGCCAATCCCGATCACGGCCAGATTCTGTTCTACAACGGCAACACCTCGACCACCGGCTTCGGTCTCCTTGGCACCGTCAACGCCGATGGCACTATGGAGCTGCAGATTCTCGCGGGCGGCGTCCAGATCGCCGATACCGGCATGGCGCTCACCGCGTCGCAGTGGCACAACGTCGCGCTGACCCACGACAACGACACCTTCACGCTCTATCTGGACGGACACCTCGAATATTCGCAGTCATGGGGCTTCCACCCGATCGACGGCAGTCCGTCGAATCCGTCGGCGTCCTACATGATGATCGGCGCCGCGAGCGCCCCAGGCGCGGCGGGCTTTGGAGCGGAAGGCTTCTTCGGCTCGATCGCCGATGTCAGCGTCTGGACCACTGCGCTCACGCAGACGCAGATCCAGTCGATCGATTTCACCGGCCTCAGCGGCAGCGAGGCGAATCTTGCCGCGTATTATCAGCTGGGCGACGGCAGCGGGACCACGGCCACCAATACGGTCAACTCCGCCCACAGCCTCGCCATCGAGGGCACTGCAGACTGGGCCAGTGGGACCTCCGGCCCGGGCGGCGCCGTCGCCGATCTGATGGAAACCAATGCCGGCCAGCTTTCGCATGGCGTGCTGACGGTCTCCGACGTCGACGCGATCGATCACGTCACGCTGTCGGTCAGCCAGGTGCAGGTCTCTCTTGACGGCGTGCCGCAAACCGGCGACGTCGGCGGGCTGTCGCATGCGGACCTTTTGAACTATCTCACCGTGCCGTCCGGCGACATCCTTGACGGCACGGCCAGCTACGCCCAGTTCTCCTGGAATTTCAATTCGGGCAGTCAGGCCTTCGACTTCCTCGCCGCCGGCCAGACGCTGTCGCTGCAATACACGATCGTGCCGTCGGATGCCGAGGGCGCTGGCACGGGCGGCGTCGTCACCATCAACATCGCCGGCAGCAACGATGCGCCGACACTTGCCGATCTCCACATCGGCCCGCTCACGGACACCGCCGGGGCCGACACCTTCTCCGATCTTACCGGTCAACTGGCCGGCACCGACGCCGATAGCGGCGAGACGGCGACGCTGACCTATGCCGTCCTGAACGCGGATCACCATGCCACGACGACGGTTGCGGGTCTGTACGGCTCGCTGACGGTCAACCCGGACGGCAGCTACAGCTACGTTCCCAATGCAGCGGCCATCAACGCGCTGTCGGACGGGTCCTATGCGGATATTTTCACGGTCCAGACCACGGACGCGCATGGTGCCACCGGCACGGCAACGCTCACGGTAGACGTGACCGGCGCCGATGACGCCAGCGGCCCGGTCATCGACACCACGAGCTTCTACGTCTGGCACGCCAACGAGAGCAACACCGACTTCATAACCGGTCTCTCGGTCATCGACACCGATCCCGGCGCTGCGACGGATGAGTTCAAGATCACGGCCGTAACTGCACATGATCCGGACAGCAGTGTCGCCCCGGGGGCGGCGTGCGGCTCTCTCGACGACATCAACTTGGCCCTCGCGGATGGGGTCACCTATGATCCGGGCCAAACGCCGCCGGACAAAGATCAGATCACGCTGACGGTGACGGACAAGACCACCGGCCTGTTCGATACCGCCCACTTCATCTTCAACGAGGCGGGGGACACCGGCCAAGGCGTCACTCTGGAAGGCACCGACGGCAAGGACGTCATCTTCGCGACCGACACGGGCGACACGCTGACCGGCGGCGCCGGCAAGGATCAGTTCGTGTTCTCGCCGGGCGTGCTGTACGACCAGAACGGGCAACCCATCACCGACCTCTCGCACACCATCACCGATTTCACGACGGGGCTGGACAAGATCGACCTGCGGCAATTCTCGGACGTCAACTCCATTAGCAATCTCACCATCGTCCAGCAGGGCTCCGGCGACACGCTGATCACTTGGCATCAGCAGGTCACACAGCCTGAGGGCGCGCCGTTCACGGAGAACGAGTCGCTGCTGCTGAAGAACGTGATCGCGGCAAATCTCAAGGCCAGCGATTTCATCTTCCACATCACCTGATGAACGCCCGGCCTCTCCACGGGCCGGCGGCTTTCTTGACCGCGGCAAAAAATCCATAATCCTCAGCTGCCAGGGCATAGCAAATCGCACGCGGACGCTCCATGATCGGTGCGCGCGGCAGCAGGCGGGACAGGAAGCCCAACCGGCATGAAACGTCTAAAAATCCTGCGGCGGTGGTTTGCACGCAAGTTCGGCTTAGCGCGGCTGATGTGCCTTGCGCTGCTGGTCCTGTTTGCCGGCGCCCGTCTCTGGGACCCGCCGCCGATCCAGGAATTGCGGCTGCGCACCTTCGACATGTTCCAGCTGATCGATCCGCGCCACAAGACGGTGCGGCCGGTCACTGTCGTCGACATCGACGACAAGAGCCTCGGCAAGCTCGGCCAATGGCCGTGGCCGCGGACGCGAATCGCCGATCTGATCCAGAACCTCACCAACAACGGCGCGGTGGCGATCGGCTTCGACGTGGTGTTCTCGGAAGCCGACCGGCTCAATCCGGATCTGGTCGCGAGCCAGATGCGCTATCTCGACGAGGTCACCCGCGCCAAGCTGCGCGAGCTGCCGACCAACGACCAGATCCTCGCCGAGGCGATCAAGCGCTCGCGCGTGGTGCTGGGCGAGACCGGGCTTCCAGGCGTGTTGTCCGAACTCGACCAGTCGCTGCCCTTTACCGGCGTCGCGACGGTCGGCGAGGAGGGCGCCGAGCGCTTCCTGTTCGAATTCCCGGGCTTGTTGCGCAACGTGCCGATCATCGAGAAGGTCGCCGCCGGCCGCGGTCTGTTCTCGATCAGGACCGAGCGCGACGGTCTGATCCGCCGCGTGCCGATGATCATGCGCGCCCAGGGCAACATCATGCCCTCGCTCAGCCTCGAGGTCCTGCGCGTCGTCACGGGCACGCCGACGTTGCTGGTTCGCGCCGACAAGACCGGTATCAGGGCGATCCGCCTCAAGGGCGTAGAAATTCCGACCGACAAGAACGGCCAGCTTTGGGTGCATTACGCCCGCCGGGATCCCTCGATCTACGTCTCCGCGGCCGACGTGCTCGACAACAGCGTGCCGCCGAACAAGATCGCCGGCAAGCTGGTGCTGATCGGCACCTCCGCAGGCGGGCTCAACGACATCAAGACGACACCGGTGTCCTCGACCATGCCGGGGGTCGAGATCCATGCCCAGGTGCTGGAGAGCGTGCTGAGCGGCGCGGTGATCTCCCAGCCGAACTATGCGCTCGGCGTCGAACTGATCGCCGCGCTGGTCATCGGCCTGCTCGTCATCGTCTTTACGCCAAACCTCGGCCCCGTGCGCCTGGTGCTTGCGGGCGCGATGTTCGCTGCCATTCTGGTCGGCGTGTCCTGGTTCTTCTACTCGCAGTACCGCTACCTCATCGATTTCACCTATCCGCTGCTGTCGACCACCGCGGTCTACCTGACGCTGATCTTTGCCAGCTTCGTGCGCGAGCAGCGCCAGCGCGTGCAGATCCGCGGGCAATTCGCGCAATACATGTCGCCGGTGCTGGTCGAGCAGCTCGTGCAGTCGCCGGAAAAACTCGTGCTCGGCGGCGAGGAGCGCGAGATGACGATCATGTTCTCCGACGTGCGCGGCTTCACAACGATCTCGGAGAGCTACAAGGACGATCCGCAAGGGTTGATTGAGCTCATGAACCGCTTCCTGACGCCGCTGACCGACGTCATCATCGAGCGCAAGGGCTACATCGACAAATACATGGGCGACGCCATCATGGCGTTCTGGAACGCGCCGCTCGACGATGCCGAGCACGAGGTCAACGCCTGCGAGGCCGCGATCCAGATGCTGGAGCAGATCGACGCGGTCAACAAGGAGCGCGAGCAGGAAGCCGCCGACGGCGGCCACGTCTACATTCCGCTTAATGTCGGCATCGGTCTCAACACCGGCATCGGCGTGGTCGGCAACATGGGCTCCGACCTGAAGAAGAACTACTCGGTGCTCGGCGACAGTGTGAACCTGGCCTCGCGCCTCGAAGGGCAGACCAAGGAATACGGCTTCCCGATCATCGTCGGCTCCAGGACCGCGGTCGCCGCCAAGGACAAGTTCGCGATCCTCGAGCTCGACTTCATCATGGTCAAGGGCAAGACCGAGCCGGAGGTGATCTACGCCATCGCCGGCCGCGAGGACGTGATGCATTCGGGCGCTTTCCAGCGCCTGCGCAACATCACCATCGAAATGCTCGGCTGCTATCGTGGCCGCGACTGGCAGGGCGCGCTGGACGCCATCGAGCGCGGCCGCCGCAGCGAGGACGCCGACACGCTGGAAAAGCTGTTCAGGCTCTATGAAGCGCGGATCAGGGATTTCCAGCTCACGCCGCCGCCGGAAGGATGGACCGGGGCTTATGCGCTGCTGACGAAGTAGTGGGGCGTGTGACTTAGCTCCGTCCGAGCCTCATACACGATGTCGTCCTGGCGAAAGCCAGGACCCATTACCCCAGGGAGCAGTTGCGGCACCGAGCTGCCAACCACCAATCTTCGCCAAACTGAATTCGGTGGCTATGGGTCCTGGCTTTCGCCAGGACGACAGCTGAATACTTTGCGGAAGTCCGCAGCCAAACCAAAAGTGTCGTCCCGGCCTAGTGCGCAATTGCGCACGGGGGCCGGGACCCATACTCCGCAGCAGAAGTTTTTGCGTGTGATCGGAGTTGGCTATCGTCGCCAAACTCAACTCGGTGGCAATGGGTCCCGGCCTTCGCCGGGACGACAGTATGACGCTGCGACCGTGCCCTCACTCCACCCCGATCGTCGTCAAATCCTGGAACCAGTGCTGCGCCTGTACGAACTGCTTGATCTTCGGCGAGAGCGCGTGCGGATTGGTGTCGTGGACCACCCAGACCAGCGCAGCATCGTTCACGATCAGCGCATGCGCCTGCGCCAGCAGTGCGTCCTGTTTGGCGGAATCGAAGGTCTGCTTGGCCTCGTCGATCAACGCATCGACCTCAGGGTTCTTGTAGCCGCCCCAGTTGACGCCAACCGGCGCGATCTGCCCGGAATGGAAGAAGCGGACGATGGCGTAGAGCGGATCCGAGGTGACATAGGCGATGTTGTTGGCGGTGATGCCGGCGTTCATCTCGTCGGCCGCGCCCTTGCGCCAGTGTGTATATAGTGTCTCGAGCTCGACGACCTTGAAGTCGATCTCGATGCCGATCTCCTTGAAACTCTGCTGCAGGAATTCGTTCATCGGCAGCGACAGCATCTGGCCGGTGCCGCCCTGCGCGATGATGAAGGTGGTCTTCAGCGGCTTCGCCTTGGAGTAACCGGCCTCTTCGACCAGCTTCTTGGCTGCGGCAAGATCATATTTCAGCTCGAAGCTCGGCTTGCCGAACCACGGGCTGGACGGATCGACCTGTCCCTTGGCTGGCTTTGCCAGCCCGTTCATCAGGCCGACCACCGCCTCGCGATCGATCGCGAGGTTCAGCGCCTTGCGCAGGCGGATGTCGGTCCAGGGCGAGCCCGGCAGCACGCTGAGATGATAATTCCAGACATGCGGCGTGATGTTGTCGACGAGCTTCATGCCGGCGGCTTTCAGCTGCGGCACGGCATCCGGCGCGGGCGTTTCGATCAGGTCGACTTGCCCCGCAAGCAGTGCGTTGGTGCGCGTCAGCGCCTCCGGCATTGGCACCAGCACGATCTTGTCGGCCTTGGGAATGCGCTTCTTGTTCCAGTAGTCCGGGTTCTTGGTGAGTTCCGCGAGCTCGCGCGGCACCAGTTTGGTCAATTTGAACGGACCGGTGCCCGAGGGCTGGCTGGCGAACTTGTCCCAGTCCTTGCCGAGCTTTTCGTATTGCGCCGGGCTCGACACCAGGAACCACAGCATCTGATAGGGAAAGAAGGAATCGACCGTCTTGGTGGTGATCTCTACCGTGAAGTCGTCGATCTTGGCGTAGCTCGCGACCGAGGGCAGGCGGGTCTTCACCTGCGCGCTCTGCCGCTTGTCGAATTGCGGCGCCTTGTCGCTGAGCACCTTGTCCAGATTCCAGATCACCGCATCGGCGTTGAACTCGCTGCCGTCGTGAAACTTCACGCCCTTGCGCAGAGTGAAGCGCCATTTGGTCTTGTCGGCATCGTCGACCTTCCATTCGGTGGCGAGCCCCGGCACCAGCTTGCCGGGGCGATCGGCGACGTCCATCTCCCAGGCGATCAAGGGATCGTAGATCGTGTAGGCGGTGAACTGATAAGCGCCGGCGCCGCGATCGGGCTGGCCCGTCGTCAGCGGAATGTCCGCCATCGAGATGCCGTAGCGCACGACACTTTCGGCGCGCGCCGAGATTGCGGAGGCCGCCAGCGCAAGCACGGCGAGACAGGTCGACAGTCGAATACGCATTGGCCCAAGGCTCCCAGGAGACATCGGGACCAAACTTGCAATCTTGATGCCAGAATAGGCAGGGCGATGCGTTCGCCCGCGCGCGCCCCACAAGGACTTGTCGTCGCAGTGACAAATGGCAGAATAAGTTTCTCTTTGGCATAGCCATTGCATACGATTGCATCAAAAATAGTCATCGAAGCCGGAAAAGGATTGAGGCGATGCTTATCAAGAAGAACAAGAAACATGCCGCGCTGATCGCACTGTTGGCGCTCGGCACGGCGGCCGCATTCCCGCGCGTCGCCAGCGCCGAAACTGTGCTGCGCATCGGCATGACCGCCGCCGATATTCCGCGCACGCTGGGCCAGCCCGACCAGGGTTTTGAAGGCAATCGCTTCACCGGTCTCACCATGTATGACGGGCTCACCGGCTGGGATCTGTCCTCGGCCGACAAGGCGAGCGTGGTGATCCCGGGCCTTGCCACCGAGTGGAAGGTCGACGACGCCGACAAGACCAAGTGGATCTTCAAGCTGCGCTCCGGCGTGACCTTCCATGACGGCTCGCCGTTCAATGCGGACGCCGTGGTGTGGAATGTCGAGAAGGTCTTGAAGCAGGACGCGCCGCAATTCGACGCCAGCCAGGTCGGCGTCACGGCCTCGCGCATGCCGACGCTGGCGTCGGCGAAGAAGATCGACGACATGACGGTCGAGCTCACCACCAAGGAGCCCGACAGCTTCCTGCCGATCAACCTCACCAATTTGTTCATGGCGAGCCCGACGAAGTGGCAGGCCTTCTACGACAAGGCCGAAGGCGCTGACGCCAAGGCGAAGTCGCAGGCTGCCTGGACCGCCTTCGCCAGGGACGCCTCGGGCACCGGCCCGTGGAAGATGGCGAGCTTCACGCCGCGCGAACGGCTCGAGTTGGTCAAGAACGCGAACTACTGGGACAAGGCCCGTGTGCCCAAGGTTGACAAGATGGTGCTCTTGCCGATGCCGGAGGCCAACGCGCGCACCGCGGCGCTGCTGTCCGGGCAGGTCGATTGGGTCGAGGCCCCGGCGCCGGATGCGCTGCCCGAGCTCAAGCAGCGCGGCTTCAAGCTCTACGCCAACGAGCAGCCGCATGTCTGGCCCTGGCAGTTCTCGCGCGTCGAAGGCTCGCCCTGGAACGACATCCGCGTGCGCAAGGCCGCGAACCTCTGTGTCGACCGCGAGGGCCTGAAGGATGGCCTGCTTGCCGGCCTGATGGTGCCGGCGACCGGCACCTTCGAGCCCGGCCATCCCTGGCGCGGCAAGCCGAGCTTCGAGATCAAGTATGACAAGGCGGCTGCGCAAAAGCTGATGCAGGAGGCCGGCTTCGGTCCGAACAAGAAGCTGACGGTGAAGACCCAGACATCCGCCTCCGGCTCGGGACAGATGCAGCCGTTGCCGATGAACGAATATCTCCAGCAGGCCCTGGCCGAATGCTATTTCGACGTGCAGCTCGACGTCATTGAATGGAACACGCTGTTCACCAACTGGCGCCGCGGCGCCAAGGATCCCTCAGCCAACGGCGCGAACGCGACCAACGTCACCTATGCGGCGATGGACCCGTTCTTTGCGCTGGTGCGCTTCCTGCAATCGGGCATGGCGCCGCCGGTCTCGAACAATTGGGGCTTCATCAACAACCCCAAGTTCGACGACCTCGTGAAGAAGGCGCGCCAGACCTTCGATCCCGCCGCGCGTGACGCCGCGCTCGCCGAGCTGCACGCGGCCTCCGTCGACGACGCCGCCTTCCTCTACGTCGCCCACGACGTCGGTCCTCGCGCCATGAGCCCGAAGGTGACAGGCGTGGTGCAGCCGAAGAGCTGGTTCATCGACTTCTCGCCGGTGTCGGTGAAGCAATAATTCGCGCGTACTCAGTGTACCCTCTCCCCTCCTGTCCGCCGAAGCCTTGGCGAAGGCGGATGTGGGAGAGGGTGGCTTCGCGTTAGCGAAGCCGGGTGAGGGGTCTCTCTCCGCGGATGCGAACCCCTCGATCGCTGCAATGTCATCCGCGGAAACAACCCCTCATCCGGCGCTTCGCGCCACCTTCTCCCACAAGGGGAGAAGGAAAGAAAAGAAACAACGTGCTCACTTATATCGCCAGACGCATCGTCTACGTCGTCCCGATCGTCATCAGCGTGGCGCTGGTGTGCTTTCTGCTCGTGCACATCACGCCGGGCGATCCGCTCGTGGCCGTGCTGCCGGCCGACGCCTCGCAGGAGCTCGCCGCGCAGCTGCGCGCCGCCTACGGCTTCGACCGGCCGCTGCCGGTGCAGTTCGGGCTTTGGCTGCTGCGCGCGCTGCACGGCGATCTCGGCAATTCCATCGCCACGGGGCGTCCCGTGCTGGCCGAGGTCATGCGCGCGGTCGGCAACACTGTCACGCTGGCGATTGCCGCCGCCATCATCGGCTTCACCATGGGCATCCTGTTCGGCCTGATCGCCGGCTATTTCCGCGAGACCTGGATCGACAAGGTCGCGACCTCCTTCGCCATCGCCGGCGTGTCCGTGCCGCACTACTGGCTCGGCATGCTGCTCGTCATCATCTTCTCGGTGCAGCTGAACTGGCTGCCCGCGGTCGGCGCCGGGCCGAGCGGCTCCAACTCCTGGGCCTGGGACTGGGCGCACCTGAAATATCTGGTGCTGCCGGCGATCACGACCTCGGTGATCCCGATGGGCATCGTCACCCGCACGGTGCGCGCGCTCACCGGCGACATCCTCAGCCAGGATTTCGTCGAGGCGCTGCGGGCCAAGGGCCTGCGTGAAACCGGCGTGTTCCGCCATGTCATCAAGAACGCCGCGCCCACTGCGCTCGCGGTGATGGGGCTCCAGCTGGGTTACATGCTCGGCGGCTCGATCCTGATCGAGACCGTGTTCTCCTGGCCGGGCTCGGGCTTCCTGCTCAACTCGGCGATCTTCCAGCGCGACCTGCCGCTGCTGCAAGGCACGATCCTGATCCTGGCGCTGTTTTTCGTGTTCCTCAACCTGCTGGTCGACATCGCGCAAGCCGCGATCGACCCGCGCATCAAGCGGGGCTAGCAATGAGCGAGCTTCCGTTGTCCGCCACCAGCGATGCCGCGCTGCAGGCCGCACCCGCCACCAGGGCGCGCGGCTATTGGGCGACCGTCGGCCGCCGTATCATGCGCGACAAGGTCAGCATGGCCTGTGCGCTCGTGTTGTTGCTGATCTTCCTGTCCGCGATCCTCGCGCCGTGGCTCGGTCTCGAAGATCCCTACAAGGGCTCGATGATCCGCCGCCTTCGCCACATCGGCACGACTGGCTATCCGCTCGGCACCGATGAGCTCGGCCGCGACATGCTGGCGCGGCTGATCTATGGCGGGCGGCTGTCGCTGGTTATCGGCATTTTGCCCGTGATCCTCGCCTTCTGCATCGGCACCTCGCTCGGCCTCGTTGCCGGCTATGTCGGCGGCAGGCTCAATACCGCGATCATGCGGACGGTCGACGTGTTCTACGCTTTTCCCTCCGTGCTGCTCGCGATCGCCATCTCCGGCGCGCTCGGGGCGGGTATCCTCAATTCCATCGTGTCGTTGACCGTCGTGTTCGTGCCGCAGATCACCCGCGTCGCCGAGAGCGTCACCACCGGCGTGCGCAACATGGACTTCGTCGAAGCTGCGCGCGCCTCCGGCGCGGGCGCCTTCACCATCATGCGCGTGCACATCCTCGGCAACGTGCTCGGCGCCATCTTCGTCTATGCCACCAGCCTGATCTCGGTCTCGATGATTTTGGCGGCAGGTCTGTCCTTCCTTGGCCTCGGCACCAAGCCGCCGGAGCCGGAATGGGGCCTGATGCTCAACACGCTCCGCACCGCGATCTACGTCAACCCCTGGGTTGCCGCATTGCCCGGCGCGATGATCTTCGCGGTCTCGATCTGCTTCAACCTGCTCTCGGACGGCCTGCGCAGCGCCATGGACATCAGGAACTAAGCTATGGTGATGCAAGAGCGAACTGCCGTGGCATCCTCCGTACACCTCTCCCGAAGGGAGAGGTCGGATTGCATCGCAAGATGCAATCCGGGTGAGGGGTTACGCTGCATCGAGTTTGCCGCGCCCCCTCACCCGGCGCTTCGCGCCGACCTCTCCCCGATGGGGAGAGGTGAAGGGCGGCGGCCATGAGCGAGACCAATCCATCCATCGCCATGCTTGAGCCCGTCGAAGACCGTGGCGGCGTCGCGCAGCCGCTGCTTCAGGTCTCCGGCCTGACAAAACATTTCCCCGTACGCGGCGGGCTGTTCGCCGCCAAGCGCACCGTGCGCGCGGTCGACAACGTCTCCTTCGCCGTCGCCAAGGGCGAGACCGTCGGCATCGTCGGCGAATCCGGCTGCGGCAAGTCGACCACCGCGCGTCTCTTGATGCATCTGATGCCGCGCGATACCGGCGACATCATCTATGACGGCATGACCGTCGGCCAGTCGCTGAGCTTGCGCGAGCTTCGCCGCGGCATGCAAATGGTGTTTCAGGATTCCTACGCCTCGCTCAATCCGCGCCTCACGATCGAGGAATCCATCGCGTTCGGTCCCAAGGTCCACGGCATGGCCGACGGCGCGGCGCGCACCCTGGCGCGCGAGCTGCTCGGCAAGGTCGGTCTGCGCCCGGAAAACTTCGCCAGCCGCTATCCGCACGAAATCTCCGGCGGCCAGCGCCAGCGCGTCAACATCGCGCGGGCCCTGGCGCTGTCGCCGCGGCTGGTGATCCTGGACGAGGCCGTCTCCGCGCTCGACAAATCCGTCGAGGCGCAGGTGCTCAATCTGCTCGCCGACCTCAAGCGCGAGTTCGGCCTGACCTATCTCTTCATCAGCCACGATCTCAACGTCGTGCGCTACATCTCCGACCGCGTGCTGGTGATGTATCTCGGCGAGGTCGTCGAGCTCGGCCCGGTCGACCAGGTCTGGGACCGGCCGGCGCATCCCTATACGCGCGCGCTGCTGGCGGCGATGCCGTCCTCCGACCCTGATAGCCGCACCGAGACGCCGCCGATCACGGGCGATCCGCCCAATCCGATCGATCCGCCCTCGGGCTGCCGCTTCCACACCCGATGTCCGTTTGCGGAGCCGCTCTGCGCAAATGCGACACCAAAGCTCACTGCGCTGGATAATATGGGCCACGAGGCCGCGTGCTACATGGCGATACCGGGTTCAGGCCATAGCCGCGCGCCCAGGGAGAAGACCGTATGACGAGACCGACACCGAAAGAGATCAAGCCGATGGCGCAGATCGCCGGCGTCCCCGTGGACGACGAGATCGCGACCCGCATCTCCAATTCCATTGGGCCGGCGTTCGAAGGCTTTGCGGCCATTGCCGGCACGCTGCCGTTCGACCTCGAGCCAGCGCTCTATCCGATCGCGCAGACGCAGAAGGTGTCGAAATGAGCACCGAGCCTGCCTTGATGACGCTCACCGAGGTCGCGCGTGCGATCGCGATGAAGCAGCTGTCCTCGCATGAGGTGACGCGCATGCTGCTGCAGCGCATCGCACAGTGGCAGCCGCATCTCAATGCCTTCATGTCGATCGAGTCGGAAGCCGCGCTGAAGGCGGCCGAGACCGCCGACGCCGAGTTCGCCAAGGGCAATGTCCGTGGTCCGCTGCACGGCGTGCCGCTCGCGCACAAGGACATGTATTACGACGCCGGCAAGATCGCGACCTGCGGCTCGCTGATCCGCCGCGATTTCGTCCCGACCGTGACCTCCACCGCCTTGCAGCGGCTGAAGGATGCCGGCCAGGTCCGGCTCGGCACGCTGCATCTCGCCGAGTTCGCCTATGGCCCGACCGGGCACAACGCTCATTACGGCCCGGTGCGCAATCCCTGGAACGTGGCCCACATTACCGGCGGCTCGTCGTCCGGCTCCGGCTCGGCGGTTGCGGCGCGACTGACCTATGCGGCGCTCGGCTCGGACACCGGCGGCTCGATCCGCATGCCCGCCCATTTCTGCGGCGTCACCGGGCTCAAGACCACCGTCGGCCGGGTCAGCCGTGCCGGCGCGATGCCGCTGTCGCAATCGCTCGACACGGTCGGCCCGCTCGCCCGCACCGCCGAGGACTGCGCGCTGCTACTGGTGCTGATGGCTGGTCCGGACCCCGCAGATTCGACCTGTAGCCACGAGCCGCTGTCGGATTATGTCGCCGCCACCAAAGGCTCGCTGAAGGGCCTCAAGATCGGCGTGCCTACCTCGTTCTATGTCGACGATCTCGACAGCGAGGTCGCGCGCGTGCTGGACGAAACCATCGCCGTGCTCAAGCGCGAGGGCGCCGACATCGTCACGGTCGAGCTGCCGGATCAGCGGCAATTGTCGTCGGCGAGCCAGCTCGTGCTCGCGGCCGAAGCCGCCGCCTTCCACAAACGCTGGATGATCGAGCGTCCGCAGGATTACAGCGCGCAGGTCCTGATGCGGCTTCAGAACGGGCTCGCCGTTCCTGCCATCACTTATCTCGAGGCGATGCGTTGGCGCGGCCCCGCGCTCGCTGCGCACAACGCGGCGACCGCGGGTGTCGATGCGGTGATCGCACCGGCTTCCCCGGTGCCGGCGCCGACGATCGAGGAGAGCGATGTCGGCGGCGGTCCGAACGCGCCGGCGCTGTTGCAGCGGCTGACGCTGTTCACCCGCCCGGTGAATTTCCTCGGCCTGCCGTCGCTCACGGTGCCGTCCGGCTTCACCAAAAGCGGCCTGCCTGTAGGCATGCAGCTGATCGGCCGCTCCTTCGATGAAGCCACCTTGCTCACCATCGGCGCCGCGTTCCAGCGCGTCACCGACTATCACGACCGGATACCGAAACTGCCGTCATGACAAAGCTCGTCGAGATCTCAGGCCTCAACATCCGCTTCACCGGCGAGCGCACGGTCTATGCCGTGAACGATCTCAGCCTCTCGCTCGGCAACAGTGAGGTGCTGGGCCTGCTTGGCGAGTCCGGCTCGGGCAAGAGCGTGACGTTGCGTGCGCTGATGCGGCTGCTGCCGAAGAAGCGCACGCAAATTTCGGGCACGGTCAACGTGATGGGCCGCGACGTGCTCGCCATGAACGACGAGGAGCTGTCGTCGTTCCGCGGCCAGACCGTCTCGATGATCTTCCAGGAGCCCGCGCTCGCGCTCGATCCGGTCTACACCATCGGTGCGCAGATTGCCGAGAGCGTGGTGCGCCACGAAGGCAAGAGTTTTGCGGAAGGGCGGGCGAGGGCGCTCGACATGCTCGAGGTCGTGCGCATCCCCTCGGCCAAGCGCCGGCTTGATGCCTATCCGCACGAAATGTCCGGCGGCATGCGCCAGCGCGCGATGATCGCGCTCGCACTGGCCTGCCGTCCCAAGATTTTGCTGGCGGACGAGCCGACCACCGCGCTCGACGCCACCGTGCAGATACAGATCCTCTTGCTGCTGCGCGAGTTGCAGCGCGAGTTCGGCATGTCCGTCATCTTCGTCACCCACGACATCGGCGTTGCCATCGAGATCTGCGACCGCGTCGCGGTGATGTATGCCGGCCAGATCGTGGAGCAGGGGAACCTGCGCGACATCGTCCGTTCGCCGGTGCATCCCTATGCCAAGGGGCTGCTTGCCTCCACCATCCACGGCGCCAAGCGCGGGCAGCGGCTCGAAACCATTCCCGGCACCCCGCCCTCGCTGGCCGAGAAACCCCACAACTGCTCCTTCGCCCCCCGCTGCAAGTTCGCCGAGCCGCGCTGCCTGGAGCGGCTGCCTGCGAATGTGGAGGTCGGGCCGGGTCGGGCGGCAAGGTGCGTGCTGGCGGAGCAGGTCACCGCATTGTCGTGATACTGAGCGCACCGGCCGGGGCCTGCTCTACTGTGCATGGGGTTGTTTTCGACATTTTTTGTCTGCACTGCCGCAACCGGGCAGCCACGAACGCCATTCAGACCCCATTCATCCCGATTCCGGTTCCATGCGGTCATTCACGCCAGAGGGACCTCACTTATGTACATTTCCAACGAAGGCCTGCTCGTCATCCTGTTCGTCGGCCTGGTCGCCGGCTGGCTGGCCGGAAAGATCGTGAGGGGCGCCGGCTTCGGCATCATCGGCGACATCGTGATCGGCATCGCCGGGGCCCTGGTGGCGAGCCTCTTGTTCCCAAAGCTCGGCATTCGTCTCGGCACCGGGCTCGTCTCCGAGATCGTCTATTCCGCCATTGGTGCCGTCATTCTGCTTCTGGTGGTGCGGCTGGTGCGCGGCGGGGGCCGGTTCTAGCCGGCGTTCGGCAGATCGGAGCTTGCGGCCTCTCCCTTTTCCGGGGAAGAGCCTGAAAGCCTGCAAGAAAAAGCCGCAAGCCTGTGAAATTCCGGACTTGCGCGGAAGTCTATCAGGGGTAGATGTGGCCCATCAGGGCCCCGGATTAATTCGACTGCGTTGACGGCCGGAAAACAGATGTTAATCCGAGGCGAGTACCCTGAATCGCCTTTGAAATCAGGGGCATTGCCCCTCACCCGAAAGAGATCAGACTGATGGCAGCCATCCCTGGCGTCCGCCGTTCAGAGCTCGGTGACGCCTTGCGCGCTTGTCGCATGGCGTTCGTCGGCGTCGGCTTGATGAGCTGCATGATCAACCTGCTCTATCTGACCGGGTCGATCTTCATGCTGGAGGTCTACGACCGGGTGCTGCCGAGCCGCAGCATCCCGACCCTGGTCGGCCTGATCATCCTCGCCAGCTTCCTCTACATGGCGCAGGGCGTGCTCGACATGATCCGCAACCGCATTCTGGGGCGGATCGGCACTTCGCTCGACGAGGCCCTCAACAAGCGCGTATTCGACACCATCGTGCGACTGCCGCTGCTGGTCGGCAGCCGCAACGAGGGCCTGCAGCCGCTGCGCGACCTCGACAATGTCCGTTCCTTCCTCGGTGGCATGGGCCCAAGCGCGTTCTTCGACCTGCCCTGGCTGCCGCTCTATCTCGCCATCTGCTTCGCCTTCCACGTCCTGATCGGCGTCACCGCGCTGGTCGGCGCCATCATCCTGGTCGGTCTGACGCTGGTCACCGAGTTCATGTCCCGCCAGCCGGCGAAGGAGGCGATGGGCCTTGCTGCCCAGCGCAACGATCTCGCCCAGGCAAGCCGCCGCAACGCCGAAGTCATGGTGTCGATGGGCATGGCCAGCCGCATGAACCAGCGCTGGAGCGAGGCCAACGAAAAATACCTGGCCGGCAATCAGCGCGCGAGCGACGTCGCCGGCGGTCTCGGCGCGGTCGCAAAGGTGCTGCGCATGATGCTGCAATCGGCCGTGCTCGCAGTCGGCGCCTATCTCGTCATCCATCAGGAGGCGACCGCCGGCATCATCATCGCCGGCTCGATCCTCTCCGCCCGCGCGCTCGCGCCGGTCGATCTGGCGATTGCGCACTGGAAATCCTTCGTCGCGGCCCGCCAGAGCTGGCAGCGTCTCACGCGGCTCCTCGAGCAGATGCCGGCGCAGGCGATGCCGACCCAATTGCAGGCACCCACCAGCCGGCTCTCGGTCGAAGGCGTCGCCATGGTGCCGCCGGGCGACCAGCGCCTCATCGTCCAGGACATCACCTTCGCGCTCACCGCCGGCAACGGCCTCGGCGTGATCGGGCCGAGCGGCTCCGGCAAGTCGTCGCTGATCCGCGCGCTGGTCGGCGTCTGGCAGCCGGTGCGCGGCAAGGTGCGGATCGACGGCGCGGCGCTCGACCAATGGTCAAGCGACGTGCTCGGCCGTCACATCGGCTACCTGCCGCAGGACGTTGAATTGTTCGGCGGCACCATCGCGCAGAACATCAGCCGGTTCGATCCCGAGGCCACCTCCGACGCCATCATCGCCGCGGCCAAGGAGGCCGGCGTGCACGAGATGATCATCAAGATGCGCGAGGGCTACAACACGCAAGTCGGCGAGCAGGGCGCCGCGCTCTCCGCAGGGCAGGCGCAGCGCGTTGCGCTGGCGCGCGCGCTCTACGGCAATCCGTTCCTGATCGTGCTCGACGAGCCCAACTCCAATTTGGACACTGAAGGCGACGAGGCGCTGACTCGCGCCATCCGCTCGGCGCGCGAGCGCGGCGCCATCGTCGTCGTGGTGGCGCACCGGCCGATCGGCGTCGAGGCGGTCGACCAGATCCTGGTGCTGCGCGATGGCCGCATGCAGACCTTCGGTCCCAAGGAGCAGGTGCTCGCCCAGGTGCTCCAGCCGCGCGTGACGCCGCCGGCGCCGATCAAGATCGTCAGCGAAGGTGGAGTACCCAAGCCATGAGCACGTTGGCGATCGGCGGCCCGAAGCCTGCCGCGAAGAAGACGGTGCGCGATTCGATCAAGTTTCACCTGATGCTCGGGCTTGGGATCGTGCTGGTCCTGGTCGTCGGCTTCGGCGGCTGGGCCTCGACGGTGCTGATCTCGGGCGCGCTGATCGCGCCGGGGCAGATCGTGGTCGAATCCAACGTCAAGAAAGTGCAGCATCCGACCGGCGGCGTGGTCGGCGAGGTGCGCGCCCGCGATGGCGACGTGGTCAAGGCCGGCGACATCGTGGTGCGGCTCGACGATACCGTCACCAAGGCCAACCTTGCCATCGTCACCAAGAATCTCGATGCCGCGCAGGCGCGCGCGGCGCGGCTCCAGGCTGAGCAGCGCGGTGTCGACAAGATCGAATTCCCGCAAAGCCTCATCGAGCGCGCCGACGATCCTGACGTCAGGGTGCTTCTCTCCGCCGAAACCAAGCTGTTCGACGTCCGCGTCAACGGCCGCACCGGGCAGAAAGCGCAGCTGCGCGAGCGCATCACCCAGCTCAACGAGGAAATCGCAGGTCTCAGCGCCCAGGAGAAAGCCAAGGACCAGGAGATCGCGCTGGTGCAGAACGAGCTCACCGGCGTGCGCGAGCTCTACGACAAGCGCCTGGTGCAGATCTCGCGCCTGACCCAGCTCGAACGCGACTCGGCGCGTCTCAACGGCGAGCGCGCGCAGTACATCGCTTCGCGCGCCCAGGCCAAGGGCAAGATCACCGAGACCGAGCTCCAGATCATCCAGATCGACAAGGACGTGGTCAGCGAGGTTTCCAAGGACCTGCGCGAGACCAACGACAAGATCGGCGAACTGATCGAGCGCAAGGTTGCCGCCGAAGACCAGCTCCGCCGTGTCGACATCCGCGCGCCGCAGGACGGCATGGTGCTGCAATCGACGGTGCACACCGTCGGCGGCGTCGTCACCGCCGGCGATGCCCTGATGCTGATCGTGCCGCAGGCCGACGATCTCCAGGTCGAGGCCAAGGTCAATCCGG
This sequence comes from Bradyrhizobium sp. Rc2d, assembly GCF_900099855.1. NCBI lineage: Bacteria > Pseudomonadati > Pseudomonadota > Alphaproteobacteria > Hyphomicrobiales > Nitrobacteraceae > Bradyrhizobium > Bradyrhizobium sp. Rc2d. The sequence continues at coordinate 133,474 of NZ_FNCU01000020.1, read as the reverse complement.
TTGACATCGACAAGCTCCAGATCGGCCAGAAGACGTTGTTGCGCCTGTCCGCCTTCAACCAGCGCACCACGCCCGAGCTCAACGGCGTCGTCAGCCGCGTGTCGCCCGACGTCACCACCGACCAGCGCACCGGCCAGAGCTATTACACCATCCGCGTCTCGATGCCGGCCGAAGAGGTCGCCCGCCTCGGCGACGTCAAGATGATTCCCGGCATGCCCGTGGAAGCCTTCGTCCAGACCGGCGACCGCACCATGTTGTCCTATCTGATGAAGCCGCTGCACGATCAGCTGATGCGGGCGTTCCGGGAGAAGTGACGTGCGAAAGCGCGGCATCCCGGAGCGCGCTTAGCGTGCATCCGGGATCTCGTGCCGCACGCGTGCTGTCATCGCCCGGCTTGACCGGGCGATCCAGTATTCCAGAGACCGTTGTGATTGAATCGAGGGGCCGCGGCGTACTGGATGCCCCGGTCAAGCCGGGGCATGACCGCGGTGTGTGTGGCGCGATCTCGTAGGGTGGGCAAAAGCGCGATGCGCCGTGCCCACCGCGTTCCGCGCACGGTCAGCATGATGATGGGCACGCTTCCGCCTTCGCTCTCCGAGCTACGGCGGACAAGTCGCTTTGCCCACCCTACGGCACCGCCTTCTTTGCTATAGTTCGACTCAAACCCAGCAACCCGGCGGTCGACCATGCAATCCCCACCCTCCATCGCCACCGAATCCTTCTCCGACGCCGACCTCGCCGTCGCGCGGCTCGAAGAGATCTATGAGCGCAACACAAAATTTCTGCGCGACCGGTTCGAGGCTTATGTCAATGGCGAAACGGTCACCACACGGGTTCGCGCATACTATCCCTTCGTCCGTCTCACCACCGCGACGCATGCGCGGCTGGACTCGCGCCTGTCCTATGGTTTCGTCCATGGCCCCGGCGTGCACGAGACCAGCGTGACGCGGCCGGATCTGTTCCGTGCCTATCTCACCGAGCAGATCGGACTCCTGATCCAGAACCACGCGGTACCCGTCGAGATCGGCGAGTCCACTGAGCCGATCCCGATCCACTTCGCCTATCGCCGCGACATCAACATCGAAGCCGCCATCACCACCAGCGAGAACTCCGTCATCACGCGATCGCTGCGCGATGCGTTCGACGTGCCTGATCTCGCCACGATGGACGATTCGATCGCCGACGGCACCTTCGAGCTCCACCCCGGCGCGCCCGAGCCGCTATCCTTGTTCCGCGCGGCCCGCGTCGACTACTCGCTGCGTCGGCTTTACCACTACACCGGCACGGATCCCGAATATTTCCAGAACTTCGTGATCTTCACCAACTATCAGTTCTATGTTGACGCCTTCGCGCAGCTCTGCCAGCAGCGGCTTCAATCCGGCGAGGCTGGTCTCGATGCCTTCGTCGCGCCCGGCAATGTGATCACGTGCAATGGCGGCGCCATCAGCGGAATGGCGCCCGTGCGCGCACCGCAGATGCCGGCCTTCCACCTGGTCGCACCCGACTACCGCGGCATCACCCTGATCAATATCGGCACCGGTCCATCCAACGCGCGCAACGTCACCGACCATGTCGCCGTGCTGCGGCCGCATGCCTGGCTGATGCTCGGCCATTGCGCCGGCCTGCGCAACACGCAGCGGCTGGGCGACTACGTGCTCGCCCACGGCTACGTGCGCGAGGATCACGTGCTCGACCGCGAGCTGCCGCTGTGGGTACCGATCCCGGCGCTGGCCGAGATGCAGGTTGCGCTCGAAGAGGCAGTCGAGGACGTCACCGGGCTCGAAGGTTTCGAGCTGAAGCGCCTGATGCGCACCGGCACCGTCGCGAGCGTCGACAACCGCAATTGGGAGATCTCTGGGCCTGCCGTGATCCGCCGCTTGTCGCAATCCCGTGCGGTCGCGCTCGACATGGAATCGGCCGCGATCGCCGCCAACGGCTACCGCTTCCGCGTCCCCTACGGCACGCTGCTTTGCGTCTCCGACAAGCCGCTGCATGGCGAGATCAAGCTCGCCGGCATGGCCAGCGAGTTCTATCGCCGCCGCGTCGGACAGCACCTCGAGATCGGTCTGAAGGCGCTGGAGCGGCTGAAGCAGCAGGAATCGGAGCGGCTGCATTCGCGAAAGCTGAGGAGCTTTGCCGAGGTCGCATTTCAGTAGCGCGTCCGTCCCGCTTGCCGGCAGGATCTGGCAGCAAGACTGTCGCACGGCCCGAGACCGGCGTCCCCGTGAGAACGCTGTCATCCCGGAATATCGCCGCCATAGCAGTGTTATCACGTCATTCGGGGCCGCGTAGTCAGAAGCAGGAGACAGCAATGATCACAGCAATGATCAGAGTCGTCGTGCTGGGAACGTTCGCAGCGGCGCTGTTCGCTTCGCCAGTATTGGCTGCGGGCGGTGGAGGAGGCGGTGGAGGTGGTGGCACCAGCTCCACGGATCCCTATGCGGGCGCCTATTCGGATCAGAAAGTGCAGCCCACCTACCCGAAACGCTCCAACCCAAAGGCAACCCAGAAAGGCAAGAAGCCGAACAACCAGTCCAGCATCGGTGATCCCGCATTCGCGGCCGGCTACCGCGCGGCCTATGACACGATCTACGAGCGCAACGACTATGCGGTCGCGATCGAGCAATTGAAGGCGCTCGGCCACGACGATCATCCGAACGTCGCCAATCTCATCGGTTACTCATATCGCAAGCTCGGCGACTACAAGCAGTCGCAGATTTGGTACGAGCGCGCGCTGAAGGCCGATCCGAATCACGTGCTGACCTGGCAGTATTATGGGCTTTGGCAGTTCGAGCAGGGTAACCGCGAGCAGGCAATGTTTCACCTGAACCGTATCGCCGCGATCTGCGGGACCGATTGCGAGGAGTACAAGTTCCTGGCGACTGCGCTGGAGAAACCCACAGGCGCGGCACTCGTTTACTGAGAACACAGGGTGGGTCTAGGCCCGCGGCTGTACGAAGCGCAGTCCGCTCGGCGTAGTCCACTATCGCGACAAGAGGTCGCTTTGGGCTAACCCGCCTACACATGGTGACAAGCGAAGAAATTTTCAGCATTGTCCGACGCGGGGGCTCGACCGGGACGACTTGATGCCACTCATGCGCGACAAGATCATTGGCCATGACCTCGAACGGCTGGCCTTTCGCTTCACTATGCTGAACGACGGCGATGTGGTGCAGTGCCAGATCAGCGACGCCGCGATGGACGAGCTCGCGGGCATGCAGGGCACCGAAAGCAGCGCACGTCAGGCGCAGTTCCTGTCCCTGCGCGAGACCATCGAGCGGATCGCGTCAGACCTCTACGACGAAGCGCCGAGGTTTCAGGGCTATGTGGTGCGGATCTTTATGCGGCATTTGGGACGGTAAGGCGCACAACGCGCCCTCAATGTCGTCCTGGCGAAGGCCAGGACCCATTGCCACCAGCTTATATTGTTTGAAGAAGCTGTGGCTCCGCCATCCGCACAACTCTCATTCGGGGTAATGGGTCCTGGCTTTCGCCAGGACGACACCGGAGATGAGGCGCGGCCGGTCCATCGACGCAAACGGCCTGCTACTCCTCCAGCTTCTTCAGCAACAATTTCAGCGCCGCTGCCGCGAACACCTGCATGTTAGCGAGCCGGTCATTGCTGCCCGTCTCCAGCGTCATCACCTCTGCCGCAGGGCCCGCCACCGCCATGCAGCTATGGCCGGCGGCGTCGCCGTAGCGGTTGCCAGTGGGGCCGGCGGCTCCGGTTTCGGACAGGCCCCAGTCGCACCCGAAGCGCGTTCGCATCCGCTCAGCAAGCAGTTTCGCATACGGCTCCGACGAGGAGCGAAAGCCCTTCATGCCGTCGTCCGAAATATCCATCAGCACGCGCCTGGCGTCGCGGGTGTAGACCACGGCGCCACCGAGGAAATAGGCGGACGCGCCGGGCACGGCGAGCAGGCTGGCCGAGATCAGGCCACCGGCCGAGGATTCTGCCACCGCAATGGTCTGTTTGCGCGCGATCAGCTTGGCCGCGACCTGTTCCGCAATGCCGACGAGCTCTTTCATGTCCTTCACCTCTGATCCTCGCAACTGTGCTCAGCCTTCCTAGCATATGACGGAAGCCTTGGCCGAGTTGCGGGCGGCGGGCAGGCCTGCTTGAATGGCGGAGACAAAGCGGAGCGGCCAGGTGCCGCCCGCGAGAAGACGAGGCCAAGAAGCTTTGAAGGGAAACGTGAAGGAGACGTCATGGCGTCCCTGATCGCCGGCGGGGTGGATTGCGATTTGCATCCGGCCGTGCCGCATCTGACCAGCCTGCTGCCGTACCTGAACGATTATTGGCGCGATCAGGTGGCGACGCGCGGCATGGTCGATCTCGTCTCGCAATCCTATCCGCCGAACTCGCCGATCGTGGCGCGGCCCGATTGGCGCCCCGAGAACGGCAAACCCGGCGAAAGCCTGGAGGACATGCAGCGTCATGTGCTCGATCCTTTCCAGCTCAAGCTCGCGATCTGCAATCCGCTCTACGGCGTGCAGATGGTGTTCTCCGAGGACATGCAGGCGGCCTTCTGCCGCGCGCTGAACGACTGGCTCGTGAAGGAATGGCTCGATCGTGATCCGCGGCTGCGCGGCTCGATCGTGATTCCCACGCAAAGCGTCGAGAAGGCCGTCGCCGAGATCGAGCGCTGCGCGCAGGATCGCCGCTTCGTGCAGGTGCTCATGCTGGTCATGGGCGACACGCCGCTCGGCAAGCGTGCGCTATGGCCGATCTATGCGGCCGCGGAAAGTCTGGAATTACCGATCGGCATCCATGCCGGTTCCGCCTACCACAATCCGCCCACCGCCGTGGGGTGGGGTTCTTATCACATCGAGGATTATGTCGGTCAGGCCCAGGCGTTCCAGACCCAGCTCACCAGCCTGATCGTCGAGGGCGTGTTCGCCAAATATCCGCGGCTGAAAATGGTGATGCTGGAGTCCGGCGTCTCCTGGATCGCGCCTTATCTCTGGCGTTTGCACAAGTTCTGGCGCGGGGTGCGGATGGAGACGCCCTGGGTCGATCGCGCGCCGCTGGAGATTGTGCGCAGCAACATCCGCTTCTCGTTACAGCCATTTGATGCGCCGCCGGAACCTGAGACATTAATTCGCCTGTTTGATCATATGCAGTCGGACGAATTGGTCCTATTCTCCACGGACTATCCGCACTGGCAGTTCGACGGCCAGGACGCGCTGCCCGAAGGTCTGTCCCCCGATCTCGTGCACAAGATCATGATCGACAATCCGCATGCGACCTATCCCCGCCTGACTTAGCCCGCTGCCAAAGGAGGCAAGGCGATGAATATCCAGTTCCGCGAGAGCTCCGAAGCTGCTTCCCCACTGACTGCGAAAACCGCGATCGCGGATTGCGACATCCATCCGGCCCGCGCCACCCGCACCGAGCTCTATCCCTACCTCGCCAAACGTTGGCAGCATCACCTCGACATCTACGGCGTCCATGCCTATCAGGGCATGATGGAAGGCCCGCCCTATCCGAAAGCCCAGCCCAACGCCTCGCGCCGCGACGCCTATCCGCCGGAAGGCGGCCCGCAAGGTTCCTCCCTCTCCTTCATGCAGAAGCAGCTGCTCGATCCCAACAACGTGCAGCTCGGCGTGCTCAATCCGCTCAACGCCGGGCAGGGTATCCGTAATCACGAGCTCTCGGCTGCACTGTGCTCGGCGATCAACGACTGGCAGATCGACAAATGGACCAGCAAGGACAAGCGGCTGAAGGCGTCCATCGTCGTCGGCAATGAGGACGGGCTCTCGGCCGCCGCCGAGATCCGCGAGCGCGCCGGCGACAAGAACTTCGTCCAGGTGCTGCTGCTCAGCCGCAATGTCGAGCCGCTCGGCCAGCGCCGTTATTGGCCGATCTATCAAGCGGCAGAAGAGGCCGGCCTTCCCGTCGGCGTGCACGCTTTCGGCTTCGGCGGCAATCCGATCACGCCGTCGGGCTGGCCGTCCTATTACATCGAGGAGATGGTGGGACACTCGCAGTGCCAGCAATCGGCGCTGGCGAGCCTCGTGTTGGAGGGCGTGTTCGCGCGCTTCCCGAAACTGAAGATGGTGATGATCGAGGCCGGCTTCGGCTGGGCGCCGTCGCTGGCGTGGCGGCTCGACAAGGCCTGGCAGCGGCTGCGCAGCGAGGTGCCGCATGTGAAGCGGCCGCCGTCGGAATATATCCGCGAGCAGGTGTGGTGGACCACGCAGCCGATGGAAGACCCGGAGCGGCGCGAGGATCTGTTCGACGTCATCAACTGGATCGGTTGGGACCGGCTCTTGTTCGCAACCGACTATCCGCATTGGGATTATGACGAGCCGTCACGAGTGCTGCCGGCCGGCGTCAGCGAGACCAATCGCGAGGCGTTCTATTTCGGCAATGCGCGCAAGCTCTACGGACTGGCTTGATGGCGCGTCATGTGATCGCCGCGGTCGACGAGCTTCCGCCGGGCACGCGAAAATTCCTCGAGATCGACGGACGGCCGATCGCGATCTTCAACATCAAGGGCGAATATTTCGGCCTGATGAACCGCTGCCCGCATCAGGGCGCGGCGTTGTGCGAGGGCCCGCTGATCGGCCTCGCGCAATCGAAGGATCCCGGCGAGATCGAATATACGAAACTCGGCGAGATCATCCGCTGCCCCTGGCACGGCTGGGAGTTCGATATCCGCACCGGCCAGTCCTATTGCGACCCCCGCCGCTTTCGTGTGAAGGCGTATCCGGCCAATGTCGAACCGGGCGCCAGCGTGGTGAAGGGGCCCTATGTCGCCGAGACGATCCCGGTAAAAGTCGAGAGCGACTACGTGGTGGTGGAGCTGTAGTCTCGCTTCTTCACCCTCCCCTGGAGGGGGAGGGTCGTTCGCGCGCAGCGCGAGCGGGGTGGGGTGATCTCTCCACTCGGGCACTGTTGGTTTTGGAGAGACCGTCACCCCACCCCGTCTCACATTATCGCTGCGCTCAATGTGAGCCGACCCTCCCCCTCCAGGGGAGGGTAAGAGGCGCCCCGGAATGACGCCCTCTCAATGCCCCGCCACCGGCTCCGGCACCACGTCATAGGCCGGCACCGCCTTGCCGCCGCCGCGATACACCGTCGAGGCCGCGATGATGCCGAGCAGAGCTGCGAACATCAGCCAGAAACCGGGCGAGGCCTTGTCGCCGCTCCGCTCGATCAGCCAGGTCGAGGCGAATGGCGTGAAGGTGCCGAACAGAGCGGCAGCGAGCGCGAAGGCGAGCGAGAAGCAGGTGGTGCGCACATGCGCCGGCACGATCTCGACGAGAGCACCGAGCATGGTGCCGCTGTAGACGCCGAAATAGAACGAGAACATCATCTCGACCGCGAGCAGCTTGCCGAAGGTCGGCGCCGTCACCAGCCAGTGCAGCGCCGGATAGGCGGTGACGAGCGAGAGGCCGGCGATGGCGAGCAGCACCGGCTTGCGGCCGATGCGATCGGACAGCGCACCGCCGACTGGATTCCAGATGAAGTTGGTCACCGCCACGAGCAGCGTGACCAGCAGCGCGTCCTGTGTCGACAGCTTCAGCACGGTCTTGCCGAAGGTCGGCGTGTACACCGTGACGAAATAGAACGTCGTCGTGGTCAGGATCGCGATCATCATGCCGAGGATGACGATGCGCCAATTGGCGAGTGCAGACGCGAACACCTCGTTCGCGGTCGGATGCTTCTTCATGGCGAGGAAGGCCGGCGTCTCCTCCAGCGTCCGCCGCAGCAGGAAGATCAGCGGAATGATCAGGCAGCCGACGAAGAAGGGAATGCGCCAGCCCCAGGCGGCGACGGTGTCGGCCGGCATCACCTCGGAGAGGATGAAGCCGAGGATCGAGGCCACGAAGATCGCGACCTGCTGGCTCGACGACTGGAACGAAGTGTAGAAGCCGCGATTGCCGGGCGTTGCGATCTCCGCGAGATACACCGACACGCCGCCGAGCTCGACGCCGGCGGAGAAGCCTTGCAGCAGGCGGCCGATCAGCACGATGACGGGCGCCGCGATACCGATGGTCGCGTAGCTCGGGCAGAACGCGATGACGACGGTGCCGAAGGCCATGATGCCGAGCGTGACGATCAGGCCCTGGCGGCGGCCGATACGGTCGATATAGGCCCCTAACACGATCGCGCCCACCGGTCGCATCAAGGCGCCGAGCCAGAACACGCCGAACGTGTTGAGCAGCGAGGCGGTCTCGTTGGTGGAGGGGAAGAACGCCTTGCCGATCGCGGCGGCATAGAAACCGAACAGGAAGAAGTCGAACTGCTCGAGGAAATTGCCCGACGTGGCGCGCAGGATGGCGCCGATGCGCGACTTGATCGCGGGTGGATTCGATGCGGCTGATCCAGCCATGGCGTTCTCCCCTTGGAAAGGCGTGGCCGGCCGGAATTCATCTTCGGCCAGCCGACAGATTGATGCTGCGACAATCTGCCTCACCCCTTCCCGCACGGTGGGAGCCGAGTCAATCGATTTTGCCGAGAAAGCTGATGATTTTTCAGGCTTTATTTTGCGTTGCAGCGATCATCCAGTTCCGGAAAGCGGTCAGCTTCGGCGCTTCGCGGCGGCCCTCTGGCGAGACCAGGTAGAAGCCGGCATCGGCCGGCAGCGCGATCTTGAAGGGCACCACGAGGCGGCCCTTGGCGATGTCGTCCTGCACGTAGGAAGTCCGGCCCATCGCGACGCCGATGCCGTCGATCGCGGCCTGGATGGTCATGAAGATCATGTCGAAGGTGATGCCGGGCTGCCTGGCGATATCGGCCGGCAGGCCCGCCGCCGTCAGCCACAGCCGCCAGTCGTCGCTATTGGCGTTGGAGGTGTGCAGCAGCGGATGGTTTCGCAGGTCCTCCGGCCGGCGCAGCGGCTTGTCGCCGCGCAGCAGTGACGGGCTGCACACCGGAAACAGCTCGTCCGCCATCAGCCAGTCGGCACGCAGGCCCGGCCACTGGCCGCGGCCGTAGCGGATTGCGGCATCGACGTCGTCGCGCTGGAAGTCGACAAGACTGGTCGAGGTGGTGATGCGGACGTCGATGCCGGGATGCTGTTCCTGGAAATCGGTGAGCCGCGGCAGCAGCCATTTTGCGGCGAGCGAAGCCAGCGTCGACACCGTCAGCACCTTGTCGTCGTCCTTGCGCAGCAGCCGATCGGTGGCGAGGCGCAGGTCGTTGAAGGCCGCGCGGACGCCCGGCAAATAGTCACGCGCTTCCGGCGTTAGCGCCAGGGCGCGGTTCTGCCGGACGAACAGGCGGATGCCGAGCTCCTCCTCCAGCCTCCGGATCTGATGGCTGATCGCCGTCTGGGTCACGTTCAACTCGGCCGCCGCCAGCGTGAAGCTGAGATGGCGCGCAGCGGCCTCGAACGCCCGCAATCCGTTCAGGGACGGCAATCTGGCAGTCATTTGGCAGCAGGATACATGACGTTATTTCATGCGAAAAGGTACAAATTGTCGTTTGTCGCGGCGCAGCAGAAGGCAGATATTCGCGGTCAAATTAGCTCCAGGAGCTGAAGATGTCTACGTTGACCCAGAATTCGATGACAAATCATCATGCGCCAGGTCTGCTCCACCAGATCGGCGACACCCTCCACCTCTGGCATGAGCGCTACCGTAACAGGCGCGAGCTCACCAACTGGACCGCGCGCGATCTACAGGACGTCGGCCTGTCCTGGTCCGACATTGCCTATGAGGCCGACAAACCCTTCTGGCGGGCCTGATAGGCCGCCAGGCCGGCGCCGCCTGAGTGTGGGGGCGCCGGCGGTCCCCTTTTCGCACGGTGCCGGTCATGAGCGCGCTTCGCCTCGAAGATCTCACGCAATATTCGGATTCGCTGCGCACCCGGCAGGGTGAGGCCGTCACTGTTCGCTTCGTCGAGCCGCGCGACACCGAAGAGCTCCAGCACTATTTCCGCTCGCTCTCGACCCGCTCCCGCTACAACCGCTTCTTCGGCGCGATCAGCGAATTGCCGAAGGGGCTGCTGCACGATTTCCTCGAGGTCGGTGAGCGCGAGCGCTTCACCGTGGTCGCGACCATGATGGTCGACGGCTTCGAGACCATCGTCGCCGAAATGCGCTATGCGCTCCATCCTGAAACCGCGACGGTCGAGTTCGGCCTGTCGGTCGATGACCGCTGGCACGGCCACGGCATCGCCACCGCGCTTCTGAACAATCTGGAATGCCGCGCCGCCGCGCTCGGCGCCGAGCGCATCTTTGGCGACACGCTGCGCTCCAACGAGACCATGATCTCGCTCGCCCGCAAATCCGGCTTCGCGTTCGTCAACCATCCCGACGATTGGAAGCTGGTGCGCTTCGACAAGGAGATCACGGTCGCACCGAAAGACATTCCCTGCGCGAGCTGGCACCTCGCCGCGCTTTCCCGTCAGGCCGACAGCCCCTCAGCCTCGGCCTGACACCACTCGATGCCCGGTTTGCAGCCGGGCATTTTTTTTGCCTCGCCTACTTCCCCGTGAACGCCGCCTTGCGCTTCTCGATGAAGGCCTGCACCGCCTCCTTGTGATCGGCGGTCGTGGTGAGGCGGATCAGCCGCTCGGCCTCGTGGTCGCGCGCGGTCTCGAAGTCGAACAGCAGGGCCTCGTCGAGATTGTCCTTCATGTAGCGCAGCGCGAGGCGCGGGCCTTCAGCGAGCGATTTGGCCAGCGCGAAGGCCTCCGCTTGCAGCCTGTCGTTGGGCACGACGCGGTTGACGAGGCCGATGGCCTCGCATCTGACAGCATCGACACGGTCGCCGGTGAACATCAATTCGCGCGCCCGCGCGGTGCCGACCAGCCGGGTCAGCAGCCAGGCGATGCCGTAATCGCCGCTGAGCGCGATGCGGGCATAGCCGGTGGCGACGAACGCGGATTGCGCGGCGATGCGGATGTCGCAGGCCATGGCGATGGCAAGCCCGGCGCCGACCGCCGGGCCGGGCAGGGCGGCGATGGTCGGCTTGCGCACCGACACCAGCGCGCCGGTGAGCAGCCGCTGCCGCTCCTGGAGATCGGCGATACGATCGTCGAGCGACATCTCCAGCTTCTTCGGATCACGATGCGCGCCCATGCCCTTGACGTTGCCGCCGGCACAAAAGGCTTCGCCCGCGCCGGTGAGCAGCAGCGCGCCGACATCCGGATTCTCGCCGCAACTCCGGATCATCGTGCGCAGCGCTGGCGTCAGCGCGTCGGACAGTGAATTGCGCGCTTCCGGCCGGTTCAGCGTGATGACAGCGACGCGGTCGCGGATCACGCAGAGCAGTTCATCGGTGCCGGTATCGATGGTGGTTTCCGTGGTCATGTCGCCTCCCTTATTGTTCCGTCATTGCGAGGAGCCCGCGACAAAATCGCGAAGCAATTTTGCGCTGGCGACGAAGCAATCCGGTCTGTATCCGCGGAGATATCTCTGGATTGCTTCGCTGCGCTCGCAATGACGATTGTTGTGACGCTATTGCCTCAAAACACCGCTTCAAAAATTCTCCACCCACGGCCGCAACTCCAGCTCCCAGCTCCAGGCGCTGCGCGGCTGCTGCAATACGTTCCAATAGCTCTGCGCGATGGCGTCGGGGTCGAGCATCGAGTCCGGCTTGTCGGCCGGCTCGGTGCGCGCCGCGCTGCGGATCGCGCCATCGATGACGAAATGCGCGACATGGATGCCCTGCGGCGACAATTCGCGCGCCATGCTCTGCGCGAGCCCGCGCAGCGCGAACTTGCCCATCGCAAAGGGCGTCGACTGCGCATAGCCCTTGACGCTGGCGGAGGCGCCGGTGAACAGGATCGCGCCGTGCTTGTTCGGCAGCATGCGTTTGGCCGCCTGCTGCGCCACCAGGAAGCCGCCATAGGCGCTGACCGCGATCGCCTGCGCGACTTCGGCAGGGACCAGGTCGAGGAACGGTCCGCGCGTGCGGCCGCTGGCGTTGTAGACGACGAGGTCGGGCGTGCCGATCTCGCGCTCGACCAGGCCGAACAGCCGCTCGACCTCCTCAGGCTCCGTCGCGTTGCAGGCATAGGCCTTGGCCCCGGTCTTGGTGCAAAGCGCGCCCAGCTTCTCGATCCTGCGCGCGGCAAGGGCGACGCGGATGTTCTGGGCGGCAAACAGCCGCGCCAGCGACGCGCTCAATCCTTCGCCGGCGCCGACGATGAGCGCGATCTTGTATTTTGGGTGTTCCATGGCGTGATCTCTCGGAGACAGGAAGCCGTTGATCTATGCATGGTCCGCGCGGACAACTAGCCGGGGCGGTCACAATTCCGCAGGGCGAATTGCTCCCCCGCGGCGATCATGCCGCCCTGACGATTTGCGGCTTTATCCGCATCCGCCTCTGGAGCATGATCGACATCATCCCAAGCGGCAAGCGCAAAGAATTGCCGTCGGGCGGAAACGAAGAGGACGATCATGCACAAGTCGGTCCCAGCGCAGTCAGCAGGTGTCGCGGCCGAGCCGTCCGGCCTGCTGGCGCCCGACACGTCAGGCATGAATTTCTACCGCGCCGATCCCGCACTGACGGACCTCTTGCGCATCCATCTGCCGGACACGCTGTTCCGCCATATCGAGCCGCATCTCGATCGCCTCGGCGAACTCGCCGGCGGCCCGCTCGACGAATGCGCGCGGCTTGCCGACCGGCATACGCCCATCCTGCATCAGCGCGACAAGTTCGGCCGCGACGTGCAATGGATCGAATATCATCCGGCCTATCGCGAATTGGAGAAGGCTGCTTTCGGTGAGTTCGGCATCCACGCGCTCTCGATCCGCAAGGGCATCATGGGCTGGCCAGACAAATATCCCGTGGTGGCCAAACACGCCTTCACCTTCCTGTTCAATCAGACCGAATTCGGCATGGGCTGCCCGATCAACGTCACCGACGGCTGCGCCAAGCTGCTGGCGAATTTCGGCAGCGATGCGCTGAAGGCCAAATACCTTGATGGTCTCACGCAGACGGACATGAGCAAGCTGACCCAGGGCGGCCAGTTCATGACCGAGAAGGAAGGCGGCTCCGACGTCGGCACGCTGACCTCGCGCGCGGTGCAGGAGGGCGACCATTGGCGCCTTTATGGCGAAAAATGGTTCTGCTCGAATGCCGACGCCAAGGTCGTGATGCTGCTGGCGCGGCCCGAAGGCGCCGGCCTCGGCACCCGCGGTGTCGGCCTGTTCCTGATGCCGCGCTTCCTCGACGACGGCGCGCAGAACCACTACCGGATCGTGCGTCTCAAGGACAAGCTCGGCACGCGCTCGATGGCCTCGGGCGAGATCAAGCTCGAAGGCGCGATCGCCTATGCCGTCGGCAAGCTCGACCGCGGCTTCGTGCAGATGGCCGAGATGGTGAACTCGTCGCGGCTCTCAAATGGCGTCAAATCCGCCGCGCTGATGCGCCGGGCCTATCACGACGCAATGACGGTCGCGAAGAACCGCGTGGTGTTCGGCAACCGCATCATCGACCTGCCGCTCGGTCGCCGGCAGATGCTGAAGATCATGCTGCCGGTCGAGCAGGCGCTGTCGATGAGCTTCCTCACCGCCGACGCGCTCGATCGCGCCGAGGCCGGCAGCCAGGATGCGGCGGCACTCTTGCGCATTCTCACACCAACGCTGAAGTTCCGCGCCACGCGCGATGCGCGAAAGGTCTGCGGCGATGCGCTCGAGATGCGCGGCGGCATCGGTTATATCGAGGAGTTCGCCACCGCCCGCCTGCTGCGCGATGCCCATCTCGGCTCGGTCTGGGAAGGCACCGGAAACATCGTCGCGATCGATGCGCTGCGGCGCGCGGTCGGCCGCCATGGCGCGGAATCCGCGCTGGCCGCGGATCTGCATGCCCGGCTCGACGACAGCGCGTCCGTGCCGCAGGCCTGGCGTGATAATCTGCGCGGTCTTGTCGATCGTGCCGTCGGCTTCGCACGCGAGGTCGCGGGCAAGGCCGACAACGAGGCGGACGCGCGTCGCGCCACCAGCCTGCTCTATCATGTCGCCAGCGCCGTCGCGCTGGCCTGGGAAGGGCATCGCATCCACGACATGCGCGGCGATGCGCGCCGGCTGTTGCTGTCGCGTCTCGTGATCGACCACCGCGTGTTGCCGAGCGATCCGTTCCGGCTGACGGAAAATCCAGTGCAGCAGAAGATCGCCGCGCTGCTGCTCGGCGATCGCGACGCCGGCATGAGCGAGGTTGGCGAACTGGTTCTGGCGGCGTAGGCTCTTCACCTCTCCCGTAGGGAGAGGTCGATTTGCGCAGCAAATCGGGTGAGGGGTCCAGGTCCCACGAGGGAGCGTAACCCCTCACCCGGCGCTTCGCGCCGACCTCTCCCCATGGGAGAGGTAAAACGAAACAACAACACCGAGGAAACACCGATGAAGGCCGCCGTCCTCTATGAAGTCAACCAGCCGCTCGTCATCGAGGATATCAGCCTGCCGAAGCCGGGCCCGCGCGAGGTCCTGATCCGCACGGCGGTCGCCGGCCTCTGTCACTCCGATCTGCACTTCATGGAGGGGCTCTATCCGCATCCGCTGCCCGCGGTGCTTGGGCACGAGTCCGCCGGCGTGGTCGAACAGGTCGGCTCCGACGTCACTTACGTCAAGCCCGGCGATCACGTCGTCACCTGCCTCTCGGTCTTCTGCGGCACCTGCGACAACTGCACGACGGGGCGCACCGTGCTCTGCACCGACACCACGGTGAAGATGCTGCCGGGCGTCTCCAACCGGATGCAGTGGTCCAGACCGGAGAAGCTGCACCAGTTTCTCAACCTCTCGTCCTTCGCCGAGCAGATGCTGGTGCACGAGAACGCGATCGTCAAAATCAGGAAGGAGATGCCGCTGGATCTCGCCGCGCTGATCGGTTGCGGCGTCATCACCGGCTACGGCGCGGTCGTGAACACGGCAAAGGTGACGGCCGGCGAGACCGTGGCGGTGATCGGCTGCGGCGGCGTCGGCATGGCCGCGATCAACGGCGCGCAGATCGCCGGCGCCGGCCGCATCATCGCCATCGATACCAATCCGGCAAAACTCCAGCTCGCGACCAAGCTGGGAGCGACCGACATCATCAACCCCGCCGACGGCGACGTTGTGAAGCAGGTACGCGATCTCACCAATGGCGGCGTGCATCATTCCTTCGAGGTGCTTGGCCGCAAGGAGACTGCGGAGCAGGCCTTTGCCATGCTCGCTTCGGGCGGCACTGCGACGATCGTCGGCATGATCCCGTTCGGGCAGAAGATCGAGCTGCACGGCTTCGACTTCCTGCGCGAGCGCAAGATCCAGGGCTCCTCGATGGGCTCCAACCATTTCCGCGTCGACATGCCGCGCCTGGTCGATTTCTACCTGCGCGGCCGGCTGCACCTGGAGGACTGGATCTCGGCCAAGCTGAAGCTAAACGAGATCAACGAGGGCTTTGCCAACATGAAAGCCGGCAAGACGCTGCGCAGCGTGATCGTGTTCGATAGTTGAGCGCTGGCGTTTGCCGGCTGCTCAGGCTTGTCGCCCCAATTCAGGTGTCATCGCCCGGCTCGACCGGGCGATCCAGTACGCCGCGGCAGAAGTTGTGTGAACGAACTGCGGCCGCGGCGTACTGGATGCCCCGGTCAAGCCGGGGCATGACAGCTGGCGGTGGAGCGGCAGCGTGCCTGCCTCACCCTTCCACGACCTCACCGCATCACGATCTCACCGCGAAACGTGCGCGGATACGGCGAGCCACCTCCCGTTCGTCTTCGTCCAGCAATCGGTATATCGCCCGGTCGCCTGCTGGCCATCCGCCGTGGTGTAGCTGGTCGCGGCGTGGATGATGGCGAAGTCGCCCATGATGCGGATGATGACGTCATGCGCATGCAAGTTGCGAATCGCGATTGGCCGCGCCGTCTGCTCCAGGAAGGCTGTGCGATCGACCAGCGTCTTGTCGGGATTGGAGCAGTAGAATTCCGGCGCCAGGATCTCGTCGAAGCGCTTGACGTCGCTGTTCTGCACGGAGGCGACATAGTCGCGGTTGAGCGCGGTGAGCTGTTCGAGGTCGTTGCTCATTCTATTTTCTCCCTCCCGGGGGTGTGCGTAGCGCAAAATCTCGACGTTGTTTTTACCTCGTCATTGCGAGGAGCCCTTGCGACGAAGCAATCCAGAATCGTTCCGCGGTGACAGTCTGGATTGCTTCGCGGAGCCTGTCATCGGGCCGCGCTTCGCGCGGACCCGTTGGCTCGTAATGACGGGAAGGACTAGTCGTCAAACATCTTCGGCGGCACGAATCCGCCGAACTCGCGCTCGATCAGCTCGGCGAGCTTGAGCGGCGTCCGGTCCTCAAGGAAGGGACCGATGATCTGCACGCCGACCGGCAGGCCGTCCTTCGACAGACCGAGCGGAATGGCCGTTGCCGGCAGGCCCGTCAGCGTGGCGATGCCGGGCCAGGCAAGCTGGTCCGGATAGAAATGGTCCTTACCGTCGATGTTGATCCGGCGCGTCTCCTGCTGCGGCGAATGATCATGCGGATAGGCCGGTGTCGGCATGATCGGGCAGATCACCGCATCGAATGTCCTGAACAATTGCCGCCATTGCGCGCGCAGCCCGGCGCGGGCGCCCTCGTCGAACACCCAGGCCTGATGCGTGTAGGTCATGCCGCGCAGCCGCTCTGCTGTAAGGCTCTTGTCCTCAGGTGAGAGTTGCGCCGCCCCCGCACGCGCGCCGGCGAGAATGTCGGGCGGAAAGAACGCGCCGAGAAAGCTCATCAGCATGCGCATGTAGAGGCGCGAGGCTTCCGTGAAATCCGGAAACAGCGGGCTCTCGCGTGCGACACGCGTGCCCATGCTCGCCAATCGGCCCGCCAGCTTCTCGATCGCGCCGCGAACGTCAGCATTCGCTGGCAGCAACGGGTGGCTGTCGATCACCAGCACCCGAAAATCCTTCAGCGCGTGGTGTCGCGCCTCCGGTAGCGCGAGCTTGTATCCGATGCCGAGGTCCAGCGGATCGGGACCTGCCATCACCTCCAGGAGCAGGGACAGATCGGCCGCACTCCGCGCCATCGGACCGATAACGGCCATGTCGCGCTCCATCGGGATGGCCGGAAATGGCGGCGGCGTATGGCCGCGCGTCGGGCAGAGATTGTAGCTCGGCTTGTGCGCATAGACCCCGCAATGGAAGGCGGGCACCCGCAGCGAGCCGCCGATGTCGGAGCCGAGCGAGAGCGGTCCGTAGCCGGCTGCGAGCGCCGCAGACGAGCCGCCCGATGAGCCGCCGGGCGTGCGGTCGAGATCGAACGGATTGTTCGTGGTGCCGTAGATCTCGTTGTAGCTCTGCCAATCGCCCAAGCCGACGGGAACGTTGGTCTTGCCGAGGATGATGCCGCCGGCGTTCTTCACCCGGGTGATCGACAGTGCGTCCTCCGCCGGCTTGAAATCCTTCTGCGGCGTCCAGCCCCAGGTCGTGGGGAGGCCGGCGACGTTGAAGGACTCCTTCACGGTGACGGGGAGGCCGAGCAGCGGTTTGCTTTCGCCGCGCGCCAGCGCAGCGTCCGCCTCGCGCGCCGCAACGAGCGCGCGATCGAAATCGCGCACGCAGATCGCGTTGATCTTGCCGTCGTGACGTTCGATGCGGTCGATCGCATCCTCGGTGAGCTCGACCGCCGAGACCTTCTTCGCGGTCAACGCGGTCGACAGCTCGACCGCGCTCTTGAAACTCCATTGCGATTTGGCCACGGCACCTCTCCTATTCTTCTTGTTGGACGATGATGCGCAGTTTGGCCGAATGCCGCAACGGCTGTTTGATCGCGATTGATATTCGGGCGGGACGGAGCGGACGGAGTTCAAGAACTCGCTGTCATCGCCCGGCTTGACCGGGCGATCCAGTATTCCAGAGGCCTTCGTTGGAGAGCTCGCTCTCACCATATCTGGCGCGGCGTACTGGATCGCCCGCTTTCGCGGGCGATGACAACGGCCGGTGAGGCTACTACGCCGCCCCGATCACGATCCCCACCGCCAGCACGATGGCGCCGCCGAGCACGATCTGGAATACGGCCTGGAGGAACGGTGTGTCCATGTAGCGCGCGCGGATGAAGGCGATCGCCCACAATTCGAAGAACACGACGACGCAGGCGATTGCGGTTGCAATCCAGAATGCGTTGGCCCAGCTGTCCGGCACGAGATAGGGCGCGGTGTGGCCGAGTCCGCCGAGCGTCGTCATTGCGCCGCAGGTGAGGCCGCGCAGCCAGGGCGAGCCGCGCCCGGTCAGCGAACCGTCATCGGACAGCGCCTCCGCAAAGCCCATGCTGATGCCGGCGCCGATCGATGCGGCAAGGCCCACAAGAAATGTCTGCCAGTTCTGGTGCGTGGCAAAGGCTGCCGCAAAGAGCGGCGCCAGCGTCGAGACCGATCCGTCCATCAACCCGGCGAGGCCCGGCTGCACATATTGCAGCACGAACATCCGTCGCCGCGTCCGGTCTTCCTCGGCGCGCACGTCGGGCTTGAGGATCTCGCCCGTCAGTCTGGCGGCAGTGTTCTCGTGGCTCTTCTCGGCCTCGGCGAGGTCGCCGAGCAGCCGGCGGACGTTGACGTCCTCGGCCTGCTCGGCGGCCTTCGCATAGAAGCGCTCGGCCTCGAGCTCCATGGTCTCGACTTCTCTGCGGATCGTATCGAGCGGCAGGTTCTTGGTCAGCCAGATCGGGCGGCGGCGCAAAAAGCCCTTGACGTCCTCGCGGCGGATCGGCGGCAGGTGCTGGCCGAAACGCTGCTCGTACATTTCCAGTAGCATGTGCCGATGGCCGCGCTCCTCCTCAGCCATCTGCTCGAACAGCTTTGCCGAATCCGGATAGCGCTCCTTCAGGTCCTCGGCGAAGGTCATGTAAATGCGACTGTCCTCCTCCTCGGAGGAGATCGCGACCGCAAGCACCTCGCGCTCGGTCAGATCGGCAAAATTCTTCACGACGGCCCTGTCACGAGTTTAGAATTATTCTAAACTATATAAGACGCCGCGGTTCCCCGGTCAAATCAGCCGGTGCCGGCCTTTGCGAGGAAGTCCAGCAGCAACCGGGTGACTTCGGCCGGCTGCTCCTGCTGCACCCAATGGCCGGCGCCATCGACGAGATGGCAGCCGAGCATCTTCGTGCAGGCGCGCGCCTGCATCGCCTCGAACACGCCGGGGCGCTGATAGGTGCCCCAATCCTGCTTGCCCGAGATGAAGCAGGAGGGCACGTCGATGCTGCGGCCGGAGAACAGTTGCAGTTCGCGATTGAAAGCGCCCGACGTACCGCAGCGATACCATTGCAGCCCACCCTGGAATCCGGTGCGGCCATATTCGGCGGCGTAATAGGCGAGCTCGCGATCGGGCAACCATTGATTGGCGGCGATCGCGGCCGGCGACGGCATCTCTTTCGCCACCGTCTCAGGCATGGTCTCATTCAGGTCCATGACGTAATAGGTCGGCAGCTTCGCCAGTTCGTTCGCCGACCACGATTCCAGCGGGTAGGGTTTGTTGCCGGTCCAGTCCGCGCTCTTGTGATGATAGTAGGCGCGCAGGAAATCGTGCACGCCCTGGGGCGCGCGGTGCATGTCGGCGTTGGCCGCGCGTGTCGAATAGTACCATTGATAGTGTTTTCGCGGGCGCGGCAGCGCGGCGAGCTCGCGATGCACGGAATCTTCGGCCGCAGGCTTTGCCGGCGTGTCGACCGTGTTGAAGGGCAGCGGCGGGGGCCCGCCAAACGGCGCGCTCATCATCGTCACTGAGTGAAACACGTCGGGCCGGATCAGCGCGCACCAGGCCGCGACCGGGCTGCCGAAATCATGCCCGACCACATCAACCTGTCTGTAGCCGAAAGCCGACACCAGGGCGAGCGCATCACGCACCAGGCTGAAGAGCGAGAAGGGCGCGAGATCGTCGTCGTACTCGGCGCTCCATCCCGTCGTACGTCCATAGCCGCGCTGGTCCGGCGCGATCGCGTGATAGCCGGCGGCTGCGAGCGCCGGCATCACCTTGCGCCAGGAGAAGGCAAGCTCGGGAAAGCCGTGCAGCAGGAGGATGCAGGGCCGGCCCTTGGTCTCGAAGCCGGCTTCCAGCACATGCACGCGCAAGCCGTTGATGCCGTCGACGTAACGCGAGCGGATGCTGGCGGGAAGGGGGATGTCGGGGAGCGTTGTCATCGTTTCCTCCGTGAGGGCAGGAGCTCTTACCCTCCCCTGGAGGGGGAGGGTCGATCGCGCGCAGCGCGAGCGGGGTGGGGTGATCTCTCCCCACGGGCAGTGTTGAACGAGGATAGACCGTCACCCCACCTCGGTTCGCATTCCGCTTCGCTCCATGCGAACCGATCCTCCCCCTCCAGGGGAGGATGGGAGTTCGCAGCGCGAGCCGTCCTAGATCACACCGCCGCGCAGACGAATCCGCTGCCCTTGCGCCTGATCTTCCCGACCGACGGCGAGGGGAAATGCGCGGTGCAGCACAGCGTGTCGCTGTCGCAATAGCGCTCCAGGAAGCTGCGGCGCGTTTTCGCCGCTGTGGCCTGATCGACGTCGAATTTCATCGACAGCTCCGGATAGAGCGCCTGTAGCGGCGAGTGGATGAGATCGCCGGAGAACACCGCATCGTCCTTGCCGCGTCCGATGGCGAAGGCGACATGGCCCGGCGTGTGGCCGGGCGTCGGCAGGATGCGGATGTGATCGCCGATCTGATGGTCGCCGCCGACGAGTTCGTGACGCCCCGCCTCCACCACCGGCAACACGCTGTCGGCAAAGGGCGGAACCTCAGCCTTCGCATTGTTCTCGGTCCAGTAGTCGAATTCCCGCTTGGCGAAGACATAGCGCGCCTTGGGGAAGGTCGGCACCCATCGGCCGTTCTCGAGCCGGGTGTTCCAGCCGACGTGATCGGCATGCAGATGCGTGCACATCACGAAGTCGATGTCGCCCGCCGAAACCCCGGCGGCGGCAAGGCCGCGCAAATAGGTGTCGTCGGTCTTCAAGTGCCATTTCGGCCGCTGCGGCCGCGGCTTGTCGTTGCCGATGCAGCTGTCGATCAGGATGGTGTGATGCGGCGTCTTCACCACGTAGGACTGGAAGCACAGGATCAGCGTGTCCGCATCGTCCAGTGCCTTGGCCTGCCGCATCCAGGCCCGGTTCTCGGCCAGCACCTCCGCTGTCAGCCCCGGAATGAACTCCAGCGCCGAGAAGAAGGGGACTTCCTGCTCGATGACGCGATGAATGGTGAGATCGCCGACCGAATATTTCAGGCTCATGAGAGCTCCTGCGATTTACGCTGGAGGCGGCACCGAGATCTTCACGGAAGGCCGCTCCAGCATCTTCTGATGGAAGGCGTCGAGCTTCGGATAAGCCTTGCGCCAGCCGCAATCGGCGAAGCGGAAGTCGGCATAGCCGAGCACGCAAGCGAGGCCGATCTGCGAGACGTCGAACGGGCCGTTCAGCACCTCCGGCATGTTCTCGAAGCGCGCCATGCCGGTCCAGGCCCTGTTCCAATGGTCGTCCGACCAGGCCTGCCATTGCAGGCCCTGCGGCCGCACCATCTTCTCGTAGCGGCACAGCAGCATGGAATCGAGCATGCCGTTGAGCAGCGAGTGGTTGGTCTTGGCCTTCCAGCGCCGCGGACCGTAGCCGGGGATCAGGCTGCCGCCGGCAATCTCGTTGAGATATTCGACGATGACGTAGGAGTCCAAAACCACGTCGCCGTCATTGGTGATCAGCACCGGCAGCTTCTTCAGCGGCGTGATGCGCGAATAATCCTCGTTGGCCGTGCCCGGCGCGACGGTTGCGGGCACGAGCTCGATCTTGTCGATCAGCCCGAGCTCGATCGCGGCGATGCGCACCTTGCGGGCGAAGGGCGAGGCGGGGGAGAAGGTGAGTTTCATGGCGAACATCCCACAATGAAAGTTGTAGTTCGTCATTGCGAGGAGCGAAGCGACAAAATTGCGAAGCAATTTTGCGCTGGAGCGACGAAGCAATCCAGACTGCCTCTGTAGGACGATCTCTGGATTGCTTCGCTTCGCTCGCAATGACGGGAGAGGGCAGCAGCTTACGCCGCGATGATCTCCTGGCGCTGCTCGCCGAGACCTTCGATGCCGAGCGTGACGACGTCGCCGACATTGAGGAAGGTCGGCGGCTTCATGCCGAGGCCGACGCCGGGCGGGGTGCCCGTGGTGATGATGTCGCCGGGCAGGAGCGTCATGAACTGCGAGACGTAGGAGACGCACTTCGCCATGGAGAAGATCATGGTCTTGGTCGAGCCGGTCTGGCGACGCTGGCCGTTGACATCGAGCCACATCGACAGGTCCTGCACGTTCTTGATCTCGTCCTTGGTGGCGAGCCACGGGCCGAGCGGGCCGAACGTGTCGTGCGACTTGCCCTTGGTCCACTGGCCCAGGCGCTCGGTCTGGAAGTTGCGCTCGGAGACGTCGTTGCAGACGCAATAGCCGGCGACGTAGTTCAGCGCGTCGGCTTCCGAGACATATTTGGCACGGGTGCCGATGATCGCGGCGATCTCGACCTCCCAGTCGAGCTTGGTCGAGCCGCGCGGCTTTTCGACGGCGTCGTTCGGGCCGGACAGCGAGGTGTTCGCCTTCATGAAGATGATCGGCTCGCTCGGGATCGCAGCGCCGGTCTCCTTGGCGTGGTCGCTGTAATTGAGGCCGATGGCGACGAATTTCGAAATGCCGGTGACCGGTGCGCCGAACCGCGGCTTGCCCGACACGGCGGGCAGCGAGGCGGGGTCGAGGCCTGCCAGCTTCTTCAGGGTATCAGGCGAATAGGCTTCACCGGTCAGGTCCTTCACATGCGCCGACAGGTCGCGCAACTGGCCGGATCTATCGATCAGGCCGGGCTTTTCCGCACCCTTCTCGCCGTAACGAACAAGCTTCATTCTCGTTTCTCCCTGGGAATGGACCGATCGGTTGAACAGCTTCATGGAACAGGGCGGCGGGAAATTCAACCGCCTATGGCGCGGCGCATTGCTGCCAATCTTTGTTGGGTGGGCAAAGGCGCGGAGCGCCGTGCCCACCATTCTTTTTAATGGCCCGGAGACGGTGGGCACGCGTCGCTTTGCCCACGCTACGATTGCAACGCCACAAACCTGAACGCGTCTCCCGCCCGCTTGATATGCCCTGCCGAATAATGGCCGCCGATCACCAGCGTCGGCGTGTCGGCAAAACGCGAGAACATCTCGTGCCGGGTTGCCGCCGATTGAGCGGGCTCGGAATCGACGACCGAGCACCAGTCGAGATGCGCCATCTGGCAGGGATGATGGGCGACGTCGCCGGTCAGAAGCCCCTGCTCGCCACCGGACTCGATCAGGACGCTCATGTGCCCGGGACTGTGGCCCGGGGTCGGGATCAGCTTGATTTCCTCGCAGAGCCGGTGGTCGCTCGGGATCAACTCGGCCTGGTCAGCATCGACGACTGGCTTCACGGAATCGTTGAACACCGCAACCTTGTCCGGCTCGGCCGTGTAATCGCGCCAGTATTCATATTCGGTCCTGCCGAAGACGTAGCGCGCCTTCGGAAAGGTCGGCACCCATCGGCCGTCGACCAGCCTCGTGTTCCAGCCGACGTGGTCGACGTGAAGATGCGTGCACAGCACGGTGTCGATGCTGTCAGGCGGAAAACCCGCCGCGGTCATGGTTTCCAGAAACGGCGTGCTGCGGTTGTTCCAGGTCGGGACGCCGCGGCCCTGCTTGTCGTTGCCAAGGCCGGTGTCGACCACGATCCGGCGCGTAGGCGTCTCCACCACAAGCGAGTGGATCGACATCTTCAGCCGGCCTTCTTCGGTGGCGAACTGCGGGATCAGCCAGGGCAGTTTGCGGATTTCGTCGTTGGTCGCTGCCGGCAGGATGAAGCGGGTCGAGCCCACCGTCTCCATTTCGACGAATTTCGTGATCCTGACCTTGCCGACCTTCCACTGCATCCGGCGCATCCCCGTGTTCTTGCTCTTGCGTTGGAACATGCGCACTTTCCGCCATCAAGCGCAATGGATCATCTGAGGTGATGTGGCGTTATCGCGGGGAAC
The DNA here is from genome assembly GCF_900099855.1 of Bradyrhizobium sp. Rc2d. Lineage (NCBI taxonomy): Bacteria > Pseudomonadati > Pseudomonadota > Alphaproteobacteria > Hyphomicrobiales > Nitrobacteraceae > Bradyrhizobium > Bradyrhizobium sp. Rc2d. The sequence continues at coordinate 109,560 of NZ_FNCU01000020.1, read as the reverse complement.
CGGAAAGAAGCTGGAGAGGGAGCCATGCCAGAGCTTGCGATTTCCGCGGACAAGGTCGCCTTCATCATCGAGAAGGCGCGCGAATTCGACGTCAAGGAGGCGGCTTCCGATCCGGATTCCGGCTCGAACCCGAGCGATGACGACGCGATCGACGTCCTCGAGGACAACGGCTCCGATCCGGTCGGCCACGAGCTCGGCAGCTTCATGATCGTCTTGAACGAGGACGAACAGATCGATCTCGTCGCGCTGACCTGGCTCGGTCGCGGCGACGGCACCATCGATGATTGGGACGATTTGCGCGCCCGTGCCGTGGAGGCGCGGGGTGCGTATGGCAGCCCGCGCCGTGAAACGGTGCACTATCTGCTCGGCGAGCCCATGCTGGGCGATCTGCTCGCCGCTGGACTCGACGAGTTCGGTATCGACTGGGCCAATGAGCGTCTCACCGCCGATTCCTCCGACCCCAGCGAGCGCGACGAGGACGAAGCGACGAAGCAGCGGTAACTTCATAAGACCGCTCTCTCCCCGCAGTCACGGGGAGGGAGCGGGCGCCCGGGCGAGGCAGCGTGTTGTGGCTGTTGTGTCGGAAGGTCGCCACCCCATTCTCGTCATTGCGAGCGCAGCGAAGCAATCCAGAATCTTTCCGCGGCGGCAGTCTGGATTGTTTCGTCGCGAGGGCTCCTCGCAATGACGGGGAGAGAGCGGAGAGCCTTACAGCGTTCCCGGGAACGCGCCGCCATCGAGCAAAATGTTCTGCCCGGTGATGAAGCCGGCCTTGGCGCCGCACAGGAAGGCGCAGGCGTAGCCGAACTCGTCGGGCTGGCCGAAGCGCCCCGCAGGGTTGAGCTTGGCACGGTCGGCAAGGATCTGCTCCGGCGTGACGCCGCGCTTGTCGGCTTCGGCCTTGGCGGTGCCGGTGAGGCGGTCGGTCTCGAACGGGCCAGGCAACAGGCCGTTGATGGTGACGTTGTTGATCACCGTCTTGCGCGACAGGCCGGCGATGAAGCCGGTGAGGCCGGCGCGCGCGCCGTTGGAAAGGCCGAGGATGTCGATCGGCGCCTTGACCGCGGCCGAGGTGATGTTGACGATGCGGCCGAACTTGCGCGCCATCATGCCGTCCACCGTGGCCTTGATCAGCTCGATCGGCGTCAGCATGTTGGCGTCGATCGCCTTGATCCAGTCGTCGCGGGTCCAGTTGCGGAAATCGCCGGGCGGCGGGCCGCCGGCATTGTTGATCAGGATATCCGGCTCGGGGCACGCCTTCAGCACGGCCTCGCGGCCCGCCGGCGTCGTAATGTCGCCGACGATCTCGGTGACGGTCACGTCAGGATAGGCTTTGCGGATATTGTCGGCGGTCTTCTTCAGGGCTTCAGCACCACGCGCGGTCAGCGTGACGTGAACGCCGGCCTCCGCCAGCGCGATGGCGCAGGCGCGCCCGAGGCCCTTGCTGGATGCGCAGACGATGGCGCGGCGACCTTTGATCCCAAGATCCACTGTTTCACTCCCGTAATGTCAGGCAGGTTTTGGATGCGGCCACTCTAGCCAACATCGATGCCGCTGATAAGGGACGGGCTCGCTTCAAAATGCATGGCGCGCGCTGCGGCGATGCAAATGCGCCCTAGATGCGCCGCTCCTGCTTGAGCCGGTCGATCGCGGCAGCCGCTTCCGGCGGCAGCGATTTGAATCCCATCCGCCCCACCGTCGAGAACAACGGCCGCAGATGCGAGCCGGCGAGGAACGGCGGCTCGCGGTTGGCCGGCACGATCTGGTCGAACACCGCTACCAGCGTGATGGCGACGAGGCCGACCCTGATGGCGCCGAGCGCAGCGCCGCCGAGCCGGTCGCCAATACCGGCCTCGCCGATGGTGTCGTTCAGCGCGATGCGGCCGATATGCCCGAGCAGCATGCCGACCACCACGAAGATGGCGAAGAACCAGATCCAGTTCTGGAGCAGCGGCGAATTTGGATTGGCTGCGATCTGCGGCGCGATGAGCGGCATCAACGCCACCGCCATCGGCGCGGCGAGGAGATAGGCGAGGATGGTCATGGCGCTGCGCAGCAGCCCGGTCCTGAATCCGAGGCCGACCGCGATGGCGAGTGCCGCATAGACCGCGAGATCGAAACTGTTCATGCGTGCGAGCTCACCTCGGGGAACGTTGCCGCGCTGGAACGAATGAACGCCGAACCGATCATTCCGGTTTCAGATCGCTAAAATCGTCTGTATTGATGGCTGCAAAAGCTCAGCGATTATGCCCAGGGAAATCGTCATGTCAGACCTATTCGACGTCAGTAAAGAAACCATCCTTGTGACCGGCGCGAGCCAGGGGCTGGGGCGGCAATTCGCCCGGGTGCTGGCGGCCCATGGCGCATCCGTCGCGCTCGCCGCGCGGCAGACCGACAAACTGAAAAGCCTGGAAGAAGAAATCCGCGGCAAGGGCGGCCGCGCCGCCGCCGTCGCGCTCGACGTCACCGACACCGCGTCGATCGCCAGGGCGGTCGATGCGGTGGAAGCCGCGCTCGGGCCCATCACCGTGCTGATCAACAATGCCGGCATCGCCATCGAGAAACTCGCGACCGAGCAGACCGAGGCCGATTGGGATGCCGTGATCGGCGCCAACCTGAAGGGCGCCTATTTCCTCGCGACGGAAGTGGCGCGGCGCATGATCGCGCGCAAGCAGCCGGGCAACATCGTCAACATCGCCTCCGTGCTCGGCACCGGCGTGCTCAAGGCGGTGTCGCCCTACGCGATCTCCAAGGCCGGCATCATCCAGGCGACCAGGGCGATGGCGCTGGAGCTCGCCGGGCAGAGCATCCGCATCAACGCGCTCGCGCCCGGCTATATCGACACCGAGATGAACCACGCCTTCTGGTCGACGCCCGCAGGCGAGCGCCTCGCCAAACGCATCCCGCAGCGCCGCGTCGGCGCCGAGTCCGATCTCGACGGCGCGATCCTGCTGCTGGCGTCGAACGCGTCGCGCTACATGACGGGCAGTGTGGTCACCGTGGACGGCGGGTTCTTGCTGAATTGACGGGTTCTTGCTGAATTGAGTCCTGTTTGATTTGCACGCGCGCGAGAGCTTTACCCCCGATGTCGTCCCGGACAAGCGCGCCCTAAGCGCGCGCAGATCCGGGACCCATAACCACAGGGAGAAGTTTGGCGAAGACTCGCGGTGACCAGTCTCGCGCTGCAATCACCTTATGGGGTAATGGGTCCTGGCTTTCGCCAGGACGACGATGTGGTAGCAGCATCGCCTAAGTCGAACTGCTTCGCTGCGCTCGCATGACGGCGTTGAGACAGCCTACGACATGAACCGCATCAACTTCTCCAGCCGCGCGATCTTGCCGCCATAGGGCGGATAGAGGTCGGCGAGGCGGTTGAACTTGGAGCGATAGAACACCGGCTTCAGCTTGCTGAAGGTGCGAAAGCCCCATTCGCCGTGATAGGCGCCGGTGCCGGATGCGCCGACGCCGCCCATCGGCTGGTTGATTTGCGTGAAGTGGAACAGGCAGTCGTTGATTGTGACGCCGCCGGAGATGGTGCGTGACAGCACCTCGTCGCGCGCGTTGCTGTCCTTGCCGAACCAGTACAGCGCCAGCGGCCGGTCGCGGGCGTTGACGAAGGCGATGGCGTCGTCCGGATCGCGATAGCCCAGCAGCGGTAGCACGGGCCCAAAGATCTCCTCCTGCATCACCGCCATCGCTTCGGTCGCGCTGAGGATCAGCGTCGGCGGGAATTTGCGGTGCGCCTTCCAGTTGGGATCGTCGGGCCTTGCCGGCTGCAGGATCCTGGCGCCGCGCTGGGCCGCATCTGCGACGAGGCCTTCGAGCCGCGCATAGTGCCGGTCGGAAATAACGGAGGTGTAGTCCTTGTTGGCGGGATCGGTGCCGAACATGCGCCGCATCTGCGCGCGCACCTTTTCGGCAAAGGACTGCACCGAATTCTCCGGCACCAGCACATAGTCCGGCGCGATGCAGGTCTGCCCGGCATTGAGCAGCTTTCCATAGGCGATGCGCTCGGCCGCCTCGTTGAGATCCGCCGAGGCGTCGATGATCGCCGGCGACTTGCCGCCGAGCTCAAGCGTGACGGGAGTCAGATTGCGTCCCGCAGCCTCCGCGACCAGCCGCCCGACCCGCGTCGAGCCGGTGAAGACGAGATGATCGAACGGCAGGTGCGCAAAGCCCTTTGCGATCTCGTCCTCGATGCCGGTGACGAGCACTTCGGTGGCATCGAACCTCTGCCCGACCGTTTCCTTCAGCAGCGCCGAAAAATGCGGCACGAGCTCGCTCGGCTTGATTATGACACGGTTGCCGGCGGCAAGCGCGCCGATCGCGGGCGCGAGCGTGAGCTGCAGCGGATAATTCCAGGGCGCGATGATGCCGATCACGCCGAGCGGCTGCGGCATCAGCCGGTTGCGCGCGGGCAGGAATTGCAGCGCGGTCGCGACCCGCTGTGATGTCATCCAGCTCTTCAAATGTTTTGTGGCATGCCGGATTTCGGAGAACACCAGCATGGTCTCGGCAATCGTGGTCTCGACCGCCGAGCGGTGGCCGAAATCGGCCGAGATCGCCTGCCGCAAGCGCTCCTCGTTGTCCGCGACCACCGCGCGCAGCCGCGCCAGCCGGTCGAGCCGTTCGGCGAGGTCAGGCGCCGGCTCGGCCCGCGACCGCGCGACCATGGCATGGAAGGCATCCTGCAGCGCCCGCAGCGGGGTGCTTGCCAGGGACGGCTCCAAGGCGTGATCCAAGGCTGGGTCCAAGGCACGGTCCATGGCGTTCCTCCCTAAAATAGGCGTCCGGCCCTGATTTTGTTGCGGCCAAGCTGGCCCTTTGCGGAACTCCTGGCAAGTGCATGCCAAATGGACCCAAAATCGGTCCATCCGTTGTCATAAAGTCGAAAAAAACGTTCCCGCAGCCCTTTCCAAAGCCGGCCCGCCTTGATACATACGCCCCGCACCCGATGGGCGTTGCCCGGGGTTGCCTTCCAAGGAAGCCTTTGGGACGAGTGAGGCAAGCCACGCGAACAGCGCGGGCCTCAACCGACCGTCCCCGGCTTTTGGCGAAGGCAAAGCAAGTGTTTAACGCGGGGTGGAGCAGCCCGGTAGCTCGTCAGGCTCATAACCTGAAGGTCATAGGTTCAAATCCTATCCCCGCAACCAAATTCGGATTGACCGGATCCGATATGAAAATGGCCCGCATCGCGCGGGCCGTTTTTGTTTTGGGGACGATCGCCATCAACGGCCGGTACCTCCCGCTCAGGTCGTTCAGCAGCGCGGCGACGAGCCCGTGCCGAACTCGGCCGGTTTGGTGAGGCTTCGCGGCGATCGCGATCTCAGGCTCAATTAAGTGCACTCTCACTGCAATTCAGACTTGGCCGGCAAACCGTTCCTTGAAAAGGATGGCTAAGCCCGCCGCGCACGATCGATTTAAGAGTCGGTCGAGCGAGATGCCGATGCATCGCGGAAGGCGGCGCCCTCACAATGGGATCAACTCTTGTGCTGCAGCAAATGTGCATTGTCTTTCGCGCTCGGAATCGGGGGCCTGCCATACGCCGTCGGTGCGTGAAGGGCTATGAGGTGGCAGCAGGTTCAGTGACGCCCAGAAAGCTAACGATCAGGATGATAGCTAGACCAAGGCTCTGTTCGGCAACCGCGTTGATCAGGAGTTTGCGAAGGCCGCGTTTCATGTCCGCTGTACTTGACTCCAGTAGGGTGGGGACGACGAAGAAGCGATTGAAACCGGCGAACGCAACCATGGCGGAAAAGAGTAGAAGCTTTAGCAGAAGCAATTGGCCGTACGTTGTCGTGATCAAGTTCCAGAACGAGCCCACAAGGAACCAGGAATTGATTAGACCGGATACGACCAGGATAGCGACGGCGGCATAGCCCATAACGGAAAAACGCAACGCAGCTTCGCAAGCATCGCGCTCGGCTTCTTTGTTACCGCGAAAGGACGCGACCGCGAGGTCAAGCAAACCAACGAGTCCGCCAAGCCATGCACCTGCTCCAACAAGGTGGAGAGAGTCCGACAGAGTGTGCACTGCTCTAGCTTCGCTATCTTCGATTTGCGTGTGCCCGACGCCCGCCAAGCTGCCCAGCAGAATTGCGCATATTGCGAGGAGGAGCAGCTCAAGCTTCTTCGACGGACCTCTCACGAGCAATGTAAGGGTACCTATCGCCGCAATCGCCGCTCCGAGACGCAAGAATGCGACGGCTCCAAATGACGTATCCGTCAGCACGAATCGGGCCGCTTCCCAAGTCGCGCCCCCTCCGCTCATGCTGATCGTCACGCCGATGAACCACAAAATGCCGCTGGCAAGGATGAGAAGTGAAACCGACAGCGAGATTGCCAGCCCGCGGGTGCCCCCGTCGCGATTTGCCGCTCGCGGATAGGCGTAGAAAGGAAACAGCACTAAGCCAAATAGGACGAGAGACGTCGCGTAATGCACGAAGCGGACGAGGACGAGCCATAGCTGCACGACTAGTTGCCGATAGTGAAGGTGTATTCGCCCTTGACGCGGTGGGTGTCCTCAGAGACCGCGTGCCATATCACCCGGTACTTACCCGCCGGCAATGGCGCATCGAGAGGCACCACAAGCTGCTTCTTGTCCTTCAGGTCGACCGCCGGGGTACCTGTAGCAATCGACTTGCCACTCTCGTCCCGCAACTCCAGGCCTGAAAATTTGGCAATAACTCCTTCCGAGAAGTTCAGGCGGATTTCCTTGGTCGTGGGCGCGGCGCGCTCTATGCCGTCCGACGGTGGAGCAGAGGATGTGAGCTTAGGATGAGCCATTGCTTCGGTCGCAGCAAGGGCGAGGCCGATGCTCGCGCTGATGGCCAAAAGTCTAGCGCGCATAATTCATTCTCCTCGCCTCGAACCTACCATCCCCAGCTGCGGTAGCTGGGATAGTAATAATTGTAGTAGTTGTAGCGCGGCCGGTAATAGCCGTAGTCGCCGCGATCCTCATGATAGCTCCCGTGCAGGTCACGGAGGGCGCGGTGATAGGCGCGATGCTCGGCACGGCTCTCAAACCCCTCCTCGTGGGCCCGCTCATGAGCTTCTCCTAGCTCGTCATGAAATGCGCGGTGTCCACTGTACCACTCGTCATGGGCGAGGGCCGGCACTGTGGACAGTGCCGTAAAGGAAAATGCAGTGGCCAGAAGTGCACTCTTCAGTTTCATGACAACTCTCCCGATTCTAAGAGGCGATACGAGGAACCTATTCCGGGAAAAATAGGCATTCGCGCTTGAATGAATGCTGAACCAAGTTTGACGGGAAAGAGACAGGGTTCGGAGTCCCTTTCGTTGCGCTTCCTGTCGATCTCATGAGGGAGTCCGCCACTCGACGAATCGTTGCAACTCGCCACACAGGATAGAGAAAGCGTGGTTATCCGCGTGGCGTTTTCATGGGACGGCGCCTAGCCTAACACCTCATGGGCGAGACTCCACAGCCGTGCAGCGCTGGCTGGGTTCCAAATCGAATGGAATTCACTGCGAAAGCGCTTCGGTGCGTCGGCCAGTGGTTGCGGATGCGACGCGACTCCCGCTCGCCGCCGCGCCATCCCGAGATGATATCGCGCTGTCCGCGCTGCGCCTGACCGTTGCCGCAAGTAGTGCATGGATAGGAAACAACGCCATGCATGCAATCCCGATGGCGATGTGGATCCACCGGGCCGGCTCCCGCGTTTGTTCGCCCCCGTAATAGAGCACGAGACCTGTCATGGCGAGCAAGGCAAGCATGGCCAGCGTGGTGCCGCCGGTCCATCGCTTGCGGCGCCGGTGCCAGCCCGACCGCACGTGCAACGGCAGCAGCGAGCCGATTGCGATCAAAACTGCATAGGCCGAGATGCCGTGGAGCATCAATAGCAATCGTTCCGATTCACCGGGCTCGGCGTCGATGAGGTCGTGCAGAACGAACCAGGCGGCGCCGGTCAGCGCGACCACCGCGGTTGCGGTCCAGACAGCGCTCTTTTGAACAAAGCCGAGGCGCATGGATCAGGCCGCCATCGACTGGAGATCACCGCCGCTGATGAAAGCCGTCGCGCCGAAGCGACCGAAGCAGGGATGCTGCGGCTCGCCGCTCTGGACCAGAATCTTTGTCAAAGAGTCCGCGACGATGCAGCTTGGTGCGACGACCGAATAGGCTCGTCTGTCGGCTGTGGAGTCCGGCGATTCCGGCGCTCCGTTCCGGCCGACAGTGGCGAAGGAGGAGGAGGTCGCGATGGCGCCGTTGCGCAAAAGTCCGGCCTGCAGCAAGCCCCGGCCTGGAACGTGCACATGGATCGGCTGGTCGATCTCGCCCATGACGCGCAGATCGCCGCCGGCGTTGACAGTCGCGCATCGAACGCCCGCTGCGCGAAGCGAGGCGACGGCGCGATCCACCGCGTAGCCCTTGGCGATTCCGCCAAGGTCGATCGCCACCGCTGCCGTCAGACGCACGGACCGATCTTCCGACAGGCGGACTGCGCTGAAGTCGCCCTTACAGACATGGTCGAGGTCGTTGGACGGCAGCAACTCGCGGCGCATCAGCTCGAAGCCGACCGCGCAGTCGAACAGGCCGTTGCTTGCTGCATGAAACGCTGCCGCGTGACGCAGAACCCGCGCCGTCCAGGGATGGACTGCCACGGGCTTTCGGAACGCCGCGCGATTGATGCGTCCGATGTCGCTACCTGCATCGTGGAAGCTCATCAGACGCTGAACCAGCGACACCGCCTCGAAGGCGCGGGCAATCGCTCGTTCAGCGTCGGCTTGCGCGACGCCGTCGACCTCGATCTCCACGATCGTGCCCAGCAGCGGTCGTGCGCGCCTCATGGCTACTGCCCCCTCAGACTCTGGTACTGCCCGACAACCCGTCTCACGCCATCGGTAATGTGCTTGCACGACAATGTCGCGCCGCTGATGTTCTTGATATCGACATTGAGCTGCAGCGGCGAGCTCGCGCTCTTGCCTATGAATTGCGAGCGCCACGAGGCCTCGCGAACCTCGTAGCCATAGGATTCGTTGTATTCGAGGATTTCGATGTGCTTGACCGTGCCGCCGGCGGTGATGCCAACGGCGTATTTAATGTATTCGTGCTTGCCGAGCACACGATCGATCACGACGATCCCGCCCGAGGAGGCGCGGAAGACCCCCGCCCTGCCGGCGGGGGAGAACGATGCGCCGGGAAAGATCGCCTGCATCGCCTGCTGTTCACTCATATACACGGTGGCGCCAGCCGGCGCGATCAGAACGATCGCTGCCGGCGCGGTGAGGAGTGGTGTCCACTTCATACTGCCTGCCTCGAAACGTCATTTCACAGCGAACGGCACGCCGAGGCGGAACATCACCTCATCGCGCGCGTGCTCGTCGCCGTAGATGCGTCCGTGCTTCACCACCGATGCCTGGTCCTCGTTGTAGGTGATCACCATCGGCAGTTGGTGCCGCCAGGCCAGCGTCCACCAGAATTCCTTCTGGCCGTAGTGGATGACGGGTCCGGCAAAGAACGCGGAATGTTCGGGATTGTTGAACCAGTAGCCGGTGAACTCGTTGTGGATGCGAGTCTCGAAGCCGATCATCCAGTTCGGCATCACCAGATAGGACATGCCGAAGGTCACGTCGATCGGCGAAGCTCTTTCGATCGAGCCGTCGGCGTAGACCTCGCGCTCATGCTTGCCCATGATATTGATCGCGGCAATAAGGCGATCGTCCAGGAAGTTCTTCTGCAAGATCACCCGCCATTCCAGCTCCTTCTCCTTCGGTCCGATCTCCGGCTCGATGTAGAGAGCAAGCCCGATCGGATCGGTCACGGGATTGAGAACCTGGTAGATCGCCTCGAAGGAAACCGAATCGAAGCGCGTCTTCTCGTAACGCGAGTACGGGTCGAAGGAAGCATCGAGAAACTGAGTCACGCCCGGTCCGCCCGTAGTCCCGTCGAAGCCGTTGCGGAAGGCGTTGGCATAACTCCAGTTGAAATAGCCGGAAATCTGCAGCTGGTTGGTGAGGCCGTATTCGATCTCCTCCTTGTTCTGCATGAAGAAATACTGCCCCTGCGACTGCCCGGCCTGCATGAACGATTTGTGTTCGTATTCAAACGTGCCCTGCGGATGCACATCGGCGGTGTAGATCCAGCCGAACGGTGATTCCCCTGCACGCGCCTGACAAGCGGTCAGCATCACAGCTGCCGCGCATATCGGTCCCACCAAACGCTTCACTGTCGTCCCCTTCAAAGAAAAGCCTGTGGGACTCGGCCTACAGTGACACACGAAGGTGTGACAATACGCCTCAGCTCGGAATCGATCTAAACTCGTCCAGCGCATTCACTCGCGGGATGCTCGGCGTCATTTCGCAAGGCTTCGGGAAGAATAAGTAAGTGAGCAGTAAGAACAGCTTACTCTCTATGCGCTTTCTTCCCGATTTTTGGTTGGAACGATTCTAATTTTGACAAATTCCAATCGAGGGTCGGATCTGTTGCACTCATCCTCAGTGGGCACGACGTGCCGACGTCTTCGCAAGACGCCGCGTGAAGCGGGCCACTTCTGTTTGGTGGCTCCTGCGCCTCAGAATGTCGTAATCACCTTCCCATCCGCCCCCACCAGCGTCGACGGTGCCTCCCCAAACACCAGCCCCTCCGGCTGAAACTTGATCGTTGTCCCGCCCTCGACGAACTCCGCGAAATTCCGCGGCGTTGCCGAGTGCACGCCGTTGGCCAGGAAGTCATCGATCTCGTAGCAGGTGTCGGGCTTGCCGCCGGAGCCTTCGCTCAAAAACTTCTGGAAGGTCTGGCTCGTGATCTTCGCCTTCTTGCGCGCCGACCAGTTGGTGTAGCGGCGGTAGAGTTTTGGCGGGATCACCGGGCCCTTGTCGGTCGCGAGCACGGCGGTCTCGCCAGCCCTGGGCTCGCGCAGGTCGAAGTCGAAGGCGCCAATCGTTTTGGCGAGATGCTTCCAGACCGGTAGCTTCTTGGTGCGCGCGGTCTTGGCGAGCGCGAGGATGGCCCTGATCTCATCGTCGTTCATCGAGGAGTAGAATGTCGGATAGGCAAAGCCCTGTTCGACCAGCCAGTGGTTGATGTCGATTGTCTCGCCTCCGACCGTCACCTCGATGTCGCCGACCAGCCTTCCATAGGTGTCGAACACCTCGTTCGGCGCATCGACATGGGTGAACACCCGGCAGGGAAGCGCGGCTTCGCCGGCACGGCTGAGGAAATCGTGCAGCGCCTTGCTCGCGGTGGCGCCGAGGAATTGCCGGTAGGAATGGGTGACCTCGTGATAGGCCTGCTTCTTGGCCTCCGTCAGCCCCTTCTTCTCGGCGGTCGACAGCGGCGACGGCTGATAGTGCAACTCGGGTGCGTCGATGCCCTGGAGGCGGACGGTGAGCTTGCCGTTCTTGATCGGCGCCGTTGCGGTCCGGCCCTTGACCTTGGCGCCCTCGAAGACGTGGGTCGGCTGGAATGGCGAAGAGTCGCTCTTGCGGAAGCGGATCGCATCCGGCGCGATGGCCACCACGACCTTGGTGGTGTCGGCGTCCGACCGCCCCTCCGGCCAGAACTGGCCGACATCAATCGTGCCTTCGACCTCCAACAGTCCAACGGGCATCGGTCGCTCCTGTCACCGCGCGCGACCATCGACTTCTGAGGAAGCGATTCGCGCGCACAATGAGGAGCAACAGATCATCTTCGTGCGACAGTCCCATGGCGGCAGGTGGGACAGGCGCGACGCGGTCGCGGCGACAGCTCTCGACTTACACGAGGCTGACAACGGGGTTCTCGCGGGGGATGAGTTCGAAGCGGCAGAGCGACGGACGGCAGGCTTTAGGCGGATGGCATCAGTCGCAACAAGACGCCCCGCGCGCCTGTCGCGCGGGGGGCGGCAATGGGTTCTTGAACTAAGAACGCTTCTGAAGATCACGATCTGTGCGGACAGACCATCGTCAGATAGAGCAGCGTCGGCGCCTTGTCCTCGCCGTTCTTGTACTCCCACTCCAGCCGGATCTCGTGCCGGTGCGCGTAGGCATCGCTTGCCGCGTGGGTGATGATCTTCGTCTTCATTGGGATCGGCGGCTCGGAGTTGAAGCATTTCCGGACGCAGGCATCGAGCAGATCGCATCGCGTCAGAGGAATGACGCCGGGCTCATCCTTGGACAGCGGGCGTGTTCGGCTGGGTGCTGAGATCGACGCGGGCTCGGCCCTTCTCCTTGTGCCAGTATTTGGCGCTTCCCTGCGGCCACTTCGATGGCGGGTTCAAGATCAGGTGGTATTGGCCATATTCCAAAGTTGGCAGATCGATATCGTCCGATGCCTTGAGCTTTGCGACGCTCTTCTTCATGTTCGCCAAAGGATAGTAGTTTCTGTTCATCAAGTCTCGAAATGCCTTGCCGCTATATACCAGTCCGGCCATCGCCTCTTTCCTCGGTATGTCTGTTTGTCAAAACTTGTAGCGGGGCAGGCCGAAAATACGCGTCACGCTGCGGCCGATCACGCAATTTTATGGTGCGCAGTCACGCTACCACCCAGGAGTGCGCTTCGTCCAGAGACGCACCATTCAGTAACATCGCGTATGCCGCAGGCCCGATTGCCATGCATCTTCCTATGGGTAATGTTGGGTCGAACGCCGCGTAGGCATTGGAGCGGGGACTGCCCGGGCAGTCGTTGAAGGCACTGGAATGCATTGTTTCGCGTGTCAGTCGGCAATTGGTCCGGGCGACAGCTGGTGCTCCAAATGCGGAGCGGCGGTCCGTCAGCGCGTCGATCCCGATAGCGAACGACGATTTGTAACGATTCTGCGCGCCGACGTCGTCGATTCCACCGGACTCGTTGCCGAACTGGAGCCGGAGCAGGCGGTGTTGCGTCTTGAGCCGGCGCTTGCGGCGATGAGAGGCGCGGTGCGGCAGTTTGGCGGCATCGTCAGTAAAGAGTTGGGCGACGGGTTGGCCGCGGTATTCGGCGCTCCGATCGCCGACGACAACCATGCGCCCCTGGCCTGTCACGCGGCCATCGAGCTTGTCCGGCGTGTCGGCAGCCTGGGCGATCCCGGGCTTCAGGTCCGGGTCGGCCTCCACTCGGGTCACGTGGTGGCCTACATGGTCGCCAGCGAATTTTCCAAAGTCTACGAGATCGGCGGGGCCGCTCAGCATCTGGCAGCCCGGCTGGAAGCAGCGGCCGAAGCGAACCAGATCTATGTCTCGCGAGCCTGCCAGGAGCTCGCGGACGGACATGTGCGCTTTGAATTCCTGGGCCGAAAAGCGCTCCGTGGTTTTGGCGAGCCCATGCCGGTGTACCGAATCATGGGCGCAAGCGATCTATCGAGCTGGCGGGTCCGACGTGCGCGCAGCGTTTCCCGTTTCGTCGACCGCACGACGGAGCGGGCATTGCTATGGCGTGCCACGGAAAGGGTCGCCACCAGCCGGCAGACGGTCCTGCTGACAGGTGACGCCGGCATCGGAAAGTCGCGGCTTGCGCACGAATTTGCGCAAGATCTCCGGGCCAGCGGCTGGCGGCTGATCGATGCCGAGTGCAGCCCGAAACTCCAGGGTGCTCCGTACAGCGCCCTCAAGCGCCTGTTGCTGTCGGTCTTTGATACAGCTGCGAGGGATCAGACGAGGACGGACGATCCCAGAGACACGTTGCCGGTGGTGCAGCAACGAGCCATCGACGCGGTCCTGGACTTACCGATTTCCGATCCGCAATGGGACGAATTGGAGCCTCACGCCCGCGGCCGCGCGATTTCAGACGCCAGCTGCGCGATCGTCGAGAGCATCGCCCGTCGCCAGCGCACCGTCCTTCTGATCGAAGACCTGCACTGGATCGATCGGGCCAGCGACACGGTTGTGGCCACCCTTTCCGGGCTGCAGAGCCCCGATTTGCTTGTGCTGCTGACGACGCGGCCCAACGGAATGCCGGTGTGGATCGCAAATTGTCACGCGGAGATCGTGGCGATGCGGCCTCTCGACGACGATTCGGGTCTGGCCATGCTCGCGGAGATGCTTGGCCCCGCCACCTCGAATGCGGACCTGAAGAATCGGATCATCTCTCATACCGCCAACGTTCCGCTGTTCATCGAGGAGGTCTGCCGCAGTCTGAAGGACAGCGGCCTGCTTCTTGGCCAGTGGGGTGACCTTTCCCTTGCGCGTCCTGTGGACGAGCTCGGCATCCCCAGCAGCATTCAAGGTGTGATCGCGGCACGGCTCGATCGCGTGTCTCGACAGGAAAGGTCACTTCTTCAGATCGCCGCGGCGCTTGGATCCCGGGCCAACCAGGCCATGTTGCGGAAAGTGGCGGCCTTGCCGGAAGACGTCCTGCAGGATTGCCTCGCCGCACTCGACCGGGCCGAACTGCTGGTCAAGATCGACAGTGAGTTGGAGGATTCGCTCGAATTTCGCCACGAGATGGTCAGGCAGGTGACCTACGATTCGATGGTCGAAAAGGTGCGCGAAAGCATCCATGCCAGCATACTTGCCGCCCTTGAAAGTGACGAGGCATGGGCCGACGATCCGGATGCCCTCTGTTATCACGCGACGAGGGCGAAGGATTGGCAGAAGGCGTTTCGCCATGGCAGGAGCGCGGCCCGGAAATGTCTGGCGCGCTCGGCCTATGTCGACGCGGTCGACTATTTCGAGATCGCAATGGGGTCTCTCGACAGGACACCGTTGACGCACGCGCGAGAGATGGACGCCATTGACCTCCGGATGGAGGCGCGTTTGGCGTTTGCCGGATCAGGGCGGGTGGCGGAGGCGTTGGACCTGGGGCGGGAAGCCGAACGGCGAGCAGATGCGATCAGCGACATTGGACGCAAAGTGGCGGCCATGACCATGAGAGCGGGCGCGCAGAACTTCTACGGGACGCCGGTCGAAGCTGTCGCGATCGGCGAAGATGTTGTTCAATTGGCGGAAAGCTCGGGCAACCCCGGCTGGCGCAATCTCGCTCAATATGGTCTCGGGCAGGCCTATTTTCTTTCCGGCCGCTACCATGGCGCCGAGAAGATGCTGGCCACGGCCCGCGTCCATCTTGCGGGTCCAACAGCGAGTGCTCCTATCGGCACGACCCCACGATCTTTGCTCCTCCTGTGCTGCATGATGAACAGCATCACCCACACCGTCATGGGCGAACTCGACGCCGCCGAGCAGCTCCAACAACAAGCTTCTGCGATCGCGGACGAGACCAACCGCCCCTACGACCGCGTCGCGGCCGCCTATAGCGGCGGATGGCTGAAGCTGGGGCAGAACGATCCGGCGGCGGCCGCTTCCATCCTCGAGGACGGCTTCGTCCTCGCGCAGAAGCACGGCATCCGGCTGTTCGTGCCGGTGCTCGCCTGCCATCTCGGCATGGCCTATCTGGACCTGGGCCTGTTCGAGCGGGCGCGGGGCATGCTGATCGAGGCGCGCGAGGAGGCGAAGGCGGTCGGCTATACCTCGGCGGTGCTGCGCAGCTCGATCTACCTGGCGCTGGCTACCTACCGTCTCGGCGATGTCAGGGGTGCGCAGAACATGCTGCGCGAGGCGCGCAACACGGCGCGCCAGCAGGGGTTTTCGGGCCTTGAGGCCGAGGCCCTGCTTGGCGAAGCCGTGGTGACGCCGGCGTCCAGCGCCGAAAGCAGAGCGGCCATGCTCGCGTCCTTGCGCGCCGCCATCGCGATCGCCTCCGAGAGCGGCGCGCTGCCGCTCCGGCACAAGGCCGAGGCGATGCTAGGCGAGATGCTCGCCCAAGGCGACGAGCTCACCTGAACCCTCATCTGTTGGGCGTGCGATGGTACCGTCGTGTCGGTTTTTCTGCCCGACGGGTCAATTAAATATTGCAACTGATACAAAGGCTTAGCGTGACGCTTCTACTGTGCATGGGGTTGTTTTTTCACATTTTTGCAGACTCAGTCATCGTCCAGCGCAGAGGACGACAAGCCCGTGTCTCCGCCCGATGACAAAGTCCCTTGCGCGCGCAGCAAGGTCGGCTACCGTTGGTACTAGCCGCAGGGCCAGGTGACTTTTGGTTTTCAATTTCTAGCATCCGATTCTCCGGCGCCGCGATGGCGCGACGCCCACCGAACGAGGCGGGCCATGATTACACGGGACCAGTCAGCACTTTTGGCGCCGGTCGAGCGCGACCTGCGGCTCGATCTGTTCCGCGGCATCGGTCTGTGGATGATCTTCCTCGACCACATCCCGCACGACGTCGTGGCCTGGCTGACGCTGCGCAACTACGGCTTCAGCGACGCCGCCGAGTTCTTCGTCTTCATCTCCGGCTATCTGGTGGGCTGGATCTACGGACCGATCGTCGCGGGCGGCTGGTTTCTCGCCGCGGCCAAGCGGCTGTGGCGGCGCGCGGCCGAGCTGTACGTCGCCCACATCATGCTGTTCCTGCTGTTCACCGCGCAGATCGCGCGCACCGTACGTCGCTTCGACAATCCGATGTACGAGCACGAGTTCAACGTGTTCAATTTCCTGGCGCATCCGGACGAACTGATCGGGCAGGCGATCCTCCTGAAATACAAGCCGGTCAATCTCGACGTGCTGCCGCTCTACATCACGCTGGTGTTCGCCTCGCCCTTCATCGTGTGGTGCCTGGTGCGCCGACCGAACCTGACGCTCGCCGGCTCCGTGGTGCTCTACGTGCTGTCGCGCTGGTTCGACTGGAATATCGCCTCCTATCCGCCCGGCACGACCTGGTACTTCAATCCGTTCTGCTGGCAACTGATGTTCGTGTTCGCGGCCTGGTGCGGCATCGGCCAGATCGACAAGATCGCGACATGGGTGTGGTCGAAGGCGGCGATGGGGCTGGCCGCAGTCTGGCTGGTCTTCGCGCTGCTGATCGTGATGACCTGGCACGTCCCTGCGCTCGAGGCGCTGATCCCGAAATCGATGATCAAGGCGATCTACCCGATCGACAAGACCGATCTCGACATGCTGCGCTTCACGCATTTCCTGGCGCTGGCGATCTGGGTGACTCATTTCCTCTCGCGCAAATGGCGGGCGCTGCATTCAACATGGCTGCGGCCCGTCATCCTCTGCGGCCAGCATTCGCTGCCGATCTTCTGCCTCGGCGTGTTCCTGTCGTTCTCGGCGCACTGGATCCTGACGCAATACACCAAGGGCGTCTGGGAGCAGCTCGCCGTCTCCACCGTCGGCATCGTCATCATGATCGGCGCGGCCTGGCTGCTCGGCCGGGCTGAACGCGTGCCGAAACTGTTCGTGAAGGTGACGGAGGTCGAGGAGGCCGACACCGCATTGGACAACGCGCCGGCCGTGAGCGCTGCCGCCGCGCCTGCGAGCCGCTGAACGCACCGCGCCGCTTTGCATTCTCACGGAGGATCCATGTCCAGACGTTTGTCGACAATCGCCGGCATCTTCCTGCTCCTCGTCTGCGGAGCGTCGGCCCAGGCGCCGTCACCCGAGGCGGTGACCGCAGCGCGCAAGCTCGTGGTCACCTTGAAGATCGCGGATCAGTATCGCACGCTGCTGCCGCAGCTCCTGCTCAAGCTGAGGCCCGTGGTCGCCCAGGACAGGCCGGAGATCGAGCGCGACTATGACGCGATGACGGCCCCTGGCTCCGAGATTTACGCCCCGTTCCTGGCAGCGATCATCGACCAGGTCGCCGCGCTCTATGCTGCGAGCTTCACGGCGGACGAGCTGCGCCAGATCGAGGCGTTCTATGCCCAGCCGGCAGGGCAGAAATTCCTGGCGAAGTCGGACGCGCTGGCGCAGGCGGGCGCGCAGATCGGCCAAGACGTCAGCCTGAAGGCCGCCGACGAATTGAAGCAGCGCCTGATCGAAGCGCTGCGCCAGAAGGGACATAAGCTCTGAACCGCACGACTGCCGGCTAGGCCAGAAACGCGCGGAAGCGCCGCAGCGCGATCACGAAGAAGATGCCGCCGATCAGCGTGAGCGCGACGAGCTGCGGCCACACCGCCTCGAGGCCAGCGCCGCGGAACAGGATCGCCTGCGCGAGCATCACGAAATGCGTGTTGGGCGCCGCCAGCATGATGTCCTGGACGAATTGCGGCATGCTTTCCCGCGGCGTCATGCTGCCTGAAAGCGTCTGTAGCGGCAGCAGGATCATGATCAGCAGCAGCCCGAACTGCGGCATCGATCCGGCGACCGTGGCCAGGAAGATGCCCATGCTGGTGGTGGCGAACAGCTGCAGCGCGGCGCCGAGCAGGAACAGCGCCAGCGAGCCGTCGATCGTGACCGCCAGCCATCCCTTCACCACGAAGCCGATCGACAGGGCGGAGGCCACCAGCACCACCGCTCCCATCGACCAGACCTTGCTCACCATGATCTCCAAGGGGGTAACCGGCATCACCAGGAGGTGCTCGATCGTGCCGTGCTCGCGCTCGCGGATCAGCGCTGCGCCGGTCAGGATGATCGAGAGCATGGTGATCGAGGTGATCACCTGATCAATGGCGCCGAACCATGACTTCTTCAGCTCGGGGTTGAAGCGCGCCCGCAGCGCCAGCTCGATCGGCGGCGTCTGCGCATCGCGGGTGTGTGCCAGAAACTCCGCGACCTCCGCGCTGACGATCTGCTCGACATAGCCGCCGCCGTTGAACGCTTGCGAGATTCGCGTGGCGTCGACGTTGAGCTGGATGGCTGGCGACTTCCGCGCCAGCAGATCGCGCTGGAAGTCCGGTGGGATGTCCAGCGCGAAGGTGTCGAGGCCGGCATCCATCCTCCGGTCCATCTCGTATTGCGAGATCAGGCGCGGCTTGGAGAAATAGGGCGCTGTGAACGCCATCTCGATGCGGGTCGAGACTGGCGAATGATCCTCGTCGACGATGGCGATCGCGGCGCGGTTCAGGGTCTCCGGCAGCGCTCTTGCTCCGGCATAGACCGCCAGCGTGAAGGAATAGACGATGAGTACCAGCAGCATGGGGTCACGCACCAGGCCGCGCAATTCCTTGATGCCGAGCTGGAGCACGTTGTCAAAGCGCATGGTCAGCGGGCCTGTTTCTTCAGCAGCATAGCCCCGGCCGCCACCAGCACCGGAACCGTGACGGCGAGCACCAGGAGATCGTTGTGAAGGGTGTCGAACCCCAGGCCCTTGGAGAAGGTGCCCCGCGAGATCGTGACGAAATAGGCGGTAGGATAGAGTCGCCCGACCAGGGCGCCCAAGCCCTGGAGCGATGAAACGGGATCGATCAGCCCGGAATATTGGATGGCCGGGATCAGCGTGATCAGGACCGTGCCGAACAGGGCCGCGATCTGGCTTTTCATGAAGGCCGAGATCACGAGCCCCAGGCCTGTTGTGGCCGTGACGTAGAGCAGGGCGGCGAGCGCATAGGTCGCAAAGCTGCCGGTGAAGGGCACGCCGAAAACGGCGAGCGCAAAGCCGACGAGCAGGAAGAAGTTGCCGAATGCCAGTAGCACGTAAGGCAGCTGCGTGCCGAGCAGGAATTCCAGCCGCGTCACCGGCGTCACATAGAAATTGACGATCGAGCCGAGTTCCTTCTCGCGCACGACCGCGAGCGCCGCCAGCACCGCCGGGATCATGACCAGCAGCAGCGGGATGATCCCGGGTGCCATGGCGACGACGCTTCTGACGTCTGGATTGTAGCGATAGCGCAGCTGGAGCTGGTAGGAGCCGGCGATCGCCGCCTCGCCATAGAGTTCGCGGCCCTTCTGCGCCAGCCAGGTGGCGTGAATCGCTTGGGCGTAGGAGCGCAGCGTCTCGGCGCGGGTGGGGTTGGCGCCGTCGACCCAGGCGCCGATCTCGACACGGTGGCCGCGGCTGACGTCGCGGCCGAAGCCGGGCGGCAATTCGATGGCGAGGCCAATCTCGCCGGCGCGCATGCGGCGGTCGAGGTCGGCATAGTCGCTGATCGGTGGCTTTTCGGTGAAGTAGCGCGACCCCGCGATCTGAAGGCTGTAGTCGCGGCTGATGGCGCTGTCGTCGCGGTCGAGCACGGCGAAGGTCAGGTTCTCGACGTCCAAGCTGATGCCGTAGCCGAGCACGAACAGCAAGAGCACGCTGCCGAGAATCGCGAGCGTGGCGCGGATCGGATCGCGCCGCAGCTCGAGCGCTTCGCGCCGGGAATAAGCGAGCATGCGGGTCGGATCGAATGTCGCACTGCGCTTGCGCGGGAGCGCCGTGGTCGTCGCCGCCGGCACGGGCGATGTGACTGCCGGCTGGCCGGCTGAGTCCCGGGATTCGGCGATCGCTTCCTCCAGACAGGCGATGAAAGCCTGCTCCAGCGTGTCGGTGCCGCGCGCGGCCACGATGGCAGCGGGCGTGTCCGACGTCAGCACCTTGCCCGCATGCATCAGCGAGATTCGATCGCAGCGCTCGGCCTCGTTCATGAAGTGGGTCGAGACGAAAATCGTGACGTTATCCTCGCGGGAGAGCTCGGCCAGGATCTTCCAGAAGCGGTCGCGGGCAACCGGATCGACGCCAGAGGTCGGCTCGTCGAGGATGAGGATATCGGGCGCATGGATCATGGCGACCGCCAGTGACAGCCGCTGCCGCAAGCCGAGCGGCAGCGCATCGGGCAGAGTATCGGCGACATCGGCGAGATCGAACCGGACGATTATCTCTTCGATGCGCGCGGCAATAGTGTCCGCCGGCAGCTCGAACAGCCGCGCATGCAGGTCGAGGTTTTGCGTGACCGTCAGCTCCGAATAGAGCGAAAAGCCCTGCGACATGTAGCCGATGCGCCGTCGCACCGACATGTCGCGGGCATCGATCGCCTTGCCGAACAGCCGCGCGGTGCCTTCGCTGACGGGCAAGAGGCCGGTGAGCATCTTCATTGTCGTGGTCTTGCCGCACCCGTTCGAGCCGAGAAAGCCGAAGATCTCGCCCTTCCTGATGCGGAAGCTGACGTCGTCCACGGCGACGAAGTCGTTGAACCGCCGGGTCAGGTGATCGGCCTCGATCGCGATCTCGTCATGGTCCTCGTTGCGTGGAGGGATGACGACACTGGTGTGATGGTCGCGATCTGCCTCTGGCAACAGACGGATGAACGCCTCATCGAGCGTGTCGGCGCCGGTCTGTCGCTTCAGCGCGACCGGGGTTCCCGTCGCCAGCACGCGGCCGGCGTTCATCGCGACCAGGACGTCGAATTGCGCGGCTTCTTCCATATAGGCGGTCGAAACGATCACGCTCATGCCAGGCCGGCTGTCGCGGATCGAGGCGATCAGTTCCCAGAATTGACGTCGAGACAAGGGATCGACGCCCGTGGTCGGCTCGTCCAGGATCAGAAGCTCTGGATCGTGAATCAGAGCGCAGCACAGGCCCACCTTCTGCTTCATGCCGCCGGAGAGCTTTGCGGCGGGGCGGTCGGCGAAAGCGGTGAGCCCGGTATCGCGCAGCAGGCCGGCGATCCGTCTGCTCCGTTCCGCCTTGTCGTGTCCGAACAGGCGGCCGAAGAAGTCGATGTTCTCGAAAACCGACAGCGTTGGATAAAGATTCTTGCCGAGACCCTGCGGCATATAAGCGATATCGGGGCAGACCGTGCGGCGATGCCGTGAGCTCGCCATGTTGCCGCCGAGCACATCGATGCGTCCTTCCTGGATCGCACGCGCGCCCGCGATCAGGGCGAGCAGGCTCGATTTGCCGACGCCGTCGGGACCGATCAGTCCGACCATGCAGCCGGACGGCAGGTCGAGCGTAATGGCATCGAGCGCCCGGGTCTTGCCGTAGTTCAGGCCCACGCCGTCCAGATGCACCACGCTGCCGACGGCAGCCAATGCATCGGCTGTGGCAATCGCGCTCATCGGGTCAGCTTGATCTTGAGATTGTCGGGCCATTGCGCGGCCGGATCGAACTGCACATAGGCCATCCCGGGCAGGCCGGTCTTCACATGCTCGATGTGCTGGCGCAGCAGCTCGGGGGCGATATGCGCCTTGATCCGGAACATCAGCTTCTGCCGCTCCTCCTCGGTCTCGACCGTCTTGGGCGTGAATTGCGCGACGTCAGCGACGAAGGTGGCTCTTGCGGGGATCACATATTGCGGGATGGCATCGAGCACGAGACGAACGTCGGCGCCGATTGCGACGCGGCCGGCCTGCGCCGTAGGCAGGAAGAATGTCATGTAGACGTCGCCGAGATCGACCATGTTGAGGACGCGGCCGCCGGCCGCGAGCACCTCGCCGGGCTGCGACACGCGATACTGCACGCGGCCGTCGCGCGGTGCCTTCAGCACGCTATCATTGATATCGGCGTTGATGCTCTCGATCGCGGCCTTTGCCGCGTCGACCGCGGCTCCCGCATCGATCACCATAGCGCGGGCGGAGCTGATCGCGGCCTCGGATGCTGCGACCTGGGCCTTCGAAGCGGCAAGCGCCGCCTTCGCCGTGGCGTTGGCAGAGCGGTCGTCGTCCAGCACCTGCTGCGACACTGCACTTGTCCTGATCAGCTGCTCGGAGCGATCGAGCTTGCGGCTCGTGGTGTCGAGCTGCGCGACGCGCTGGTCGACAATGGCCTCCGCAGCCTTGCGTTCGGCCTCGCGCTGGTTGACGAGGCTCTTCGCGGTCTCGACATTGATTGACGCGCGCTGGAGCTGCGCTTCGCCCTGGCGGCGCTGGGCCTGCAATTGCTCGGTGTCCATGCGCGCCAGAACTTGGCCCGCAGTCACGAAGTCGCCTTCGTTGACCACGATCTCGCGGATTCGTCCCGGCGTCTTGGTGGCGATGTCGATCTCCACCGCCTCGATACGGCCGTTGCCTCGGGCGAAACCCGCGGGAAGTGCATTGGTGTCGCGGTGCTGCCAGTAGAAATAACCGCCGCCCGCAAGGAGGATGGTGATCGCGGCAATGACGCGGCCGGAAGTGAAGTTCATCAGTCCACAACGCCGCGCAGCGGCGCCCACATGTTGAGACACGAACGCCCCACCGCTGATCACGCAGAAGGGCCGGCTCAACATGCCGCGATTTTTGCATCGCAACTTGATGCAGATCAGACGGCAACGAGGTGTGCCTGTCGCTATTTTGGGCAGCTCGTCGCCGCGGCCCGCCCGCCTTGGCTGATCAGGCGGACAGGCAGGCCTAGCTGAACAGATGTCGTCGGCCCACAAGTGAGCCGTGCCGCCTCACTTCACCAGCGGACAGCCACCATCCTTCAACGGCCGGAACGCCTGGTCGGCGGATACCTCGGTGAGCAGCTTGTAATAGTCCCACGGCCCCTTCGATTCCTCGGGCTTCTTCACCTGGAACAGGTACATGCTGTGCACCATGCGGCCGTCCTCACGCAGCACGCCGTTGTCGGTGAAGGCGTCGCGCACCGGCAACTCGCGCATCTTGGCCATCACCGTCTTGGTGTCCTTCGTGCCCGCGGCCTGCACGGCCTTGAGGTAATGCAGCGTGGCGCTGTAGGTCGCGGCCTGGTTCATCGTCGGCATGCGCTTGACGCGCTCCAGGAAGCGCTTGCCGAAGGCGCGGGTCTTGTCGTTGAGGTCCCAGTAATAGGCCTCGGTGACGATCAAGCCCTGCGCGAGCTTGAGGCCAAGGCTGTGCACGTCGGAGATGAACATCACGATCGCAGCCAGGTTCTGGCCGCCGGCGACGATGCCGAACTCGCCGGCCTGCTTGATCGCGTTGATGGTGTCGCCGCCGCCATTGGCGAGCCCGATGATCTTGGCCTTGGAGGCCTGGGCCTGGAGCAGAAATGACGAGAAGTCCGCCGTGTTGAGCGGATGCTTGACGCTGCCGAGCACCTTGCCGCCCGCCGACTTGACGACGTCGCCGGTGTCGCGCTCGACCGAATGGCCGAACAGGTAGTCGGCGGTGAGGAAGAACCAGGTATCGCCGCCGTTCTTGACGATGGCGCTGCCGACGGTGTGCGCGTTGGCGTAGGTGTCGTAGGTCCAGTGCGCCGTGTAGGGCGAGCAGGATTTTCCGGTGATGTCGGAGCTGGCAGCGTCCGTCACGATCATGATCTTCTCGTACTGCTTCGACAGCTCCATCACCGCGAGCGCGGTGGCCGAGGTCGGCAGGTCGATGATCATGTCGACGCCCTCGGTCTCCCACCATTTGCGGGCGATGGTGGAGGCAACGTCGGGCTTGTTGAGCACGTCCGCCGAGACCATGTCGATCGGCTTGCCGAACATCTGGCCACCAAAATCCTCGATCGCCATCTTGGTCGCCTCGACATTCCCTATGCCGCCGATGTCGGAATAAACGGAGGAGAAGTCGGAGAGCACGCCGATCTTGAGCGGTGCCTGCTGGGCGGAGGTGGGAGAGATCAGCACAGCCGACAGCAGGCCGGCCGCAGACATGAGGGCTGCGATAGGTCTCATGGATACGTTTCCTCTTGTATGGGGGACCACCTGTCCTTTTGTCCGACAAAGCTAGAGCTGGGTTCCTGCGGAGTCAATTTGCTCCGGATGCGGCTTCAGTGACGTAGTTTGACGCACCGAGGGCGAGGTTATATGGTTTGTCGGACAATCGACATTGGAGGCCGTCTTGCCTGTCGCGCCGCTCTTTCGTCCGATCGATGTCGCGCCGGCCTATCAGAAGGTCGCCGACGCCATCGAACGCGAGATCGTCAATGGCCGCATCAAGCCGGGCGATCCCATCGGCACCGAGCACGATCTTGTCCGCCAGTTCGGCGTCAACCGCTCGACCATTCGCGAGGGCATCCGTGTGCTGGAGGAGGGCGGGCTGATCCGGCGCGACTCCTCGCGCCGCCTGCACGCCTGTCTGCCGCGCTACAGCAAGCTGGCAAGCCGGCTCAGCCGCGCCCTGATCCTGCATGAGGTCACCTTCCGCGAGCTCTACGAGGCGTCGATGACGCTGGAAGTCGCCAGCATCGAAGGCGCAGTGGAGCGGGCGACGGAAGACAACATCGCCGAGCTCACCGACAATCTCGCGCGCAGCGAGGCCGTGGTCGGTGATCCCGCGATGCTCGCCGAATGCGATGCCGAATTCCACGTGCTGGTTGCCAAGGCCTCGCAGAACCGCGTGCTCCAGCTCGCCCGCGAGCCGGCCGCGCAATTGTTCTATCCGACCACCGAGATGATCGTGACTGGCGTGGCCGAAGGCGGGCCGCGTCTCGTCGCCGCGCACCGCCATCTGATCGACGCGATCCGCCGCCGCGACCGCGAGGCCGGCGTGCTGTGGACGCGCCGGCACTTGCAGGACTGGCGCCGCGGCTTCGAGAAGATCGCTTCGCTCGATCGCTCGGTCGAGCACATGTACATGGAGCACGCGCAGGCGGTCCGGCGCAGGTAGCGCCCGTGGAATTCAAACGGCTTCAACAAACAAAGACAATCATTGGAGGAACACATGACCGGCGACACCGCAGCCACCATCTCGAAAGCGCGCGAGCATTCCATCGGCGATCTCTTGCGCCGCTCGGCGGGCCGGGAGCCGAACAAGCTCGCGGTGAGCTGCGGCGATGTCAGCTGGAGCTTTGCCGAGATGGACGCGATCTGCAACCGGCTCGGCCGCGGCCTGCTCGGCCTCGGTGTCAAGAAAGGCGACCGTCTTGCGGTGCTCTCGCGCAATTCACACGCCTTTGCGGCGCTGCGCTTTGCAGCGGCACGGATCGGCGCCGTGCTGGTGCCGATCAACTTCATGCTCAATCCGGACGAGATCAATTTCATCCTGAAGAGCTCTGGCGCAAAGCTGCTTGCGACCGGTCCTGATTTCGTCGAGCCGGCGCGCGCGGCCAGCGCCAAGGATTGCGCCATCGAGAAGATGATCTGGTTGCCGGGCGAGGATCCCGCCACGGCACCTTCGGGCCTCACCACCTTCGATGATCTCTTGCATGCCGGCGGCTCGTTCCTGGACGCGTCCGTCGACAGCCGTGATCTCGCACAGATCGTCTACACCAGCGGCACGGAGTCGCTGCCCAAGGGCGCGATGCTGACCCATGAAGCCGTGATGTGGCAGTATGTCAGCTGCATCATCGACGGCGGCATGAGCGTGGACGACAGGTTCCTGCACGCATTGCCGCTGTATCATTGCGCCCAGCTCGACGTCTTTCTGGGGCCGCAAATCTATCTCGGCGCTTCCGGCGTGATCACGGGCAAGCCGACCGCCGACAACATCCTGGCGCTGATCCAGGCGCACAGGATCACCTCGTTCTTCGCGCCGCCGACGATCTGGATCGCGATGCTGCGCTCGCCGAACTTTGACAAGACCGATCTGTCGACCTTGCAGAAAGGCTATTATGGCGCTTCGATCATGCCTGTGGAGGTGCTGCTCGAGCTGCAACGCCGTCTGCCCAACGTGAAATTCTGGAATTTCTACGGCCAGACCGAGATCGCTCCGCTCGCGACCGTGCTGCGCCCCGAGGACCAGCTGCGCAAGGCCGGCTCGGCCGGCAAGCCGGTGCTCAACGTCGAGACGCGCGTGGTCAACACCGCGATGGAGGACGTCAAGGTTGGTGAGGTCGGCGAGATCGTGCACCGCTCGCCGCATCTGTTGTCCGGCTATTACAACGATCCCGTGAAGACCGCGGCGGCGTTTTCGGGCGGCTGGTTTCACTCGGGCGACCTCGCCACCGTCGACGACGAGGGCCACATCACCGTGGTCGATCGCGTCAAGGACATGATCAAGACCGGCGGCGAGAACGTCGCAAGCCGCGAGGTCGAGGAGATGGTCTACCGCATCCCCGCTGTCTCCGAAGTCGCCGTCGTCGGCCTGCCTGATCCGCGCTGGATCGAGGCGGTGACCGCGATCGTCGTGGTCAAGAGCGGCGAGACGCTGGACGAAGAGTCCGTCATCCAGCATTGCGCCGGCCAGATGGCGCATTTCAAGGTGCCCAAGCGCGTCATCTTTGTTGATAGCCTGCCGAAGAATCCGAGCGGCAAGCTGCTCAAGCGCGAATTGCGTCAGCGCTTCGTCGGCGGCGAGACGCTCGACAAGGCGATCCAGAAGAATTTTGGCTGAGGGGCCGCAAGTCGTTTCCAGTGGCTTGAGGCAAGTCCGCATCCACATCGTCATTGTGAGCCAGCGGGTCCGCGCGAAACGCGGCCCCGCTGGCTCACAATGACGGAGAGGAAGAGAGGTTGCGTGAACCCAACTTTCTCCGCCATTGCGGAGAGGCACCCTCAATATTTCTTCACCGCCGCCCCGAAGGCCAGCCACAGCGCCATCGAGACCAGCCCGAAACCGCCGAGCAGCAGGAAGGTCGGACCGTAGCCGACCCATTGCGCGATCCAGCCGCCGAGCGCGGGACTGAGGCTCGCGCCGACGCCCTGCACCGTGATCACGGCGCCCTGGCCGAGATTGATGCGGCCGGTGCCGTTGAGCGAGCGCGCGACCATGCCGGGGACGGCAACCGTCTGGAGCCCGGTGCCGATGCCGTCGAGCACCTGCATCGGTACGACGCCCCACCATCCCGTGACGAAGAAGGCAAGCATGCCGCGGATGGGCAGGAACATGAAGGAGATCAGGATCACTGGCCAGTAATTGCGCTTGCTCGCGACCTTCATCGCGATCAGCGAGGTCACGATCATCACGCCCTGCGCGATCACGATAGTGGTCGCGACGAAGCTCGGGCCATTGGCCTGGGCGTCGGCCACCGCTGCAAGTCCATAGAGTGGCACGATCGCGGCATTGCCGAGATGGAAAAGGGCGAGCGCGAGTGCCAGCACGAGCAGCGGCTTGTGCTTGAGCAACATCGTCATCGCATCCGGCGGAGCTTTGGAGTCATCCTCCTTGCTGCCGCGCGAGGCTCGATCGTCGATCGCCTTGGCGGGGATCATCAGCACGCAGGCGATCGCGATGGCGCCGAACATGGCGGCCAGCACGAAAACGGCAAAATAGCCAAGCCTGTAGCCAAGATAGCCCGACAGCGCGGCACCCACCATGTTGCCGGCGTGATTGTACGCCTGGTTGCGACCATTGAGTGCGTTGAAGCCCTTCTGCTTGGCGATGCCGAGCGTGATGCCGGTCACCGCCGGCACGATCGCGGCACTCGCCAGCGATTGCGCGACCTGAGAAAAGGTGACGGCCCAGAAATTTTGCGAGATCAGGATGATTGCGGATGCCAGCACCACGCAGATGCCGGGGATGACGACCCACATGCGCTTGTTGCGGCTGGAATC
Organism: Bradyrhizobium sp. Rc2d; assembly: GCF_900099855.1. Classification (NCBI taxonomy): domain Bacteria; kingdom Pseudomonadati; phylum Pseudomonadota; class Alphaproteobacteria; order Hyphomicrobiales; family Nitrobacteraceae; genus Bradyrhizobium; species Bradyrhizobium sp. Rc2d. The sequence continues at coordinate 81,617 of NZ_FNCU01000020.1, read as the reverse complement.
GATGAAGCCGCCGATCGGCGTCGTCACCAGCATGCCCGCGACGTTGCCGACCGTCATCGCGGTGCCGATCAATCCGCTCGCCCAGCCGCGCTCCTGCAGGAAGACGCCGACGAACGGCCCGATGCCCGACTGCATGTCGGCCATGAAGAAGTTGAGCGCGAACAGGGGCCAGATACGAGGTGAAGGGCGCGATGTCATCGAGACGCTGAACGCAATGCTGCCGATCGACTGAGATCTCGCATGAGGCGGAGACTGCGGGCCCATAGGTGCCCGGGCGGACCAGAACCTAACCTGCGCTCATCGCGTTGGTTCCGATCGCCCTTGTGATCGCAGGGCCCGCGACGTCATGTCATACTTGCGACGGTCTCAATCAGGATCATGGCCATGCCACTCTGGACCTGCGAAACCTGCGGCGCGCAATTTCCGGACAGCGGACACCCGCCCGCATCCTGTCCCATCTGCGAGGACGAACGGCAGTATGTGGGCTGGAAAGGGCAGATTTCCCTGACGCGCGAGACGCTGGCAGAGCGCCACCGCGTCGTCTGGCGCGACGATCTCGGCCTGACCGGGCTCTCGCTCGAGCCGAGCTTCGCCATCGGCCAGCGCGCGCTGCTGGTGCCGCTCGGCGACGGCTGCTTGATGTGGGACTGCGTACCGCTGGCAACGCCGGAGGCGATCGCGCATATGCGTTCGCTCGGCGGACTGAAGGCGATCGCAATCTCGCATCCGCATTATTATGGTGCGCTCGCCGACTGGAGCGAGGCGTTCGGCGGCGTGCCGGTTTATCTGCACGCAGATGATCGCCAATGGGTGACGCGGCCACATGCATCGATCGTGCACTGGGCTGGCGATCACCATCGCATCTCTGACGACGCGCTGTTGCTGCGCACTGGCGGTCATTTCGCCGGCGCCACCGTGCTGCACTGGCGGCTCGGTGCGGACGGCAGGGGCGCGCTGCTCACTGGCGATATCGCGCAGGTGACGATGGATCGCCGCTTCGTCAGCTTCATGTATTCGTACCCCAACTACATGCCGCTCAACGCCGCCGCGGTGCGGCGGATCGCGGCGGCGGTCGAGCCGCTTGCCTTCGATCGCATCTATGGCGCTTGGTGGGACCGCAACATCGGCGCAGGCGCCAAGGCCGCGTTTGCGGCGTCGGTCGCGCGTTATCTGGCGGCCATTGCCTGAGCCTCATGCCGGTTTGGGAGCGCTTGATGTGCTCGAATAACTGTACTATAAGTACATTATTGAGCGCGAGTTTCGGCATGATCGATGCATTGCCAAAGCCGCGCGCATTGCGGTCAGTGAGCGGGAGTTGGGGCCATGACGGCGCAACGCGACTACGAGATATTCGAGGCCGGCGACGTCACGCTCCAGTCCGGCACCGTCTTTCCCGCGCTGAAGCTCGCCTACAAGACCTATGGAACGCTGAGCCCAGCCAGGGACAACGTCATCCTCTATCCGACCTCGTTCAGCGCGCAGCACGTCGACACCGAATGGCTGATCGGGCCCGACGGCGTGCTCGATCCCACACGCTACTTCATCGTCATCCCGAACCTGTTCGGCAACGGCCTGTCGTCATCGCCGTCGAATACCGCCGTGCCGTTCCCGAAGGTGACCTATCACGACGCGATCGCGGTCCAGCATCGGCTGCTCACCGAACGTTTCGGCATCTCGACGCTCGCGCTCGTCTATGGCTGGTCGATGGGTGGCATGCAGGCCTATCATTGGGCGGCGCTGCACCCCGATATGGTCGAGCGCGCAGCGATCGTCTGCGGCAGCGCGCGCTGCGCGCCTTACAATCATGTCTTTCTCGAAAGCGTGAAGGCCGCCCTGACCGCCGATCCCGCGTTCCGCGATGGCCGCTTCGTCGAAAAGCCCGTTGCCGGCTACCGCGCGATGGGACGCGTCTATGCCGGCTGGGCGATGTCGCACAGCTTCTATCGCGACGAGATTTGGCGCGAAGCCGGTTTCACCTCGTTGGAGGATTATCTCGTCCGTGGTTGGGATGCGGCCTTTGCGCGGCGCGACGCCAATGACCTCCTGGCGCAGATCGAGATCTGGCAGAATGGTGACGTCAGCCGCTGCACCGCATTCGGTGGCGATTTCGACCGCGCGCTTGCCGCGATCAAGGCCCACATGCTGCTGATGCCGGGCGCGACCGATCGCTATTTCGACGTCCGCGACAACGAGGACGAACTCGGCCGGTTGACCAGCGCAAAATCCGCGCTGTTGCATCCGATCCCGTCGCAGCACGGCCATCGCGCCGGCAACCCCGTGAACAATCCGCGTGATCAGGCTTTCATCAAGGCCGAGATCGCAGCGCTTCTCAGCAGATAGGCAGGTATCCGGTCATGACTGACACAACTGTTTCAGAGCCCGGCCATCGCCTGAAACCGCTGACGCCGGCGATGCTGCGCCAATTGTCGGTCCGCTCCGACCTCAGGGGCGCGGCGCAGAGCCTCGGCCATTACGGCGCGATCGTGTTGATGGGCACGCTGATCTGGATGGTCGTCTCGCGCCATGGCGTGCTCTGGGCGCTGCCGTTGATGGCGGTGCAGGGCTATGTCGTCGCCTTCCTGTTCATGGCGGTGCACGAGACCGCGCACAAGACCGCGTTCAAAAGCCGCGGCCTCAATCTCACTGTGGGCTATCTCTCGGCCTTCATCATCGGATTGCCTTACGAATATTACTGCCTGTTTCACTGGGATCATCACCGCTATACCCAGGATCCGGACAAGGATCCTGAGCTGATCGTTGGCGTGAAGCCGACATCCGACACGCAGCTCGCGATCGCCTATAGCGGTTTGCTCCAGGTCGCCGGGCGTCTGCGGCTGATGCTCGGCCACGCCGTCAGCGGCAAGGTCGTCGTGCCCTGGATCCCCGAGAACAAGCGCGCCATCATCGTGACCGAGGCGCGCGCCTATGTCGCGCTCTACGCGCTGTTGCTTGTGCTGTCGCTGTGGCTCTCCTCAGCGCTGCTGCTCTGGGTCTGGATCGTCCCGCTTGCGATCGGGCAGTTCTTCCTGCGGCCCTATCTCTACGCCGAGCATACCGGCTGCGACCGCACCCGCAGCGCCTTCCAGAATACCCGCACGACCTATACGGGCGCGATCGTCAAATGGTTCGCCTGGAACATGCCCTATCATGTCGAGCATCATGCCTACCCCTCGATCCCCTTTCATGCGCTGCCGAAGCTGAACGAGCTCGTCGATGGCGAGATCGTCCATCGCGGCCGCGGCTACATCAGAACGACGCGCGAGACCTGGGCCTGGTTTCGCCGGCAGCAGCAAGGGGGCTAGCTCAACGCAAAGCTCCGGTCGCGGTGCGACCGGAGCTTTGTCGTGAAGGCGCGATATCAGTAGATCCCGTAGGCGCAGACATTCACGACGCGGACGCGCAGGCCGTGGCGGGTCTGGACGAGGCGCTCCTGGTAGCAGTTGCTGACGCCGGTGTTGAGATAGACGCCGCCAAAGCCCCAACCCGGGCCCCAGCCATGACCCCAGTGGTGATGATGGAAGCCGCCGGCCGAGGCGGCGGTGGGGGCGAGCGCGGCAACGCCGAGTGAGCCGGCAGCGATCAGACCAAGTGCAAGCTTACGAAACATCTTCATTCTCCATGTGGCGCAGGGCCATTGTTGTGTCCCTGCATCTCGGTCGGACCGAGACGCGAATGCGTTCACCGCGATGGCTGAGAATCGTGTTTCAGGATTGTTTCGTGGGCCGCGGCAAAATGTGCCGTCGTCAGGCTTTCCGCGCCACGCGATAGCGCGCGACCATCGCCTGCGTCAGCTCGATCATCTTGTCGCGGAGATCGGCGGGCTCCAGCACTTCGGCCTCGGGGCCCAGCCGCAACAGTTCGGCCGCGGCATGCCATGACGTCTTGCCGACCGGGACCCTGGCGATGCGCCAGCCATCTGCGTCGACGGTCTCCTCAAGTTGCGTGCGTGCCTTGACGTAAGGTTGGCTCAACGCGTCGAGCAGCTTGACGCCGAATGGCGATAGCCGGACGATCGCGGCATTGGGATGCATCTCGGCCTCGAGACGAAGTGTCGCGGCCTGCCAGTAAGCAGCGAGATCGAAATCGGCGGGACGATCGAAGCGATCGTCGAGCGCCGTGCAGTCGAGCACCCGCGCGACGCGATAGGTTCGCACGTTGCCGTCGACTTGCCCTGCGAGATACCAGCTGCCGCCCTTCAGCACGAGGCCGAGCGGGGCGACGCGGCGCTGTTTCTCTGCGCGCCAGCTCTGGTATCGGATCTTGATCAGCGTTCCGCGCAACGCCGCGCTGGCGATGGTGCGCAGATGCTTTGGGTCCTCGGCCTCGCCGAACCAGCCCGGCACATCCAGGTGAAAACGTTCCTGCATCCGCCCGGCGTCCTCGCGCAGATTCGCAGGCAGCGCGGCCATCAGCTTGTTTTGCGCGGCGATCATCGCAGCGTCCAGCCCGAGCGCCGCGGCCGGGCCGGGCAAACCCGCCAGGAACAGTGCGCCCGCCTCGCTCTGCGACAGCCCGTTCAGCCGCACACGATAGCCGTCGAGCAGGCGATAGCCGCCCTCGGCGCCGCGGTCGGCGTAGACAGGCACGCCGGACGCGGCGAGCGCATCGATGTCGCGATAGATCGTGCGCACCGAGACCTCGCAGGCTTCCGCGAGCTCGGGCGCGGTGACCTGCCCTCTGGCCTGGAGGGTGGTGAGGATCGACAGCATTCGGCTCGCGCGCATGATCCCTTAAACCATACCTGACACAGGATGTCAGGTATGGTCCGCTACAGAATGCCATCGCCAAATGGGCAGATGGGAGACCCGCCATGACCGATCCGAACCGCATCACGCTGTATTATTCGCCGCAGAGCCGCGCCACCGGCACGCGGGTGCTGCTGGAGGAGTTGGGCGCGCCCTACGATCTCCATGTCCTCAACATGAAGGCCGGCGAGCAGCGCAAGCCCGCCTATCTCGCCGTCAACCCGCTCGGCAAGGTGCCGGCGGTCCGCCACGGCGAGGCGCTGGTGACCGAGCAGGTCGCGATCATCATCTATCTCGCCGACCTGTTTCCGCAGGCGGGGCTGACGCCCGCGCTGAACGATTCCTTGCGCGGTCCTTATCTGCGCTGGATCGCTTATTATGGTGCCTCGTTCGAGCCGGCCATGATCGACAAGTTCATGCAGCGCGAGCCGGCGCCGATCACGCAATCGCCCTATGCCGATTACGACACCATGCTGGGCGCGCTCGAGGCGCAGCTGTCGAAGGGGCCGTATCTGCTCGGCGAGCGCATGACGGCGGCGGATGTGTTGTGGGGCGTCGCGTTCAACTGGACCATGATGTTCGGCATCGTGCCGAAGAGGGACGTTTTCGTCCGCTATGCCGAGCGCATCACCTCACGGCCTGCGTACCAGCGCATCACGGCGGCCGACGCCGAGATGGCCGCGCAGCATGCCAAGGCTGCTGGGGGGTAGGCGGCGCGCGCCTCAATCTCCGCTGTCGTCCCGGGCAAGCGTAAACGCAGACCCGGGACCCATAACCACAGGATTTGGTGTGGCGAAGACTCGGAGTTATCAGCTTGCCATCGTTACCACTGTGGTTATGGGTCCCGAATCTGCGCGCGCTTGAGGCGCGCTTGTCCGGGACGACGGCTGAATGTGGAGCGCGCCCTCGTGCTCCCTCATCGGTCTCTCAAAACCGCGGTGCCCGTTTCTCGGCGAACGCCTTGATGCCTTCCTTGATCTCGTCGCCGCGCATGCTGTCGCGGTGGCGCTGGTCGGCGGCGGCTTCGTCGAGCTCGCCGCGGGCGAACTCGTTGATGGCACGCTTCATGCCGCGCATCGCCTGCGGCGCGTTGCCGGCGAGGACGCCAGCGAGCTTGTCGACCTCCTCGTCCAAAAATTCCACCGGCACCATGGCAGTGAGATAGCCGATGCGCAGCATCTCCGGCGCGCTGATCCTTGCGGCGGTGAGGAACAGCTTTTTCGCATTGTCGAGGCCGAGCCGGGTCACGTAGCGCTTGATGCCGCTCGGGTAATAATGCAGCCCGAGCCGTGCCGCCGGCATGAACATCTCGGCGGTGTCGACGCCGATACGGAAGTCGCAGGCCAGCGCGAGGTCGGTCGAGCCGCCATAGACGCCGCCGTTGAGCCGGCAGATCGTCGGCACGCCCAAATCCTCCAGACGGTTGACGACCACCTCGAACGCCGAGCCCGCGCTCTGCTGCTCACTCGCGCTCACCGCGCGCTCCGCCACGGAATTGAGATCGTAGCCCGCGGAGAAGGCGCGCCCGGTGCCGGTCAGCACCAGCACGCGAATGGCCGGATCGCTCTCGATCCGGGCGAACAACTTGACGAGGTCGCTGAGATCCTCCGCCTGGAGCCGGTTGAGATGTTTTGGCCTATTGAGGCGGATGGTGGCGCGTGCGCCGGTGATTTCGAGCACGGGGCTGGTCGCGTCGGCTGTGTCCGACATTCTTGTCTCCATTTAATTGTTCTCGAGCGCGCGCCGTTTTGCTTCGGCGTCGATGGTCTCGGCGAGATCGGGATGCCGCGCCATCAGCACGCGGAAATCGACGAGGTCGAGCACCAGAAGCCGCGATACTTTCGTGGTCGAGACGTTGGCACCGCGCTTGTTGTTGCCGAGCAGCGCCATCTCGCCGAAAAAGGCGCCTTCACCGAGCTGCACCTTCTTGCCGGGCAGGTCGACCTCGACCTCGCCGGCGGCGATGAAATACATGCAGTCGCCCTGCGTCCCCTTGCGGATGACCAAGGTGCGCGCCGGCAGCTCCATGGTCCGCAGCATGTGGGTGACGTCGGCGATGGCCGCAGGCCCAAGCGCAGCGAAGAACGGCACCTTGCTGACGGATTCCCAGGTCTTGAGGAAATTGTCGCGACGGGTCTCCGCGGCAAAGCCGGTCGCCAGAATACCGGTCCACAGCCCGAACACGCCGAGGCCGGAGATCATCACCAGCGCCGCCACCATGCGTCCGAGCGGCGTGACCGGCACGACGTCGCCGTAGCCCGTCGTCGTCAAGGTCACCACCGCCCACCACAAAGCGGCCGGGACGCTGCCGAACGTCTGCGGCTGGACGTCTCGCTCCAGGATATATTCGGCGACCGAGGCGAGAAAGATCACCATCAGGAAGATCACGAGCACGCTGACCAGCGGCCCGGATTCCAGCACGAGCACGCGGCGGAGCTGCCGCAAGCCCGGAATGCCCGGCACCACTTTCAGCACCCAGAGCACGCTGAGCAGCCACGCCGTTTTCGGCTCGACGCCGAGAACCAGCGCGAGCGGCACGGCCAGCGCTCCGATCGCGTCGACGATTCCGGCGGAGGAGGACATATAGAGCGAAAGCCGCCCCTGGCGCGCCATGTGGCGCAGCCGGATCAGCCATTCGAACACGAAATAGACGAGGCAGACCCATAGCAGGCCGTTAACCCAGCCGCGCGCCTCATTGGCCCGGTTGTCTGTCAGTAGCACCATGCTGAGCACGCCGACGCCGACGGCCACATAGGCCGTCTTGGTCATGTTGCGGCCGGCCGTGGCGGCCGCGAACTGGGCCAGAGCGGAAATCAACGGCTTGGACATGCGGGACGGCGGCTCGGTTCTGGCTCGTGTGGTCCCGGTTGGGACTTCAGGGCCAAAGTGCCCGCCCGGGCCGAGGCCGTCAACGACGGGCGCGGGCCGCAGCGTCGTCGAACAGGGGAGGGCGGTGAGGCGGCCGGCTGAGGCTATCTGAAATGCGGTGGCTCGTCGTAGCCGCGGCGGCTGCTGAAAAACAGCAGCACCATCAGGCCAACGCCGACGATGAGGGAAAATCCAGCCCCCAGCGCGAGGGCCCAATAGCCTTCCGCCGGGATCGGATCGCCTTCGATCGCCATGGCGGAATAGGCGAAATAGCCAACCGCCGCCAGCATTCCCAGCAGGAAGATGACGAGGAGTGTACGCATGGTGCGTTCTCCGATTGCAATCCGGGAGCCAACGGTTGTGGATGGGGACGGTTCCTGGGTTCCGACCGTCGATCCACCAAGACGTCTGCCAAACCCGACCTGAGGGCATCAAACCGTCGGATCAGGCGCTCTGGGCGGTCTTGACCACCACGACGTTGCTGTCGTCCTGCTGCGGCGAGCCGGCATCGCGGGCGGCCTTTTCACTCTCGCTGGCATGACGTTTCAGATAGTCGCGGCGCATGCTGATCTCGTCGCGGACGAACTCGTAGCCGAGCTTGAAGGTATCGAGCCCGTCGGTGCTGATCGTACCGTCCCTGAGTCCAATGACAGCCCCGCGCAAGATGCCTTCCAGCTCGTCCTGGAGACATTCGAGCTGATCCAGCGAGTGGGCGTGCTCGATCCGCTCGCCGATGTCGAGGATGGCGGTGGAGAGCTCGCTGGCCTTCTCCGGCGCGATCCTCGTGATCTTGGCGTAGATCGCAGCGAAGATCGACCCGATGACGCTGAGCGCGGCGGCGCCCAGATACATCACGTCGCTGTACTTATCCATGAACGACTTGGTGTCGTCGTTGATGTAATCGGCGGCGCCCCGATGCGCCATCACGAAGGCATCCTTCTCGACGGAGGCCGGCTCTATCCTGGTGGCAAAGCCCTTGTCGAGCCCGAGCGCGGATTTGTTCTCGTAGACGATGCGCGCGAGCTCGCCTGCGGTGGTCGGGGACATCCTGGATTGTGCGACCAGGAGCCATTCGAGCCCGATCGTGTCGAGATCGTCGTCGGGAATTTGCGGGTACGTCGACAACGTGCCTGCTGTCAGCGTCTCGTCGGAAATGCCCGGGAGTTTGCGCGCCAGCGTCTTGGCGTCGTCGATCGCGTTGAGCGTGAAGCCGCCGCGCTTGGCGACCTGTTCATAGGATTTGTCCCGCACCGCCCTGGAGGCGTGGACGATGGCGATCACCGCACTGAAGCCGCTCGCCGGCGCAAACAGCTTGTCGAGTGTTGCGCCCTGCGGTGCCATCTGGATCTTGGCGGCATCGGGACCGTCGGGGACGTCGAGAATACTGCGGACGAACGTGAGCGAAGATTCGTTCTCGGCGACGACCGCGACCTTCTTCTTCTTCAACTCGGCGAGCGACTTGATCTTCTTGTTGCCGGGACCGAGCAGGAGCACGAGATCGTGCTCGAGGATCGCAAGCGTGCGCGCCCGCAGCGGCACTTTGGCGTCCGTGCGCAGCACGGCGAGGTCGGCCTGCTTGCGGTCGAACTGTGCGATCGCCTTGGCGTTGTCCGCGTTGTTGACGATCTTGATCCGGAAACGCGAGGCGTTGTTCTTCAGGAGAGTGGCGAGCTTGGCCGCGAACAGCGACTCGTCGCTGTTGGGGCCGCCGACGGCAAATGTCAGCGTTTCCGAATTGTGCACCAGCGTGCGCCCGGCCCAGACGGTGGCGAGCGACAGCAGAAGGGTCAGCACGACGTAGAGGAAGACCTGCTGCTGGTTGGTCTTGATCACCTTGGGGCGCCGCGGCGGCGGCTCAGGTAGTGATGCGGTGGGGCCTTCAGTACTCATGGCAGCACTCTGGCCTTAATCTTTGGCTGGCGGCGCATGGCAGTATGGGAAGCGCAGCGGTCGCCCTGTAATTCGTAAACGCCTGAAAAAAGAACGATATTCTCTACCGCCAATGATAGCGCGAAGGTCACGCAATGCAAATTTCGAGCCGAAGGTAACCTTACTCGACGCCGCCGCGGCGATTAGTCATCCTATCACCAGTTAGCCACAGTTGGCGATTTTCCGGTTCCCCCGGCTGCATTCCGCCGCGGGAAATGTCATAAATCAGAGGTCCCGGCGATTTGACCGGTCCAAGAAGAAGTTGCGCTGAACGCTCCAATTTTTCTTGTCACCTCAATGAGGGCGTCGGCTTGTCGTTTCCACCCATGTCTTCGGCGGTTCCGGTTGAAGCGCTCATTGGCTGGATGCTGCTGCTCACCTTCAAGCACATCATCGCCGATTTCGTCCTCCAGACCGCCTGGATGGCGCATGGCAAGGACCAGAAGCACGGCTGGGCCCTGCCGCTTCTGGTGCACTGCCTCGTTCATCTTGCGGTTGCGCTGCCGCTGATCCTGATCGTGGCGCCGAAATTCTGGTTCGTGGCGTTCATCGACTTCGCGATCCACATCACGATCGACCGCGCCAAGGGGTTCATCTCGGCCAATTTCGGTGTCGACCTGGCGCATCCCTGGTTCTGGACCCTGATCGGCGTCGACCAGGCGCTGCATCACCTTACCGGCTTCGGCCTCTCCATCTTCATGGCGGCGAACTGAGGCGATCGCGATTTGGCTGGCTGCTCGGCCTAGACGCGCCGTGCGGCGGCGCGCTTCACCATGTCTGGGATCTCGCCGCGGACCAAGACCTCATCCTGGGGGCGCGCCAAAGGCGGGTGTCTCGAAGGAGGGCCACCGGGAAACCTTCTTTCCTCTGCCTTTCGATTCGCGGCGAGGACGCAAGCACCCCGGGTCACTACCGGGCAGCGTGGTTAACCTTTCGTTAGAGAATTGCGCTGCATCTTCCCCACACGAGGGAGAACTGCAATGTTTTCAAGCCGCGATTCCTTTGAAAGCGATTTCTGCCCGGTTCGCGACGAACTCCTTGGCGAGATGTATCGCGCCAGCGCGAGTGGCCTGCCGAGGCTGGTAGAGAGTGTTTCCCCTGACGCGCGCGCTCGCCTGGCGCTGTTCTGCTATCGCCGCAGCCATCTGCATTCGCTGGCGGTCGCGATCGCCGCCAGCTGCAGCGAGCGCGACCTGATCGACAACGGTGGCCGCGTCGGTTCGACGCTCTACGCGCTGTCGCGCGAAGGCGCAGCGAAATCCTCGCCGTCGCTGTCGGGCGGGCGCAAGCCGATCACGCTGTCGACCAAGCCGCTGTCGGTGCTGGCACCGCTCGAGGACGAACTCGACGACGAGATCAGCGAAGCTGTCCCGGCTTAAGCGGCCGCTATCACCGGAAGCCCGAACTTCCGCCGCGCCATGGCGCATTCGGCGTCGCCGGGCATGCAGGTGCGGCAGACCTCCGGCCGCACCGCATAGATACCGCACGCCGTCGCCTTGCCGATCTCTCCCGTTAACGCCGAGCAGCGATCGCCCTCGCAGCGCATGCCGGATTGACGCGCGTTGACCAGCGCCTCCGGGATCGCTGCAAGCTCGTCGTCGCTCTCGATCGAGAAGCGCGGCCAGTTCGCCGAATAGCCGCAGCAGGCGCCGCAACTCTGGCAACAGCTCGACAGATCGAGCGGCGAGGTCTGTTCCATCGTCGTCATGTGTCCTTTGGCGGACCCCAGACCAGGCTCTGCCGCCATCTTGCACGCAGCACGTCGCGCCGCTCCGGATATTTCTCGTCGAGATAGGTTGCCTCGACCACGCGGTCGGTGCGGAAGCTGCGGAAGTCGCTGCGCAGCTCGCACCAGGCCGCGAGCAGGCGCACGGCTTCGAGATAGCCGACCGAGATCGGCCAGATCATGCGCTCGCTGGCGCGGCCCTGCTCATCACGATAGCGCAGCATGATCTTCTTGCCTTCGTGGATCTGGGTGCGCGTGCGCGCCATGTCCAGGCGATCCGGCTCCCTGTTCCAGCTCGGCCGCGCCCGGCTCGCCGGCTCCAGCACGAAGGGACGCAGGCGCTCGGGGACGGTGTCGGCGATCTTGGCCATCAAATCCTCGGCGGCGCGCGCCAGCGCGGAATCGGCGTGGCCGGCGACCCATTGCGCGCCCAGCACCGCCGCCTCGATCTCGTCGGGCGTCAGCATCAGCGGCGGCAGGTCGAAACCCTTCTCCAGGATGTAGCCCATGCCGGCTTCGCCGCGGATCGGCACGCGCTGGCCGATCAGCGTTGCGATGTCGCGATAGATGGTGCGCTTCGACGTCTCGAGCTCGGCCGCGATCGCGTCCGCCGTCAGCGGTTTACGCGTACGCCTCAGCACCTGGATGATCTGAAACAGCCTGTCGGCGCGTCTCATGACGGGTCTCTTGTTCGTGGTCTTTTCAAAAGGCGACGCGCGGCTGCTGACAGGAGGTTGGCAGCAGGGGAGTTCTATACCGGGACAACACGTCGACTGAAGAGGATTTGTCCATGATCGTTCCAACCCATTTCGGCCCCGCCGGCCCGCTGTGGCGCGTCCAGATGTGGCAGGCCCGGGTGTTTAGCCGTCTCGTTTCGCTCGATCTCATGGCCGTCGATCTCCGATTTGCGTTCGCAAGCGTGGTGGCACGCTCGCTGATCCAGGCTGCGGACGCGCTCGCCCGCCACATCATGAGCCGCGCCTGGCAGGGGGCCCGTTTCGCAGAAGATATCACGGCTGCTGCCACCATGGTGGCAGCAGCCGGCAGGTAGGTTCCGTTCACGTTCGGCAGGTTCAGGAGAGGTTTCATGATCACGCTTTACGGCTTTGGCACCGGCTTCGGCCTGCCGGAAATCAGCCCCTTCGTCACCAAGACGGAGGTGCAGCTCAAGATGGCGGGGCTGCCCTACCGGAAGGAGCGCGCGATGCCGCCAGCTTCGCCCAAGGGGCAGCTGCCCTTCATCGACGACGGCGGCGAGGCGGTGGCCGATTCCACCTTCATCCGCGCCCATATCGAGCGGCGCTACGGCTTCGATTTCGACGCCGGGCTCTCGTTGCAGGAACGTGCGCAGGCCTGGGCGTTCGAGCGCATGATCGAGCATCACGTCTATTGGGCGCTGGTCGGAGCGCGCTGGGTCGATCCGGTCAATTTCGCCAAGGGGCCGTCGCATTTCTTCGACGGCGCACCCGAGCACAACCGCGAGAAGCTGCGCGAGGATGCGCAATTCCGCGTCGCCGAGAATTATCTGCTCTCGGGACTCGGCCGCCACGCGCCCGACGACGATGTCGATCTCGCCGTGCGCTCGCTGTTCGCGCTCTCGGTGCAGCTCGGCGACAAGTCGTATCTGATGGGCAACAAGCCCTGCGGCGTCGATGCCACCGCCTTCGGCGCACTCTCCGGCATCCTGACGCCGTTCTTCGAATCGGCCTTGCGCCAGCGCGCCGAGGGATTTCCGAACCTCACCGCCTATGTCGATCGCATGATGGACACGTATTATCCGGGGTTCGCCTGGACCCCGTTGCGACAGGCGGCTTAGCGCTCAGTCTCGCCGCGCGTTCGGTGCAACCTCTCCCGCTTGCGGGAGAGGTCGGCGCGCAGCGCCGGGTGAGGGCTTTCTCCTCTGGGGGACTTTTTCCATAAGACCGAGACAATCCCAACGCGGAGGCACCCTCTCCCCAGCCCTCTCCCGCAAGCGGGAGAGGGGGCGCAGCAACACGGTGGCTGGCAGCTCGTCTCAAAGCTCAAAAGGAAAAGAGCCGGCCCATCGGGCCGGCTCTCGTCGTCTCGGAACTATCGCGGCGCCTACTTCACCAGCGAGTACTTGCCGTTCTTCACCGTGAGCAGGATGCGCGAGCGGTCGTCGAGGCCGTAGCGGTCCTTTTCGGTGAAATTGTAGACGCCCTGGCTTGCCGCCAATTCCTTCTCAGACAGCAGGGCCTGGCGGATCGCTTCGCGGAATTCCGGCGTGCCGGGCTTGGCTGTCTTCAATGCCGCCGGAATGATGCGCTTGAGGAGCTCGAACGCATCGTAGGAATGGCCGGCGAACTGGCTGCGGCTGTTCGGACCGTACTTGGCTTCATAGGCCGAGTTGAGTGCGAGGCCCGGCTTCTTGGTCAGCGCGGTGTCCGGCTGATCCTCGGGGTCCATCACCGGGCCCGAGGCCATCAGCACGCCCTCGGCCGCTTTGCCGGCGATGCGGATGAAGTCCATGCTGGCCGCGCCATGGGTCTGGTAAATCAGGCCTTGATAGCCGCGCTCGCGCAACTCGGTCTGCGGCAGCGCGGCCGCGGTGCCGGAGGCGCCGATCAGGATCGCGTTGGGATTGGCGGCGACGAGCTTCAGCACCTGTCCGGTCACCGAGGTATCGGGACGGGCGAAGCGCTCCTCGTCGACGATGGTCATGCCCATCGGCACGGCCTGCGCCTTGAGGTCGTTGAACCAGAGGTCGCCATAGGAGTCGGAATAGCCGATATAGCCGAGGGTCTTCACGCCCTTGGCCTTCATGTGATCGTACAGCACCTTGCCCACGATCGGGATCGGCTGCGGCATCGCCACCGACCACTTCATGCGCTCCGGCGTGATCGGAAACGGCGCGAGGCCGAAATGCGGAATGCCGGCTTCGTTGGCGACGTTGGAGACCGCGATGGTCGGCGGCGTCAGCGCCGAGCCCATGATGATGTCGGCCTTGGATTCGGTCACGAAGCGGCGGGCGTTGGTGGTCGCGGTGGTGGGATCGCCGCCGTCGTCGAGCACGATCACCTTCAGCGGTACACCGCCGATCTCCTTCGGCACGAATTCCAGCGCGTTGCGCTCGGGAATGCCGAGCGCTGCGCCCGGGCCGGTCGTGGTGGTGGTGATGCCGATGGTGATTTCGTTGGTCTGGGCCAGCGCGGGCAGGGCCGGCAGCGCCAGCGCGGCCGCGGTGATGGCGGCGGTCAGGTAAAAGCGTTTCATCTATTCCTCCCTTTACGTCTTTCTTTGAAAGCAGAAATCGGGGGGTAATTCAGCCCCCTCTTTTGGTGATGCGGCGATTTAGCTCCGGCTCTAACTCCCCGTGAACTTGGCTACCATTTCCGCCGGGAATGGTGCCGATTTCAGCTTGTCGGGGTTAACGGGATCGCGGCCGACCAGGACGCGGGTCTCGAATCCTTCGATCGCCAGCGCGTCACCCTTGTAGACGTTGTGCTTCACCTCGAAGCTCGAGCGCTTGATGCTCTCGATTTTGGTCTCGATGGTGATCCAGTCGCCATAGGTCGAGGGGATGTAGAACTTGGCCCGCGTGTCGACCATGGGAATGCCCACCAGGCCGTATTTGCGGACCAGATCCTGCTTGGAGAATCCGGCGACCTCGAACAGGGTCGACGTCGAATCGTCGAACATCCCGAAATAGCGCGGGTAGTAGACGATATTGGCGGGGTCGCAATCACCCCACTGGATCTGGACGTCGCGCCGATTCACGAACATGCGTTATGCATCCATAAGCGCTGTGCCACACCTCTCCCGAAGGGAGAGGTCGAATTGCGCCTTGCGATGCGCAGCATCGTCAACAGCAATTCGGGTGAGAGGTTACGCTCCATCGATAAAGCAGAGCCGCTCACTCGGC
This sequence comes from Bradyrhizobium sp. Rc2d, assembly GCF_900099855.1. NCBI lineage: Bacteria > Pseudomonadati > Pseudomonadota > Alphaproteobacteria > Hyphomicrobiales > Nitrobacteraceae > Bradyrhizobium > Bradyrhizobium sp. Rc2d. The sequence goes on along the minus strand of NZ_FNCU01000020.1, from coordinate 66,466 downwards.
GCTCTGCGCCGACCTCTCCCAATGGGAGAGGTAAGGTCGAGGGCGCTGCTGCAATACCGCTCATCGATTTACTTCGGCGCCATGCGCAGCGAGCCGTCGAGGCGCACCACTTCGCCGTTCAGATACGCATTCTCGACCATGTGCAGCGCAAGCGCGGCGAACTCGTCGGCATTGCCGAGCCGGCGCGGGAAGGGGATCGCGGCGGCGAGCGAGTCCTGGGCTTCCTGCGGCAGGTTGGCGAGCAGCGGCGTCAGGAACAGGCCCGGCGCGATCGTCAGCACGCGGACGCCGAATTGCGCGAGCTCGCGCGCGATCGGCAGCGTCATGCCGACGATGCCGCCCTTGGAGGCCGAATAAGCCGACTGGCCGATCTGGCCGTCATAGGCGGCAACGGAGGCGGTGTTGATGATGACGCCGCGCTCGCCGGTCGCCTGCGGCTCGAGCTTGGACATCTCGGCTGCGGCAAGGCGCAGCATGTTGAAGGTGCCGATCAGATTGACCTTGATCACCTTGTCGAAATCGGCGAGCGCCATCGGCCCGTCGCGGCCGACGACGCGTTTTGCAACGCCGATGCCGGCGCAATTGACCAGCACGCGCGCCGGGCCGTGGGCCTTGGCCGCCTGCGCGATCGCGGCTTCAGCGGAAGCGGCATCGGAGACGTCGCAGGTCACGGCCACGCCCTTGATCTCGGCGGCAACGGTTTCGGCAAGCTTGGCGTTGAGGTCGCACACCGCGACCTTGGCGCCCTGCGCCGCCAGTTTTCGCGCGGTCGCAGCGCCCAGCCCCGATGCGCCGCCGGTGACGATGACTGCCTGATCCTTCAACAACATGGCGTTCTCCTTTGGCGATGATTTCTTACGCGACCGATATCACACGGTCCGACGGATTGGCAGCGTAGAGCTCCTCGATCAGGAGGTTGCGATGTTCCAGCACCGCGCGCTGGTTGATCGAGCCCTTGTCGGTGACCTCGCCCTTGTCGATCGACAGCGGCGTGTCCATCAGGATCGCGCGCGTGATCCGCGTCGAGGAGCCGGTGGCTGAGCTGAGGAAACCGGTCAGGCGTTCGCGGAATGCTTCGCGCACGAGCCGGTCGCGCGTCGCGACGACGAGATCGTCGGCCGGCAGCGTCGGGTTGATCAGGCGGCAACCGTCGAGGTCGAGCACCACGAGTGCGGAGACCTCGTCACGGTTGATGCCGGCAATGACGACGTCGCGCACCAGCGGGGCGCAGGCAGCAGTGAGACGCGCGCGCAAGGGGCCGACGCTGACCCAGGTGCCGCTCGCGAGCTTGAAATCCTCGCTGACGCGCCCGTCGAAATCAAAGCCGGCATTGAGATCGTCGGGATCGGCGGGCTTGAGCGCGTCGCCCATCTTGTAAAAGCCTTCCTCGTCGAAGGACTTTGCGCTGATGTCGGGCTGGCGCCAGTAGCCGGGCATCACGTTCGGCCCCTTGGCGCGGACCTCGAGCTTGCCGTTGTTCGGCACCAGCTTGGCCTCGTTGCCGGAGACGGGCAGGCCGACATGGCCCGAGCGACTGGTGCGCGGATTGACCGACATGAAGAACGGCGCGGTCTCGGTCGCGCCGAGGCCCGTCAGCATCGGTACGCGATAGCCCTTCTCCTTCACCGCGAGCTCGTCGAGACTGTCCCAGACGAACGGCGACAGCGCTGCGCCCGAGAAGAACATCGCATGCAGCCGATCGAAGAACTTTGCGCGCAGGCCCTGGTCGTCGCGCAAGTAAGGCAGCAGCGACTCATAGCCCTTGGGGACGTTGAAATAGACCGTCGGCGAAATCTCCTGGAGATTGCGGACCGTCTCTTCGATGCCGCCGGGCACCGGCTTGCCGGCGTCCAGATACATCGAGCCGCCATTGTACAGCGTCAGCCCGATATTGTGGTTGCCGCCAAAAGTGTGGTTCCAGGGCAGCCAGTCGATGATGACGGGCGGCTCGTCCTTGAGGAAGGCGAGCGTCTCGCGCAGCATCACCTGGTTGGCGCAGATCATGCGCTGGGTGTTGATGACGGCCTTGGGATTGCCGGTCGAGCCCGACGTCAGCAGGAACTTTGCGATGGTGTCGGGGCCGATCCTGCCGTGGACCTCGTCGAGATCGTCGCGGATCGGCGTCGCCATGAGATCGGCGAGCAGGGTGACGTCGCGGCCCGGCACCTTGCCATAGGACGTGGCGATCTCGGTGCCGAGTGAGACGTTTGCGGCGAGCGCATCGGCGAATCTGTCGGCATCTTCGGCGAAGACGAGGCCGGGCGTCAGCAGCTTCATCAGGTATGACAGCTTGCCGTAATCCTTCGACACCAGCGAATAGGCCGGCGACACCGGGCAGAACGGAATGCCGGCATAGAACGCGCCGAAGGCAAGCAGGGCGTGATCGATCGAATTGCCGGAGAGGATGACGACCGGCCGCTCCGCCGACAGGCCGCGCGCGATCAGGCTTGATGCGATGTGCCGGCTCGCCATGAGCAGCTCGGCATAGGTGATCTTGCGCCAGCCGCGGCCGCCGTCGCGCTCGGCCATGAAGACACGGTCCGGCGTCGTGTTCGCCCAGTGATGCAGGCGGTCGGTGATGCGGACGGGATAGTCGCCGAGCGGCTGCTTGGGCCTGAGGTAAATCGTGCCGTCGTCGCGGCGCTCGATATTGACGACGGGATCGCCGAACGAGATGGGCCGCAGCGGAAAAGTGCTCGCGCCGCGCTCCATGCTGGAAGAGGACGGCTGCGCGCTCATGACTTCGGCTTCACCTTTGCGGTCTTGTGTTCGAGGAATTCGCGGATCCTGCGCTTTGCCTCTTTATCGCTCTGCGCGACGGTCGCCATCAGTGATTCCATGAGGAGGCCGGTCTGCGGATTGGCCTCCGCGATCATCGGCAACGCCTGGAGCACGGCAAAGTTCGTCAGCGGCGCGTTGGCGGCGACCTTGGTCGCGAGCTCCAGCGCCTTGCCGAGCCCGTTGCCGGCTTCCGTCAGATATTGCGCGAAGCCGTAGGAGGCGCCTTCGGTCGCGGAATAGACCCGGCCGGTCAACATCATGTCCATCATCCGGGCGACGCCGATCAGCCGCGGCAGCCGCACCGAGCCGCCGCCGCCGACGAAGATGCCGCGCTGCCCCTCCGGCAGGGCGAAATAGGTCGAGGGCTCGGCGACGCGGATATGCGCGGCGCAGGCGAGCTCGAGGCCGCCGCCGATCACGGCGCCTCTGAGCGCGGCGATCACGGGTACACGGCTATACTGGATGCGATCGAACACCCGGTGCCACATCTGGGAATGGAGCAGGCCGCCGGTCGCGTCATGCTCGGTCAGCTCGGACAGGTCGAGGCCGCTGGAGAAATGGTCGCCGATTCCATGGATGACGACCGCGCCGATATCCTCGGGCAGGTTCGCAAAACATTCGCCGATTTCCAGGATGATGCCATCATTGAGCGCATTGCGCTTGGCTGGCCGGTTCAGACCCACGGTCAGAACCCGGTCCGCCCGCTCGATCCTCAAAAGCCCGGAGGCGCCCGCGTTAGCGGTCTCGGCGTTTCCCTGTGTCATTTGCGTCCTTGTCAGAATAGTTATGTTGTATAACGAATTTTGGGGGAGTCAAGGAGGGGGCGACATGAACTCCGGCGCTCATTGGGCCGGTTTGGGGCCCGCTCCGGCGAGGGAGTCCGTTGTGATAGGTTGCCGCAGCCCTATCCTCCGTCATTGCGAGGAGCTCTTGCGACGAAGCAATCCAGGCTGCCGCCGCGGAAAGATTCTGGATTGCTTCGCTGCGCTCGCAATGACGAGGTGGTAGCGAGGATCACATCACCTGGTGCACATCGATCACGACGCGGTCGGCATGCCGCGCCGCTGAACCGATGAAAATATGTTCCATCAGCCAGCGATACGTCGCGTGCCCCGTCTCAAACCTCGGCACGGTGCGGAAATAGATCAGCTTCGGATCGACCGGCTCGCCGCGCTTGAGCTTTTGCAGCAGCTCCACCGGGCCGAAGCGCATGCCCTTGTTCTCGACATAGATGGTCGCGCCGTCGTCGGTCTCGAAGGCGTATCTGGCTTCGAGATCGATCAGCTCGTTGGGGCGGATGGTCTGGAAGTCGGCGCCGAACGGCAGCACCTTGCCTGTGATTGCGCCCGTCACCTCGCCGCCGATGATCGGAATGATGCGGCGGACGCCGATACCAGTCTCGCCGGCGGTGATGACCTCGCCGATGCGGGCGGTGATGGTGAAGGCGTATTTGGTTTCGAGTGTCGGTGTGGTCATTGATCACCTCTCATGTACGCATTAGCGACGCTGCTCTTCCTTCTCCCCTTGCGGGAGAAGGTGGCGCGAAGCGCCGGATGAGGGGTTGCCTCCGCAAACGCAAATGTGCGTGTGGAGAGAGACCCCTCACCCGTCTCGCCGCTATCGCGGCGAGCCCCCCTCTCCCACAAGGGGAGAGGGGAGGACGGGTTCGCCGCTCTATCACGCAGGCCTAATGCGCCATCATCCGCGTCGGCAGCCAGGTCGCCAGCAGCGGGAAGGCGATCAGGATCACGAGGCGCACCAGATCCGTCGCCACGAACGGGATCACGCCCTTGAAGATGGTGGAGAAGGAGACGTCCTTCACCACGCTTTTGATGACGAAGACATTCATGCCAACCGGCGGGTGGATCAGGCCAAGCTCGACGGTCATGACGATGATGACGCCGAACCAGATCGGGTCGAAGCCGAGATGCATGATCACGGGGAAGATGATCGGCACGGTCAGGATGATCATCGCCATGGCGTCCATCAGGCAGCCGAGCACGAGATACATCACCATGATCAGCGCCAGCACGCCGTAGGGACCGAGGCCGAGGCCGGTGAGGAATTCCGTCACCTTCTGCGGCGTCTGCGTCACCGTCAGGAAGTAACCGAAGATCAGCGCGCCGATCAGCACGGTGAACACCGCGGCCGCGGTGCGCGTCGCCTGCAGCAGCGAGGCCAGCACCTTCTCGCGGTCGAGCCGGCCGGTCAGCACGCCGATGATGAAGGCGCCGGTGGCGCCGACGCCGCCGGCTTCCGTCGGCGTGAAGCGCGGCAGGAACGGCAGGCCGTAGAGGCCGCCGATGACGAACACGAACAGCAGCACCGGCGCCCAGATGTCCTTCAATCCGGCAAAGCGCTCGCGCCACGACAGCACCTTGCCCTTGGGCAGGAAGTCGGGCCGGAAATAACCGATCAGGCCGATCGTGATCATGTACATGGTCATCGCCAAGAGGCCCGGGATGATGCCGGCGATGAACAGCTTGCCGATGTCCTGCTCGGTGATGATGCCGTAGACCGCCAGCACGGTGGAGGGCGGCAGCATCGCACCTAACGTGCCGCCGGCCGCGATCACACCGGTGGCAAAGGACTGCGGGTAGCCGAAGCGGCGCATCTCGGGATAGGCGACGGCGGAGAAGGTGGCGGCCGTCGCGACCGAGGAGCCACAGATCGCGGCGAAGCCGCCGCAGGCACCGACGGTGGCGATGCCGAGCCCGCCGCGCAGATGGCCGACAAAGCCGTTGGCGGCGCGGAACAGCTCGCGGCTCATGCCGGAATTGCTGACGAACGAGCCCATCAGCAGGAACATCGGGATGACGCCGAAGGTGTAGTCGGTGACCGTGCGCATCGAGGTCTGGCCGACCAGCTTCAGCGCCGGCGTCGCGCCGACCAGATAGGAGAAGCCGGACACGCCGACGAGGCCCATGGCCATGCCGACGGGCACGCGCAGCAGCATCAGCACAAACAGGGAAACGAAGCCGATTACGGCGACGGCATCGGTGCTCATGATTACTCCGTCGCCTTCAGCTTGGGGTCGTGCATTTCTTCGGGATGGAAGATCAGCCGGTAGGTGCGGATCGCGATCAGCAGCACGGCGGAGACGTCGCCGATCCAGGCGATCGCGAAGAACGGCCAGGTCGGCATGTGCATGTCGAAAGTCTGGACGTTGTCGTTGTAGGTGCCGCGCACCTTGTCGAACAGCGTCCAGGTCTGCACGGTCACGACGAACAGAAGCACCAGCGTTGCGAACACGTCGATCCAGCGCTGGTAGCGCGGCCCGACATTGCCCCAGACGAGATCAACCGTGATGTGGGTGCCGCGATAAGACGTCGCCGCGATGCCCCAGAAGATAAGGATGCCGAGCAGCATGCGGCCGATGTCAAAACTGTCGGGGATCGAATAGTTCAGCGTGTTACGCAGCAGCACCGACAGGAAGATGTCGAGCGCGACGAGGCCGACAAAGCCGGCCGCGATCCATTCGATCGAGTCGATAAAGCGGTCCATCCAGGCGCGCTTCATGGGGGTGTCCTACGAAATGTCATTCTCGCTCTCGGCTCCGGCGGCGGCTTTACGCCTCTCCCCGCGTGCGGGGAGAGGCCGACGCGCGCCGAGCGATGCGAAGCATCGTCCGAAGCGCGGCGGGTGAGGGGGACTCTCCGCGAGTCCATCTGTCAGTAACTGTGCGGAAGCAGCCCCTCACCCCGACCCTCTCAGCGCGAGCGAAGCTCGTCGTGCCCCCGTAAGGACGGGGAGAGGGAGGAGAAAGGCCGCAGCTTTCGGTTACTCCGCCAGCGCGTTGTACTTCTTCAGCGATGCTTTCAGATCCGCGAGCGCCGCATCCGGGTCGGCGCCGGCCTTCTTGGCGCCGTCACTCCAGGTCTTGACCAGTGGCTCGGCGGCCTTCTTCCAGGCCGCGGTCTGCTCGGCCGTCAGCTTGTAGACCTCGTGGCTCGATTCCGCCTTCACCTTGTCGATGCCGGCGTCCTCGAACTTGCCCCAGTGTTCGCCGACCACGCCGGCCATCTCGATCGTGCAATTCTTGTCGATCGCGGCCTTCTGCTTGTCGGACATCGCATTGTACTTGTCCTTGTTGATCACGAACACGAAGGTCGTGGTGTAGAGCGGCGCCTCCATGTCGTATTTGGTCACCTTGTCGATGCCGAACAGCACCAGGGAGCCCCAGGGGAAGGTGACGCCGTCGGCGACGCCGCGCTCGATGATGTCGCGCACTTCGGGTGCGGAGGACTGCACGTTGGTGCCGCCGAGCGAGGTGACGAAATTCGCCATGGTGGCGTGAGCGGGACGGATCTTGAGGCCCTTCACGTCGTCGGGAACCACGATCTTCTTGGTACGTGAGTGGAAGGAGGAGGGCGAGTGGACGAAGGCGAGACAGTACTTGACGTCCTTCATCTCCTTCTCGGCATATTTGCGATACCAGGCATCCAGCCCCATCGAGCCGCCCTTGGCGTCCGAGATCAGGAACGGCAGCTCGCCGGCACCGATGATCGGGAAGCGGCCGGGCTGATAACCGGGATTGACATAGGTGACGTCGGCGATGCCGTCGCGCGCCATGTCGTAATGATCGAAGGCCTTGCCGAGCTGCTGGGCCGGAAACACCTTGCCCTTGATGGTGCCGCCGGAATCCTTCTCGACCGCGGCCGCCCAGTCTTCCAGCGATTTCTGCAGGGGATGCGAGGCCGGCACCCAGTGCGAGATCTTCAAATCGAAGGTCTTGTCCTGCGCGAACGCTGGGCTCACGCTTGCTGCCAGCAGCAACGCCAGACAGGCTTTCCTCATCACGCGTCTCTCCCTGTTTTCGACGGCGGGCTTCGATGGCCGGCCCCGTTAATTAACATGTTATCTAATTGGCCGGCGTGTTCAAGCCGGAACTGGCGCGTCATCTACTCAGCCATGTTGCATGGATTTGTCGCTGCTCGGGCGACGAGCGCTCCCTTTTGCCCAACAATTATATGATATAATTATCGCCTGCGGGCCGGCGCGACAAGCAGGCCGCGACGAAAGCCTACAGAATCGGAAGGAGCAAGTATTGCGGACAAAAATCGCAATCATCGGGGCCGGGCCGGCGGGATTGTTGCTTGGGCAACTGCTGCACACATATGGCATCGACAATGTCATTCTGGAGCGGCAGAGCCCGGACTATGTGCTCGGCCGCATCCGCGCCGGCCTCCTGGAGGAGGGGACCGTCGCGCTGCTCGACCAGATCGGCGCTGGCGCGCGGGCCCATGCCGAAGGCCTGGTGCATGAAGGCATCGAGCTCGCCTTCTCCGGCCAGCGTCACCGCATCGACATGAAGGGCGCGACCGGCAAGACGGTGATGATCTACGGCCAGACCGAGGTCACGCTCGACCTGATGAATGTGCGCAAGGCCGCAGGTCTCGTTTCGGTCTACGAGGCCAAGGACGTGCAGCCGCATGATTTCGACGGCAGTCAGCCGCGCGTAACTTACGTCAAGGACGGCGTCACCCACACGATCGATTGCGACTTCATCGCCGGCTGCGACGGTTTCCACGGCGTCAGCCGCGCCAGCGTCCCGGCCTCGGCGATCGAGGAGTTCGAGCGGGTCTATCCGTTCGGCTGGCTCGGGATCCTCTCGGACACGCCGCCAGTCAGCCACGAGCTGATCTACTCCAACCACGCGCGCGGCTTCGCGCTCTGCACCATGCGCTCGACCAAGCGCAGCCGGTACTATGTGCAGTGCGCGCTCGACGACCATGTCGACCAATGGCCGGACGACCGTTTCTGGGACGAATTGAAGCGCCGGCTGGACCAGGAGGCGGCCGCCAGCCTCGTCACCGGCCCGTCGATCGAGAAGAGCATCGCGCCCTTACGCAGCTACGTCGCCGAGCCGATGCGCTTCGGCCGGATGTTTTTGTGCGGCGATGCCGCGCACATCGTGCCGCCGACCGGCGCCAAGGGGCTGAACCTCGCCGCTTCCGACGCGCATTATCTGTCGAGCGCGCTGCGCGAGTTCTACGACGAGAAATCCAGCGCCGGCATCGACGCCTATTCCGCCAAGGCATTGGCACGGGTCTGGAAAGCCGTGCGCTTCTCCTGGTGGATGACCTCGATGCTGCACAAATTCCCCGACACCGGCACCATCGGCGCCCGCATCCAGCTCGCCGAGCTCGATTACGTGACGCAGTCGCAGGCCGCGATGACCTCGCTGTCGGAGAATTACGTCGGGCTGCCGTTTTAGGAAGAAGACATCGGTGCCGTAGGGTGGGCAAAGCGCAGCGTGCCCACCGCATCGCCTTCGCTGCGAGATGGTGGGCACAGCGCTGCGCGCCTTTGCCCACCCTACGGCACTGAGTTTTGACCACAGGCGTCATGCCCCGCGCAGGCGGGGCATCCAGTACGCCGCGGCCTCTCGGTTTAATCACAACCGCCTCTGGAATACTGGATCACCCGCCATCGCGGGTGATGACAGTGTAGTTGGGGCGACGGCGAGGCCGTTTCAAACACCTCGGCAAATCCCGTTTAAAACTTTGTAGGCGGTGAAACTGTCATCCACATCGCGTTCAATGGCAACGATCAGCAACGCGAGAGAGCAATGACCGCCACCGACATCCCCGCCGGCTTCGAGCCGCATTTCCGCAAGGCCCCGCTCACCGATCCCTGGGAGCCGCTCTATTCGAAGAAGACCGAGAAGGGCGTCACGGTGGGACTGCGCCTGGCGCAGCCGCACACCAATGCACGCGGGCTGATCCATGGCGGGCTGATCGCGGCGCTGGCCGATGCCGCCATGGGCTATAGCTGCGCCCAGGCGACGGGCTGGACCACGTCGTTCGTCACGATCTCGCTGTCGGTCGACTATGTCGGCGCCGCCGAGATCGGCCAATGGCTCGCGGTCGAGGGCGAGGCGATCAAGACCGGCTCTACGATCTGCTTCGCGCAATGCCTGGTGAAGGCCGATGATGCCGTGATCGCGCGCGCCAGCGGCACGTTTCGCGTCGTGCCGAAGAAGTAGTTCTCGCGTGCCCCGGACGCAGCGCCCTCTTCGGCGATGCGCTGCTGAGCCGGGGCCCATCCATCTGCTGGGTCCCAGCTCTGCGCCGCTCCGCGGCGCGTCCGGGACACGCGCCTAGCCAAACCTCCATTCCGCCGTCTCCACCACGAGATCGACGAACGCGCGCACCTTGGCCGAGAGCAGGCGCGAGGTCGGGTAGACGATGTGGATCGGCAGCGCCGGCTGCTCGTATGCCGCGAGCACGATCTTCAAGCGCCCGCGCTTCAGCCCTTCGGCGGCCTGATAGGCCAGCACCCGCGTCACGCCGCCGCCGGCCTCGGCATATTGCAGCGCCGCGTCGGCGCTGTTGCTGATGAAGCGAGGCGCTGGCGTCACCTCGATGTCGCGGCCGTCGCGCAGGAAGCGCCATGCGGACGCCGGGCCGAACTGGATGGTCTGGTGTGCGGCGAGCGCTTCCGGCGTCTTCGGCTCGCCACGGCGCTTCAAATAGTCCGGTGCGGCCACCACGATCCGCCGCATCTCGCCGACCTGGCGCGCGACCAGCGAGGAATCGGCGAGATGGCCGATGCGGACGGCAGCGTCGACCGCGTCCTCCACGAGATTGACGAGATGGTCGGACAGCCGCAATTCGGCGGCGACCTCGGGATAGCGCTTGAGGTAAGCGGTCATGACCGGCCCGACATGGAGCCGGCCGAAACCGACCGGCGCCGACACCACGAGGCGACCGCTCGGCCGGTTGCGCTCCTGCCGCGCCGAGCCGTCAGCCTCCTCGACATCGGCGAGGATGCGGCGGGCGCGTTCGAGATAGCGCGTGCCGACATCGGTCAGCGTCACCTGTCGCGTGGTCCGCTGCAACAGTCGCGCGCCGAGATGCTCTTCCAGCGCCGCGATCAACCGCGTCACCGCCGAGGGCGACAGGCGCAGCTTGCGCGCCGCCGGCGCAAAGCCGCGCAAATCGGCGACGGTGACGAAGACGTTCATGGCTTCGAGCCGGTCCATGGCATTATTGCATATATTGCAATGATGAAGTGTCAAGCGGCCAGATTGTTCTGGCGGCGGGCAAGTCCATCTTAGCTGGCGAAAGACGCAAGCATGCGCCGGAATTCCAGGAGACGTTCCGATGACGAGAGCAGCCCACGCCTATGCCAGCGACGTCGCCTTCTCGCCGGCGGTGAAGGCGATCCAGGCGCGCAAGGGTTCGCGCGAGGCCTATGCGCGCAGCGAGCAGCGCGGCTGGCGCACCGAGGTCGACGACAACCTCGCGGCCTTCCTGACCGAAGCGAGCAGCTTCTATTTCGCCACCGCATCAGTGGACGGCCAGCCCTACATCCAGCACCGCGGCGGCCCGAAGGGATTTCTCAAGGTGCTGGACAAGCAGACGCTCGCCTTCGCCGACTATGCCGGCAACCAGCAGTTCATCACCCAGGGCAATCTCTCGGAGAATCCCAAGGCCTACATCTTCGTGATGGACTACGCCCATCGCCGCCGGGTGAAGATCTGGGGCGAGGCGCGCGTTGTCGAGGACGACGAGGCGCTGACCACGTCGCTGATGCCGAAGGGCTATCGCGCCCGGCCGGAGCAGGTGATCCTGTTCAAGATCGCAGCGTGGGACACCAACTGCCCGCAGCACATCCCGCAGAAGTTCGATGCGGGCGATGTTGCCGCGGCACTGGCGGCAAGGGATGCGAGGATCGCGGAGCTGGAAGCGGAGGTGGCGGGGTTGAAGGGGGAGAAGGCGGCAGGTTGAGCGGCTCTTCGCCTCTCCCCACATCCTCTAATGTCATGCCCCGCGAAGGCGGGGCATCCAGTACGCCGCGGCACTTCGGTTCAAGCAGAGCCGTCTCTGGAATACTGGATCGTCCGCCTTCGCGGACGATGACAGCTGAATCTAAGGAGACGTCTGAGAGCTAAATCGCACTCTCACCTTCATGCTGGAAGCCGAGATAGCTCGCCGCCACGCGCTCGTTCGCGGCGATGTCGCTGGCCTTGCCGCTGAGCATGAACTCGCCGAGCTCCATGACATAGGCATGGTCCGCGATCTTCAGCGCGGCCTGCGCGTTCTGCTCGACCAGTAGCACGGAGACGCCGCTGGCGCGCAGCTCGGTGACGATGCGGAAGATGTCGGCGACGATGATCGGCGCGAGGCCGAGGCTCGGCTCGTCCAGCATCAGCAGTTTCGGCTCGCCCATCAGCGCACGGCCCATCGCGAGCATCTGCTGCTCGCCGCCGGAGAGCGTGCCGGCGAGCTGCTTGCGCCGTTCCTTCAGCCGCGGAAACAGGGTATAGACCCGCTCGATCGAGGACTTCGCCCGGCTTCGCTCGATGCGGAAGGCGCCGAGTTCGAGATTGTCCTCGACATTCATGGTCACGAACAATTCGCGGTGCTCGGGAACGAGGCCGAGCCCCATCGCGACGCGATCCTCGATGTCGAGCCGGGCGAGATCCTGGCCGGCAAAGGCGACGCGGCCCTTCAGCGGCAAAATGCCCATGATGGCCGAGAGCAGCGTAGTCTTGCCGGCACCGTTGGCGCCGACGATGGTGACGATCTCATTGGTGCCGACCTCGAGCGAGACTGAACGGACGGCCTCGACCTTGCCGTAAGCAACGTGCGCGTCGGTGACGGACAACAGCGTGCTCATGCCGCCACTCCGAGATAGGCCTTGATCACTTCGGGATTGGTCTTGATCGTGGCGGGGGTGCCTTCCGCGATCTTGGTGCCGAAATCGAGCACCACGATGCGGTCGGCGAGGTTCATCACGAAGCCCATGTCGTGCTCGACCAGGAGCACGCTCATGCCGCCGTCGCGCAGCTCGCGCAGCAGCGTCGCGAGCCGCTGCTTCTCCATGTGGCGCAGGCCGGCGGCCGGCTCGTCGAGCAGCAGCAGCATCGGGTCCACGCAGAGCGCGCGCGCGATCTCGACGATGCGCTGCTGGCCGAGCGACAACGAGCCTGCGAGCTGATGCATCTGCTCGGCAAGGCCGACGCGCTCGATCTGGCGCGCGGCTTCCGCGAGCAGCTTGGCCTCATCGGCGCGGTCGAGCCGCAGCATCGAGGAGATCGGCCCGGAATGGCCGCGCAGATGGGCGCCGATCGCGACGTTCTCCAACACGGTCATGTCAGGCACCAGCTTGACGTGCTGGAAGGTGCGGGAGATGCCGAGCTTGACGATCTCTTGCGGCGGCGCCTTGTCGACCTTCTTGCCGAGCACCGAGATCGAGCCTGCGGTCGCCGACAGCACGCCGGTGATCAGGTTGAACGTCGTGCTCTTGCCGGCGCCGTTCGGTCCGATCAGCGCGACGATCTCGCGGGCCTGGACGTCGAAGGAGACGTTGTTGACCGCGACCACGCCGCCGAACTGCTTTCGCGCCTTATCGACCTGGAGCAGGATGCTGGACTCGCCGGGCGCGCGGGGGCGATGCTCCAGCTTCAGCGAGGTATCGGGCTTTCTGCCACTGGTGCGCTCGGGCAGGAACGACATCAGCCAGGGCCAGAGGCCGCCGGGCGCGAGTTGCAGCAGCGCGACCAGCATGATGCCGAAAACGATGGTCTCGACCTGGCCGGAGCCGGGCAGGATCAGCGGCAGATAGCTTTGCAGCACCTCTTTCAGCACCACCACGATCGCCGCGCCCAGCACGCCGCCCCAGACATAGCCGGCGCCGCCGACCACCGCGATGAAGAGATATTCGATGCCGGCCTGGGCGCCGAACGGCGTCGGGTTCACCGCGCGCTGGAGATGCGCGTAGAGCCAGCCGGAGAGGCCGGCGAGCACCGCGGCATGGATGAACACCAGCAGCTTGGCGCGCGGCGTGTGCACGCCGAAGGCTTCCGCCGCGACATGGCCGCGCCTGAGTGCGCGGATGGCGCGGCCGGTGCGGGAGTCCAGCAGGTTTATCGTCAGCAGGGCCGAGACGATGACGGCGACCCAGATCGCGTAATAGATCGAGCCGGGCGAGAGCATCTTGAACGCGCCGATCGACAGCGGCGGGATCGCCGAGATGCCGTCGTTGCGGCCCAGAAACTCCAGCTTGCTGAACAGATAGAACAGGCCCAGTCCCCAGGCGAGCGTGCCAAGCGGCAGATAATGGCCGGACAGGCGGACGGTGATCAGCCCGAGCAGCACCGCCAGCGATCCGCTGACGACGAGCGACAGCGGCAGGGTCAGCCAGGGCGACAGGCCATAGGCCGTCGACAGCACCGCGGTGGTGTAGGCGCCGAAGCCCACGAAAGCGGCTTGTCCGAAAGAAGTCAGGCCGCCGACGCCGGTGAGGAGCACGAGGCCCATCGCGACGAGGGCGGCAAGGCCGATATTGTCGAGCAGCACGATCCAGAACGGCGGCATCCCGGGAACGAACGGGATCGCCGCCATGACAAGCGCGAAGACGAGGATGGGAAGCCGGCTCTGCATCGCGCGTCAGTCCTTCTCTTCCTCGACCGCCGGCGCGGCGAGCGAGCGCAGCAGCAGCACGGGGATCAGCAGCATGAAAACGATCACCTCCTTGTAGTTGGAGGCATAGAAGGACGAGAACGCCTCGACGATGCCGACGACCAGCGCCGCGACGGCGGTGAGGGGGTAACTGATCAGGCCGCCGATGATCGCGGCGACAAAGCCCTTCAGGCCGATCAGGAAGCCGGAGTCATAATAGAGCGTCGTGATCGGCACGATCAGGATGCCCGATAGCGCGCCGATCACGGAGGCCAGCAGGAAGGCGGTCTGCCCCGACAGCGTGGTGCGGATGCCGGCGAGCCGCGCCCCTAGCCGGTTCACCGCGGTCGCGCGCAGCGCCTTGCCGTAGAGTGTCAGCCCGAAGAAAAGCCAGAGCCCGACGATGAAGGCAACGGTGATGGCGTAGACGGTGATGCTCTGGCCGGTGAAGCGCAGCGCGCCGGCGGTGAAGGCGCCGGACAGCACCGCCGGTCCGCGCTGGCCTTCGGCGCCGAAGAACAGCAAGCCCAGCCCCTGCAGCGCGAGATGCACGCCGACTGATGCGATCAGCAGCACCAGCACGGAGGTGTGCGCCAGCGGCTGGAATGCGATCCGGTAGAGGTACAGGCCGATCATCGCGACGATCACCAGCGACAGCGCGATGCAGATCGCGACCGGCAGCTTCTGGGCGGCGAAGTACAGGGTCAGCGCCAGCACGATGGCCGGCAGCACGATGTTGGTGAGGATGCTGCGCAGGACCAGCCGCCCGTGCAGCGCCTTGCGCGCGACGAAGAGATCGAAGGCGAAGGCGCCGATGCCCAGCGCCAGTGCGAGCTTTGCCGTGCCCGGCATCTGGCCCGCCGCCAGCGAGGCATAGGTCAGCGCGCCATAGGTGACGAATTCGCCCTGGGGAATGAGGATGACGCGGGTGACGGCGAACACCAGCACCAGCGCCAGGCCGAGCAGCGCATAGATCGCGCCATTGGTGATGCCGTCCTGCACCAGGAACAGCATGATGGTGGTATTCAAGACCGGACGCTCCCCCTAAAGATAAGGACCGGTCCTCCCGATTGCGGTGGACGGTCCGCTCACAGCCATTGAAAAACGTTGGCGATATTTGATATGGTCCATAACAATTATCAAATATAACATCAAGGGTGGGGAACGACCCGTCCCGAACTTAGCGGGATTACGAGCACGAGGCGATGACCGTTTCCAAAACCGCTGAAAAGTCCTCCGAAAAGCCTGCCGATACGGCCAAGGGTCGCAAGGATGCGTCCGAGCCGCAGGCCGAAGCGCTCCAGCTCGGCGAGCTCTCCGAGCAGCTCGGCTATGTGCTGAAGCGGGCCCAGCTCAAGGTGTTCGAGAACTTTTTGCGCTGCATGGCCTCGCTCCAGCTCACGCCGGCGCAATTCTCGGTGCTGCTGCTGGTCGAGAAGAATCCGGGCCGGAACCAGACCGAGATCGCCTCCACGCTCGGCATCCTCCGGCCGAACTTCGTGGCGATGCTCGACAATCTCGAAAGCCGCGACCTATGCGCGCGAATCCGCTCCACCAACGACCGCCGCTCGCACATCCTGGTGCTGACCGACAAGGGCAAGGCCGTGCTGACCCGCGCCAAGAAGCTCGTCGCCACCAAGCACGAGGCCCGGCTGAACGACCTGCTCGGGCAGAGCAACCGCGAGGCCTTGATCGGGATGCTCGCGAAGATCGCCAACGAGTTTTGAGGCGGACAGTCATTCCCGGATGCGCGCGAGCGCGCCCCGGAATCTCACGCCGCATTTATGCGGTCGTCGAGCGGAATGATGCGTTGCATCTAGAAAATGATGCTTGAAACGTCATTTTGTGCGTCCTAAACTTCGTAAATCAAGCGCTGTAACCGCCACGGACATTCTGCCCCGTGATCACCGCCGCGCAGCTTCGAGCCGCCCGTGCCTTGCTCAGGATCGACCAGCGCGAACTCGCGCAGCGCTGTTCGCTGTCGCTGCCGACGATCCAGCGCATGGAAGCCTCCGAAGGGGTGATCCGCGGCAATGTCGATTCCCTGGTGAAGCTGGTCGACGCGCTGTCGGTTGCCGGCATCGAGCTGATCGCCGAGGGGGCAACGTCGAGCGCCGGTGGGCGCGGTGTGCGGCTGAAGTCTCCACCCCCGAGCGCAGGTGGCCAATAGCGATGATTACGCGCGCGCAAATCACGATCCAGGAGCGGCTATGATCGCCGTGGCGCTATGGTCAGTGGCGGCCCTGCTGGCGCTGGCGCCTGCGGGAGTCGTGCTGTCGACGCGCCCGCGCGGCTCGATCATCCTCTACGGCGGATGTCTGATCGCCACGTCGACGCTATGTGTCACGGCGCTGTCAGATCTGCTCTATTTCCCTCATCTGACGCCGAGCGCGACACTGCCGATCGGCCTGCCCTGGCTCGGTGCCCATTTCCGGCTCGATGCGCTGTCCGCCTTCTTCCTCGTCGTCGTCAATCTCGGCGGCGCCGCCGCGAGCCTGTTCGCGCTGGGCTACGGCCGGCACGAGGACTCCCCCGGCCGCGTGCTGCCGTTCTATCCTGCCTATCTCGCAGGGATGAACGTCGTCGTGCTGGCAAACGATGCCTTCAGCTTTCTGGTCGCCTGGGAATTCATGTCGCTGACCTCCTGGGCGATGGTGGTGTCGCATCACCGGGAGGCCGAGAATGTCCGCGCTGGCTATGTCTATCTTTTGATGGCAAGTTTCGGCACGCTGGCGCTGCTGCTCGCTTTCGGCCTGCTCGCGAGCGGTGCTGGTTACGATTTCGATGCGATCCGAGCCTCGCATCCTTCCGCTACGCTGAGCGGCGTGGTGGTGATCCTCATGCTGCTGGGCGCCGGCTCCAAGGCTGGCCTGGTGCCGCTACATGCTTGGCTGCCGCTCGCCCATCCCGCCGCACCCAGCCACGTCTCTGGCCTCATGAGCGGCGTCATGACCAAGGTCGCCGTCTACGGCTTCGTGCGCATCGTCTTTGATCTTCTGCCCGAACCGGTGTGGTGGTGGAGCATGGTGGTGCTGCTGGTCGGCGGTCCGTCGGCGACGCTGGGCGTGCTCTATGCGCTGATGCAGCGCGATATCAAGCGCGTGCTCGCCTATTCAACGATTGAGAATATCGGCATCATCTTCACCGGCCTCGGGCTGGCGCTGGCTTTCAAGGCGGAAGGGCTCGACTGGGTGGCGGCGCTCGCTTTCACCGCGGCGATGCTGCATGTATTCAATCATGCGCTGTTCAAGAGCCTGTTGTTCTTCGGCGCCGGGGCGGTGCTGGGAGCAACCGGCGAGCGCGACATGGAGAAACTCGGCGGGCTGATCCATCGCATGCCGAAGACGGCGTTCGCGGCGCTGGTCGGCTGCGTCGCGATCTCGGCATTGCCGCCATTCAACGGCTTCGTTTCGGAATGGCTAACCTTCCAGGCGATCCTGCTCTCACCCCAGCTGCCCTCCTGGGGCCTCAAGCTGATCATTCCGGCGGTCGGCGGTTTGCTGGCGCTCGCGGCCGCCTTTGCCGCGGCCTGCTTCGTCAAGCTCTATGGCATCAGCTTCCTCGGCCGGCCACGTTCGGATGTCGCGGCGTCGGCACATGAGACCGACCGCTTCTCGCTGACCGCGATGCTCGTGCTTGCCGCTTTCTGCCTCGTTGCCGGCATCCTGCCCGGGTTGTTCATCGATGCGCTGGCGCCGGTGAGCAAGAAAATGGTCGGCAACATTATGCCGCATCAGGTCGGATTGCAGTGGCTCACCATCGTGCCGATCGCGGAAAGTCGCAGCTCCTATAACGGCCTTCTGGTGTTCCTGTTCGCGGCACTCTGCGGCACGACGGCGGCGACAGCCATTCACCGTTTCGCCTCCGACCGCTTACGCCGCGCGCCGGCCTGGGATTGCGGCTATCCCGATCCGAACCCAGCGATCCAGTACTCGGCCTCCAGCTTCTCGCAGCCGATCCGCCGCGTGTTCGGCAGCGTCATCTTTGCCGCACGCGAGATCGGCGAGATGCCGCCGCCGTCCTCGCCGGTTCCTGCGCGGCTCCGGGTCGAACTGCACGATCTGATCTGGGATGTGCTGTACGCGCCGATTGCGAAGCTCATCGGCTTTGCGACGGACCGCATCAATATCTTGCAGTTCCTCACCATCCGCCGCTACCTGACGCTGGTCTTCGTGGCGCTAATCGTGCTGCTACTGGTGGTGGCACTATGAACGCGCTGAGCGACATCCTCTCCCAGGGCGCCCAGATGTCGCTGGTGCTGGGGGGCGCGCCGCTACTGACGGGTTTCGTGCGGAAGGTGAAGGCTCGGCTGCTACGCCGGCGCGGGCCGCCGCTGCTCCAACCCTATCGCGACCTCATTCGCCTGATGCGCAAGGACGTCGTGCTCGCGGACAACGCATCCTGGCTGTTCCGCGTCATTCCCTATCTGATCTTCGCGGGCACCTGGGTCGCCGCCTCGCTGGTGCCGACTTTCGGCAATGGCCTGTTGTTCTCCTGGACCGCCGATCTCATCGCCATCATTGCGCTGCTCGGCAGCGCCCGTTTCTTCCAGGCGCTCGCCGGCATGGACGTCGGCACCGCCTTCGGCGGCATCGGCTCCAGCCGCGAGGTCATGATCGCCTCCCTCGCCGAGCCCGCGATGCTGATCACAGTGTTCTCGGTTGCGATGATCGCTGGCTCGACGCAGCTCCCCAACGTGGCAGAGTTCATGGGCTCGGACGCGGTCGG
Source organism: Bradyrhizobium sp. Rc2d (assembly GCF_900099855.1). Taxonomy (NCBI): domain Bacteria; kingdom Pseudomonadati; phylum Pseudomonadota; class Alphaproteobacteria; order Hyphomicrobiales; family Nitrobacteraceae; genus Bradyrhizobium; species Bradyrhizobium sp. Rc2d. Next base: position 47,546 of record NZ_FNCU01000020.1, on the reverse strand, counting down.
CCTGCGTGTGTCCCTGGGCATGGCGTTTGTGGCACTGACCATCGTAGCGCTGGCGGAGAATGCCCGTATCCCGGTCGATAACCCCGCCACCCATCTCGAGCTGACCATGGTGCACGAGGCCATGGTGCTGGAATATTCGGGGCGGCATCTCGCGCTGATCGATCTGTCGTCGCATCTCAAGCTTCTGCTCTATGTCTCGCTGATCGCCTGCGTGTTCCTGCCATGGGGCACGGCGACTGTGGACGCGGGCGTTGGGAGGCTCGTCTTTGGCGCGCTACTCTATTTCGGCAAGCTGGCGGTACTTGGCTTCTTGCTCGCCGTGTTCGAGACGTCGATCGCCAAGATGCGCGTGTTCCGGATTCCGGAGTTCTTGGGCGCGGCGCTGATGCTGGCATTGCTTGCCACCCTGTTGCGCTTCGTGTCGGGGAGCCTCTAAGAGATGAGCAGCCTGCAATTCGACATCGCCCATCTGCTCGCCGGCTGCCTCGTGCTGGCGAGCTTCATGATGCTCTATCAGGACCGGCTCTATGCGCTGCTCAATGTCTATGCGCTGCATGCCAGCGTGCTGGCGCTATCGGTAGCCTGGCAGGCCTATGTGCAGCAAGCGCCGCATCTCTATGTCACGGCGCTGATCGCGCTGGTCTTTAAGGCCATCATCATCCCGGTGGCGCTGCACCGGATCATCAAGCGGCTCGGTATCCACCGCGAGATCGAGAATGTGATCGGCATCGGGCTGACCATGATGGCTGGCATCGGCCTCGTCGCGCTGTCGATGGTGGTGATGCTGCGGGTGACGCCGAGCGCCGATGCGCTCGCGCGCGAGGACCTTGCCTTCGCGCTGTCGGTGGTGCTGTTGGGGCTCCTGATCATGGTTACGCGACGCAACGCCGTGAGCCAGGTCGTCGGATTCATGTCGCTGGAGAACGGCCTGGTGCTGGCGGCAACCGGCGCCAAGGGCATGCCGCTGGTGGTCGAGATCAGTGTCGCCTTCTCGGTGCTGATCGCCTTCATCGTGATCGGCGTCTTCCTGTTCCGCATCCGCGAGCGTTTTGACAGCGTGGACGTGCAGGAGCTTGATCGTTTTCGCGGAGAGCGGCGATGAGCATCGACGCCCTCAGCGCCATCCTCTTGATTCCGGCCCTCTCGGCGGCGGTGCTGGCAATTTTGCCCGGCTACCGACTGACGGCGAAGCTGAACGTAGTGGCAGCGCTCGCGACCTTCCTTACCTCGCTCTCGCTGTTCGTGGTCGAGCCAGTATCGGGGCAGTATCTGCTGATGGACGACCTCAACAAGGTCTTCATCGTGTTGACCACCTTCGTCAGCCTCACCACATCGGTGTTCAGCGCAAGCTACATCCAGCACGAGATCGAGATCGGGCGCCTGGCGCCGGCGTTCCTGCGCTTCTATCACGCGATGTATCAGACGCTGATGTTCGCGATGAACCTCGCGCTCGTCGCCAACAATATCGGCCTGATGTGGGTCGCGGTTGAGGTGGCGACGCTGACGACCGTCCTGATGGTCGGCATCTACCGCACCCATGAGGCGCTGGAGGCAGCTTGGAAATATTTCATCCTCGGTAGCGTCGGCATCGCGCTCGCGCTGTTCGGCACGATCCTGGTCTATATGGCGGCGCGCCCCGTGGTGGGCGAGGGGCTGGACGGCATGGTGTGGACGGTGCTGGTGAAGCACGCCGCACAGTTCGACCCGGCGTTGCTCAACGTCGCCTTCGCCTTCCTCCTGCTCGGCTACGGCACCAAGGTCGGTCTCGCACCGCTGCATGCTTGGCTGCCGGATGCGCATGCCGAGGGCCCGACGCCGATCTCGGCGGTGCTGTCCGGCCTGTTGCTCAATGTCGCGCTCTATGCGCTGCTGCGCTTCAAGATGATGCTCGCCGTCAACTCCGCGGCGATCGCGCCGGGTCCGTTGATGGTGACCATGGGCCTGATCTCGGTGATCTTCGCCGCGCTGATGCTGTACCGGCGCCGCGACATCAAGCGGATGTTCGCATATTCCTCGATCGAGCATATGGGCATCATCGTCTTTGCCTTCGGCATGGGCGGGCCGCTCGCGAATTTCGCAGGGCTGTTGCATATGACCATGCATTCGCTGACCAAGTCGGCGATCTTCTTCGCGGTCGGCCATATCGCACAGGTCAAGGGCACACAGAAGATCGCCGATATCGGCGGGCTCACGGTGACCAACCCCGCGCTCGGCTGGGGCCTGATGCTCGGTGTCATCGCCATCGTCGGGCTGCCGCCGCTCGGCATCTTCATGAGCGAGTTTCTAGTGGTGAGCTCGACTTTCGCCCGCGCGCCCTGGCTGACGGTAATCCTGGTGCTCGGCATCATCATCGCGCTCGGCGGGCTTTGGTTGCGGATCGGCGCGGTGATGTTCGGCGAGCCCAAAGGCAAGACCGCGCCCGCGGAAGCCTCCTACGTGCCGATGTTCACGCACCTCGGATTGGTGCTGATGGCCGGCATCTATCTGCCGCCGGTGCTGGTCACCGGCTTCCAGAACGTCGCGAAGCTCCTGGGGTAAGCCATGGGCATCCTCGACAGCATCTCCCATGTCCATACGGTGTCGTCGCATCGGCCCTGGCCGCGCGCGGTCGTGACGGAGGCGGGCTGGCAGGCGGCGATCGATCGACTGGTCGAGGGAAGCCTCACACTGCTTGGCTTCTGGGGCGAGCCGACCGCGGTGCATATGGCGATGCTCGATGGCGGCTCGGCCGAGATCGCGGTCGTGACCTACGAGTGTACGGCCGGCACATTTCCAAGCGTCGCCGGCCGTCATCCGCCGGCGCTTCGGCTGGAGCGCAGCATTCATGATCTGTTCGGGCTTATTCCAGGCGTCGCTGACGATCTGCGGCCATGGCTCGATCACTATGTCTGGGGAAAATCCTATCCGCTCTCAGGCCGCAACGCATCGCGCGACGTGCGGCCATACCAGTTCCTACCGGCCGAGGGCGAGGCGTTGCACCAGGTGGCGGTCGGCCCCGTCCATGCCGGGACCATCGAGCCCGGCCATTTCCGCTTCACCGCCAATGGCGAGCATGTGGTGCGGCTGGAGCAGTGGCTCGGCTACACCCACAAGGGTATCGAGTCGCTGATGCAGGGCGCGAGCCTCGAGGCCGCAGCAAAGCTCGCCAACCGCACCTCCGGCGACAGCGCCGTCGCCTATGCCTTCGCCTTTGCGTGTGCCGTGGAAGCGGCGCTGCAGATCGAGGCGCCTCGGCAAGCGACGCTTTTGCGGGCGCTGATGGCGGAACTGGAGCGCCTCGCCAATCATTTGGGCGACATCGGGGCCATCTGCAACGACGCTTCGTTCGCGCTGATGCATGCCCAGACCGGCATTTTGCGTGAGCGCTGCTTGCGCGCTGCGAATGTCGCGTTCGGCCATCGCCTGATGATGGACGTCATCGTGCCCGGTGGTGTGACGCGTGACATCGCGCCGGACGGCGTTGCCGCGCTGCGCGCGCTGCTCGCGGAGCTACGAAAGGTCTTTCCGCGCTTGATCGAGCTCTATGACAACACGGCGTCCTTGCAGGACCGCACCGTCACCACGGGTATCGTGAAGGCGGAATATGCGCGCCAGTTTGGCGCCGGCGGTCATGTCGGCCGCGCCTCGGGCCGCGATTTCGATGCGCGGCGGGCGATGGCCTACGCGCCTTACGACGCGTTATCGTTCGAGGTGCCGGTACTACAGGCCGGTGACGTGAACGCGCGGGTCTGGATCCGAATCCGCGAGGTCGAGCAGAGCATCGAGTTGATCGAGCAGATCCTCGACCGACTTGGGCCGGGAGAGCTCGCAACCGCGCTGCCTCCCAGGATCGGCCACGGTGCCTGTGAAGGCATGGCGCTCACCGAGGCCTTCCGCGGCGACGTTCTGGTGTGGCTGCGGCTCGATGACGAGTTGCGCGTCGAACGCTGCCACCTGCGCGACGCATCGTGGTTCCAGTGGCCGCTGCTGGAAACCGCGATCGAGGGCAACATCATTGCCGACTTTCCGCTCTGCAATAAGTCGTTCAACTGTTCCTATTCGGGCGCGGACCTCTAAGCCATGCGCAAGACCCTGCTCGAAAGCCTCACTCATGGTTCGCTGACGGAGCCCGCGCCGGCGCCGGACGAGTCGGCGCTGGCGGAGCTTGCAACGAAAGTTGACCGCGCCGCCCAGGCCAGGCTCGGCCGTTCTCTTGCCATTCGCGAGATCGATGCCGGGTCCTGCAACGGCTGCGAGCTGGAAATCCACGCGCTGTCCAACGCCTTCTACGACATCGAACGTTTCGGCCTGCGCTTCGTCGCCTCGCCGCGCCACGCCGACGTGCTGCTGGTCACGGGGCCGGTGACGAAGAACATGCGACAGGCGCTGGAGCGGACCTACAACGCGACGCCCGATCCGAAATGGGTCGTCGCGGTCGGCGGCTGCGCGATCGATGGCGGCATTTTCAGAGGCAGCTACGCCTGCATTGGCGGCGTGTCCGAGACCATTCCGGTGGATTTGCACATCAAGGGCTGCCCGCCGTCGCCGACGGACTTGTTGAAGGGCCTGCTCGCGCTGTTGGAGCACGTCAACCGCAAGCGCTAAGCCGCACCCACACACTCCTCAAGGCCGTCATGGTCAGGCCAAGCCGCGATGGTGTCGAACAGGGCGAGCCCTACTCCACCAAGATCACCCTGATATCGTTCACGTTGGTCAGCGTCGGTCCCGGCATGAGCAGATCGCCGGTCGCCTCGAAGAAGGTCGTCGCGTCGTTGTTGTCGAGATAGGCCTGCGGCTTAAGCCCCTGCGCCTTCATCTTGGCGAAGGTGGCCGCGTCGATCAGCGCGCCGGCGGGGTCGGTGGGATGACCGGCGCCGCCGTCGGCGCCGTCGGTGTCGCCGGCCAGCGCCGAGATGCCAGCCGTGTCCTTCAAGAGGCTGGCGAGCGCCAGCGCGTATTCCTGGTTCGGTCCGCCGCGCCCATTGCCGCGCACCGTGACCGTGAGCTCGCCGCCAGAGAGGATCGCGACGCGCTTGCCTTGCGCGCGCGCTTGCAGCGCGAGCTTGGCATGATCGGCAGCGACCTCGCGGGCCTCGCCTTCGAGATCGGCGCCGAGATCGATCGTCTCGTAGCCGGAGTCGCGCGCGAGCTGCACCGCAGCGTCGAGCGACTGCTTGGGCCGCGCGATCAATTCGAAACGCGCGCGCGCGAAGGCGGCATCGCCGGGCTTGCAGCTCTCGTTGCCGGGATCGTCGAGCGCGCGGCGGACGGCATCGTCAATGTCGAGCTTGTACTTCGCGACGATCGCGCGTGCGTCGGCCAGCGTGGTCGGGTCGGGCACGGTGGGGCCGGAGGCGATCGCGGAAGGATCGTCATGCGGCACGTCCGAGATCGCGAGCGTCACGATCTCGGCGGCATGCTTGCCGGCGCGCGCCAGCCGGCCGCCCTTGATCCGCGACAGATGCTTTCTGACCGTGTTCATCTCGCCGATCGGCGCGCCCGAATGCAGCAGCGCCTTATTGACCGCCTGCTTCTGCGCGAAGCTGATGCCGTCCACGGGCGCGATCCAGTTCGCCGAACCGCCGCCGGTGAGCAGCACCAGGAGGAGATCGTCAGGGCCGGCCTCGCCTGCGAGCGCGAGCGTGTCGGCCGCGCCCTTCAGGCCGGCTTCGTCAGGCACGGGGTGGCCGGCCTCGACCACGCGAATGCGGCGCGTCGGCACGCCGTAGCCGTGGCGCGTGGTGGCGATGCCGAGCAGCCGCTCCGGCGCGAGCTTCATGGTGTCGAGATAATGCCGCTCGGCGGCCGCGGCCATCGCGCCTGCGCCCTTGCCGGCGGCGAGGCAGATCACGCGTCCTTTGGGCGCGGGCCTTAAGTGCGGCGCCAGAATTGTGCTCGGATGGGCGGCGGCAACGGCGGCGTCGTAGAGCGCGCGGAGCAGGGGACGTCGGTCGATCATGACGAAGGCCTTGGGCAGACAGGGGAGATCGGCGGCATGCGCCGTCAGTCACATGCCTACCGCATCGGGCGCAAAAGCGTAAGCAGGCTTTGCCATCATTCGATTATGCAATCGCGTGATCATAATCGGCGCACAAGCAAAAGCCCCCTGCGATGGTTCGCGCAGGGGGTTTCTCGACACCTGTTTCAGACGGCTAACCGCCGGCTTCCGCGTTGATCACGTCGCCGAACAGCTCCCAGCGCTCGCCCTTGAAGCGCTGCAGCTGCAGCGAACTGATCGGCGCGAAATCGGTCGGCGACGTGTTGATCTTGATCCCGGGCAGCAGCACCTCGGTGCGGAAGTCCTTCAGGCTGGCCGCCTGTTTCATGACGTTCGCGCGCGTAAGGTCGTCGCCGCAGTTCTTCAGCACCTGGACCAGCGTCTGCGCGACGCCGTAGCCGACGATGGTGCCGCCGTCGGTCTTGTCGCCTTCGGGGAAGTATTTCGCCATGAAATCGAGGAATGCCTTCATGCCGGCGTCGTTGGCCCATTGCGTGTCGGTGGTGTCCTTCAGATAGGCCGCTGAGATGATACCCTGCGCGTTTTCGAAGCCTGCCGGTTTGATCACGCTGCCGACTGAGGCCGAGACGTTGTTCAGAAAGTGGGTCGGTTTCCAGCCGATCTCGGCATTCTTCTTGATGGCCTGCGCCGCAAATTTCGGCGTGGTGATGTTGACAAAGATATCGGCGCCCGTCGCTTTCAACTTGACGATGTGATTGTCAATGGTCGGCTCCGACGTTTCGTAGCTTTCCTCGGCCACGATCATGCTCGCGGCCTTCGAACCAAGGCCGTCCTTCAGGCCTTTGAGATAGTCCTTGCCGTAATCGTCGTTCTGAAACAGAACGGCAATCTTCGCGTTCGGCATCTCCTTCAGGATGTATTTCGCGTAGATCTGCGTCTCGCTCTGGTAATTGGGCTGCCAGCCCATCGTCCAGGGGAAGTCCTTCGGATCGTTCCATTTGGTGGCGCCGGTGGCGACGAACAGCTGCGGTACCTTCTTCGAGTTCATGTATTTCTGAATCGCAGTGTTCGGCGGCGTGCCGAGCGAGTTGAAGATGAACAGCACCTCGTCGCTCTCGACCAGCTTGCGCGCCTGCTCAACCGTCTTCGGCGGCGAATATGCGTCATCGTAAGAAACGAAATTGATCTTGCGGCCGTTGATGCCGCCCTCCTCGTTGATCTTCTTGAAATAGGCGGCTTCGGTCCGCCCGATGATGCCGTAGGCGGAGGCCGGTCCGCTGTAGGGCATGATGTTGCCGATCTTGATCTCGGTGTCGGTCGCGCCGGTATCGTACTTTTTCTGGGCCGATGCAGTGGAGGCCGAGGCCGCAATGAGCGCGAGCGCCAGTGACGCGGCCGCAAGTTTGCCGGTGACAGCAGGCATTCCAATCTCCCTAATTTTCTTGGTGTGTGCGTCCTTCTTCTTGGCTTGATCGTTTTTGGTGACGCAGCCCGCAATTCAATACGATTTGCCCAAGAGCTTCAAGGAAAAGCCCCTGCGGCAAGGCCGCAGGGGCTTCGTCTTTAGTCGATCGGGGTACGTCTTTAGCGATTGGTTAAGGTCAGCCGCCGACGTCGCCGCTCAAGATGTCACCAAATCGCTCCCAATGCTCGCCCTTGAAGCGGATCAGTTGCAGCTGCGAGAGGGGCGCGAAATCGGTGGCCGAGGTGTTGACCTTGATGCCCGGCAACAGGCCGGCCGGCTCGTAGTCCTTGATATTGGCGGCCTGCTTCATGATGTTTTCGCGGGTCAGATTGTCGCCGCAGGATTTCAACACGTGCACCAGGCCTTGCGCGACGATGTAGCCGTACATCACCGAGGCGTCGGCGCGGTTGGCTTCCGGATAGTACTTATCCAGGAATTCGTTCCAGGCGATCATCGCCGGATCGCTCTTCCATTGCGCGTCGGTCGGGTCCTTGAAATATTGCGAGGAGATGATGTCCTGGGCGTTCTCGAAGCCGGCCGGCTTGATCACGCTGCCGATCGAACCCGATACGTTGTTGAGGAAGTGCAGCGGCTTCCAGCCAATCTCGGCATTCTTCTTGATCGCCTGTGCCGCGAATTTCGGCGTCGTGATGTTGAAAAACACGTCGGCGCCGGTCGCCTTCATCTTGACGATGTGGGAGTCGATGGTCGGCTCCGATACCTCGTAGCTTTCCTCCATCACGATCATCGAGGCCTTGGCGCCGAGCCCGTCCTTGAAGCCCTTCAGATAGTCCTTGCCGTAATCGTCGTTCTGGTAGAGCACGGCGATCTTGGCGTTCGGATGGTTCTTCAGGATGTACTTGGCGTAGATGATCGACTCGCTCTGGTAGTTGGGCTGCCAGCCCATGGTCCAGGGGAAGTCCTTCGGATCGTTCCATTTGGTGGCGCCGGTTGCGACGAACAGCTGCGGCACCTTCTTCTGGTTCATGTATTTCTGGATCGCGGTGTTCGGCGGTGTGCCGAGCGAGTTGAAGATCAGCAGCACCTCGTCGCTCTCGACGAGCTTGCGTGCCTGCTCCACCGTCTTCGGCGGCGAGTAGGCGTCGTCATAGGTGACGAAATTGATCTTGCGGCCGTTGATGCCGCCCTCGGCGTTGATCTTGCGGAAATAGGCCTCCTCGGTCTTGCCGATCACGCCGTAAGCGGAGGCTGGTCCGCTATAGGGCATGATGTTGCCGATCTTGATTTCGGTGTCGGATGCGCCGGTGTCGTATTTCTTCTGCGCCAGGGCTGTCGTGGACAGGGTGGCAGCCAGCACGAGGGCAGCCGAGAAGGCCCCCAATCGCACATGCATTGCAGGCATCTTGATCTCCCTAGGTAGGTTTGAATGTGCCGTGTTCTTGATCGGAAGCGATCGTTGCGCGTCGCTCTGGTAAGCATTCAATACCCTTCCTGGGCGGCCAGCAAGGAGAACGCCCCGCCGGGGCTGCCGCCGCGAGGCGATCTTTTTTGAGAGGATGTGGAATATTCCGGCGCTTGAGATGGGATGCGCCGTTAACCAGCTGCGCGGAAGTTGTCTTGTTAAATGTAGGCTATTTTGAATTGCGCGCTTGCGACGCTCAGTGTCCGATCTCGCTGGAGATGATGTCGCCGAACAGCTCCCACTTCTTGCCCTTGAAGCGCATCATCTGGAGCTGCTCGATCGGGGCGAAATTGTCCGGCGCGGTGTTGATCTTGATCCCGGGCAGCAGCGTATCGGGTTCGAAATCCTTCAGGCTTGCGGCCTGCTTCATGACGTTCTCGCGGGTGAGGTCGTCGCCGCACATTTGCAGCACCTTCACCATGGTCTGCGCGGCGGCATAGCCGAACACCACGCCGGCATCGAGCTTGTTCGCCTTGGGCTCGTATTGGGCGAGGAAGTTATAGAACTTCTTCATGCCGTCATCGGCGTTCCACTGCGGGTCGGAGCCGTCCTTGGTATAGCTCGCCGATAGAATGCCTTGCGAGATCTCCAAGCCCGCCGGCTCGATCACGCCGCCGACCGAGGCCGAGACGTTGGAGATGATGTGCATCGGATGCCAATTGATCTCCGCCGCCTTCTTGATGCCCTGCGCGGCAAATTTCGGGCTGGTGATGCTGATGAAGATGTCGGCGCCAGCCGCCTTCAGCTTTACGACGTGCTCGTCGATCGCCGGCTCGGAGGTGTCGTAGGGTTCTTCCAGCACGATCATCGAGGCCTTGGACCCCAAGCCGTCCCTCAATCCGTTCAGATAGTCCTTGCCGAAATCGTCGTTCTGATAGAGCACGCCGATCTTTCCGTCCGGCTTCTCCTTCATGATGTATTTGGCGTAGATCCGCGCCTCGCTGACGTAGCTCGGCTGCCAGCCCATGGTCCAGGGATATTGCTTGGGATCGTTCCACTTGGAGGCGCCGCTCGCCACGAACAATTGCGGTACCTTCTTCTCGTTCATGTACTTGCGGATGGCGCTGTTGGTCGAGGTGCCGAGCGAGCCGAAGATCAGCAGCACCCCGTCGTTCTCGACCAGCTTGCGTGCCTGCTCCACCGTCTTCGGCGGCGAATAGGCGTCGTCATAGGAGATGAACTTGATCTTGCGGCCGTTGATGCCGCCCTCGGCATTGATCTTGTTGAAATAGGCCTCCTCGGTCTTGCCGATCGCGGCATAGGCGGAGGCGGGGCCGCTATAGGGCATGATGTTGCCGATCTTGATCTCGGTATCGGACGCGCCGGTGTCGTATTTCTTTTGCGCCAGCGCCTCGCTGCTCATTGCAGTGCACAACGCGAGTGCGGCAAAGAAGGCCGCAACCTGAAAACGAACGGCAGTCATTGTTCTCCTACCCCGAGCTGGATCGGCGCCGCATTGAACAAGATTGACGCTCGGCGTCAACAAAAAGCCCCCGCGGTCGCCCGCGGGGGCTTATCGACTTGAATTGTTGCGTCAGCGTGTCATTCGGAGGCGACGTCGCCGCTGATGATCTCGCCGAAAAGTTCCCACTTCTCGCCCTTGAAGCGCTGCATCTGGAGCTGCGCAATCGGGGCAAAGTCGGTGGCGCCGGTGTTGATCTTGACGCCGGGCAGTAACGTGTCCGGAGCAAAGTCCTTCAACGACGCCGCCTGCTTCATGAGGTTGGCGCGGGTCAGATCGTCACCGCACAGTTCCAGGACCTTGGCCAGGGTCGACGCTGCGCCATAGCCGTAGACCATGGCGGTGTCGGTCTTGTCGGCACCCGGCATGTACTTGTCGACGAACTCGTTCCACTTCTTCATGCCGGGGTCGTTGTTCCACTGCGGATCCGTCGAGTCCTTGGCATAGGCTGCCGACAGCACGCCCTGAGCGTTCTCGAAGCCAGCCGGCTTCATCACGCTGCCGACCGAGATCGACACGTTGGTGAGGATCTGGAGCGGTTTCCAGCTGAGTTCGGCGGTCTTCTTGATGGTCTGGGCCGCGAACTTCGGCGTCGCATAGATCAGCAGCACGTCGGGATTGGCGGCCTTGATCTTGACGATATGGCCGTCGATCGACGGCTCGGACACCTCATAGCTCTCTTCCATGATGATCATCGATGAGGCCTTGGCGCCGAGGCCGTCCTTGGTGCCTTTGAGGTAGTCTTTGCCGAAATCGTCGTTCTGGTAGAGGATCGCGACCTTGGCGTCCGGCTTCTCCTTCATCAGCCATTTCGCGTAGATCTGCGCTTCGCTCTGGTAGGAGGGCTGCCAGCCCATGGTCCAGGGGAAGTTCTTCGGGTCGTTCCACTTGGTGGCGCCGGTGGCGACGAAGAGCTGCGGGATCTTCTTGGCGTTCAGGTATTTCTGGATCGCGCTGTTCGACGGCGTACCGAGCGGGTTGAACACGGCCAGCACCTCGTCGCTCTCGACGAGCTTACGGACCTGCTCGACCGCCTTCGGCGGCGAATAGGCGTCGTCATAGGTGACGAAGTTGATCTTGCGGCCGTTGATGCCGCCCTTGTCGTTGATCATCTTGAAATAGGCTTCTTCGGTCTTGCCGATGATGCCATAGGCCGACGCCGGACCGCTGTACGGCATGATGTTGCCGATCTTGATCTCGGTATCGGACGCGCCGGTGTCGTATTTCTTTTGGGCGAGTGCAGCGCCGGAGGTGAGGGCAATGGCCGCCGTTGCCGTGACCAGCGCGGCGGCTCGCAGTGTTCTTCCAAAAAGCAATTCGGTCTCCTTCGTTAAACGACTGTCGTGATGAGAGGTATTCAGGTCTTTCTGAGCTTGCCGGAAAGCTGCTGGCCCAGGATCGCGAGCTGCCTTGCGCCATGCGGTACGAGGTAGATGACGAGGAACAGGAGCACGCCGAACACAGCGCCGGAGAGGCCCTTGGAGATGCCCTCCGCGATGTTCGGCACGAAGATGATGAAGGCCGCGCCGACGAACGAGCCGGGCAGCCAGCCCACGCCGCCGACGACCATGCCGAGGAACAGCGAGATCGCGAGGTTGATCGTGAAGCTGTCCGGCGCCACAAACTGCACCGCGATCGCACCCAAAGCGCCGGCGATGCCGGTGATGCCGGCGGACACGCCAAACGCCAGCGTCTTGTAGAGCGCGACGTTGACGCCCATCGAGGACGCCGCGATCTCGTTGTCGCGGATCGCCATGAAGGCGCGTCCCGAGCGGGAGCGCAGCAGGTTCACCGAGAAGACGTAGATCGCGAGCGTGACCGCAAGCGTGAAGTAATAGAGCCACATGTCCTGCGACATCGGCAGCCCGAACGGCGCGTCCGGCTTGGTGACGACGAGACCCTGCACGCCGCCGGTCCAGTGCTCGAGGAAGTTAAGCTTGAGCAGTTGCGGCATAGCTGTGGCGAGCGCGAAGGTCGCGAGCGCGAGGTAAACGCCGGAAAGCCGCAGCGCCGGCTGCCCGAACAGGAAGCCGAAGCCGAAGCAGACTACTCCGGCGATCGGCAGCGTCAGCGCGTAGTTGACGTTGAAGTACTCCATCAACACCGCGGTCGTATAGGCGCCGACGGCATAGAAGGCGCTCTGGCCGAGCGAGAACTGGCCGGAGCCGCCGGTCAGGATGTTCAGCGCCAGCACCGCAAGCCCGTAGATCAGCAGCATCGTCATCTGGAAGATGATGAAGTTCTTGACGAAGACGGGCGCGATTAGCAGTGCAGCCAGCACGACCAGCGAGGTGGTCGTGCTCAGCGTCATGGCCCGCTTCGGAACGGCTTCGACCGTCTCGTGGCCTTCCGCGACGACTTCTTCTGCTGCGCTCATGATCAAACTCGCTTGACGATGTGCCGGCCGAACAGGCCAGCGGGTTTGACGACCAGGACGGAAATGATCAGCGCAAGCGCGATCGGAAGTTTCAATTCATTGCCGACGCCGGGAATGTAGGTGCCGACGAGGTTTTCGAAGATGCCCATCAGGAAGCCGCCGACCACAGCGCCGAACGGGCTCGACAGACCGCCCAGCACCGCCGCAGCAAAGCCATAAAGCAGGACGCCGACCATCATGTTGGGCTCCAGGAACACGACCGGCGCGATCAGCATGCCGGCAATCGCGCCGATGGCAGAAGCCATGCCCCAGCCGAGCGCGATCATCCAGCTCGTGTTGATGCCGACGAGCCGCGCCGATTCAGGTAACGAGGCGGCCGCCCGCATTGCGAGCCCGATCCGCGTGTACTGAAAGAAGAAATAGAGCGCGACCAGGAGCAGCAGGGTGACACCGATCATGCCGGCCTGGTGGGTCGAGATCAGCTGACTACCCAGGAACGGCGAGGAGCCGAACGGGGTCGGATACTGCTTGATGGTAAAATCCCAGATCAGGCCGGCCGAGGAGTTGATGATGGCGAACAGCGCGATGAAGCCGGCGACATTGGTCAGGATCGGCGCCTTGGCGAGCGGCTTGAACAGGATGCGCTCGATGGCGATGCCGCCTGCGAACGCGAAAGCCAACGTGAGGACGAAGGCGACCCAATAGGGCACGCCCCATTGCATCAACTGCCAGGAGATGAAGGTCGAGAACATCGCCATCTCGCCTTGCGCGAAGTTGAGGTGATCGATCGCCTGGTAGATCATGACCACGGCGAGCGCCATGCAGGCATAGATCGCGCCGGTGGCAATCCCGGCCAGGACCTGATTGGTGAACAGCTCCATTGTCCCGGCTCCCTAAAACTTGCCCGATGTGGGTTGAGATGCTGCGGCATCAAAGGTCCACCTCTCCCTAAGGGAGAGGTCGCGCCGAAGGCGCGGGTGAGGGGTCTTGGTCTCACGGTGAAGCTGCGGCCCCTCACCCGATTTGCTGCGCAAATCGACCTCTCCCCTGCGGGGAGAGGTATGCGGAGAGCGCCGATAATTCATTGCCATCATCCGCTCCCTCAGTAACCCAGATAGGATTTGCGGATTTCTTCGTTGTTCGCGATGTCCTTGGCTTTGCCCGACATCACGATGCGGCCGGTCTCGATCACATAGGCATGGTCGGCGAGTTCGAGCGCGAGCTGGGCGTTCTGCTCGACCACCAGGATCGTGACCTTGTCCTCGCGGTTGATCTTGCCGAGGATGCCGAAGAGGTCGCGGACCACCAGCGGCGCGAGGCCGAAGGAGGGCTCATCGAGCAGCATCAGCCGTGGCCTCAGCATCAGCGCGCGGGCCACCGCGAGCATCTGCTGCTCGCCGCCGGACAGCGTCCCGGCCTGCTGGGTGTGCCGCTGCTTCAACACAGGGAAATGCGCATACATGCGCTCGATGTCGGAGACGATGCCGGCGCTGTCCTTGCGGGTAATGGCCCCGAGCTGGAGGTTCTCCTCCACCGTCATGTTGGTGAAGGTGCCGCGGCCCTGCGGCACATGGGCGATGCCGAACCGCACGATGTTCTCGGTCGAGCGGTTGTTCAGCGGCTTGCCGTCGAACTCGATGCCGCCGGTCGAGCGCACCATGTTGCAGATCGCGCGCAGCGTCGTGGTCTTACCGGCGCCGTTGGCACCCAGCAGCGTTGTCAGCGAGCCCTCGTTGAGCGAGAAGGACAGGCCATGGAGCGCCTGGACCTGGCCGTAATAGGCGCGCAGGTCCTTGACGTTGAGCAGCGTCGTCATTGGTCCTTGCTCCCGAGATAGGCCTTGATGACGTCCGGGTCCGCCTGCACCTGGGCAGGCGTGCCTTCCGCGAGCTTCTTGCCGAAATTGAGCGCGACGACGTGGTCGGCGATCGACATCACGAGGCCCATGTGGTGCTCGACCAGCAGCACGGTCATGTGGCGATCGTCGCGGATGCGGCGAATGAGGTCGCCGAGCACATAGACCTCTTCGTGGTTGAGGCCGCCGGCCGGCTCGTCGAGCAGCAGGATCTTCGGGTCGGCCGCCAGCGCACGGGCCAGCTCGACGCGCTTCTGTGTGCCGAAGGGCAGGCCGGAGACGACAGTATGGGCGACATTCTCGAGGTCTAGATAGGCGAGGATCTCGTGCACCTTCTTGTTGACGCTGGTTTCGCTGCGCCGGACCCAGGCCAATTTCAGGGAATCGCTGACGATGTCGCTGGAGGTCTTCGAATGGGCGCCGACACGGACATTGTCCATCACCGACAAATTCGGAAACAGCGCCACGTTCTGGAAGGTGCGGCCGATGCCGATCTCGGCGATCCGGTGCGGCGGCCGCGACAGGATGCTCACGCCCTCCATCAGGATGTCGCCGGACGACGGCTGGTAGAGCCGCGAAAGGCAGTTGAAGAGCGTGGTCTTGCCGGCGCCGTTGGGGCCGATCAATCCGAGGATCTGTCCCTTGTGCATGTCGAAGGACACGCCGTTGAGCGCGATGATGCCGCCGAACACGACGCTGACGTCGCGAACCGCGAGCAGGGGCGATGTCCCCCGCGCGAGCTGTGCCTGCGTCATCTCGTCTCGCCCACACTGAGCAGTGGGCGAAGGGGCGATGCGGACCGCTCCCGATGATGACAAAGGCTATCTGAATCCCTCGGCCACACGCGCAACTTTTCCTCCTGATTTCAGCTTTTTGCTGACGTCTTTTTTTGAATGCGGCATCAGACCCCCGAGTGCCGCTTCGATGTTCCTTACCATCGCAAGCAGACGCGGTCCAATGTCGTTGATCAAACGCTCTTCCGTGAAACGGAATGCGGGCGCGCCGCAATTGAATGCGTAGGGTCCGGTTCCGTCGTTGAGCTTGAGCGCGACACCGGCGGCGCCGATGTCGTCGTGCCAGTCGCCGACGGAAATCGCAAAGCCGTATTTCGCCACGGTCTCGCCGGAGCGTTCCAATCCATCGCGCATCTTTGGCCAGCGGCTGCCGTAATGCTCGCGCAGCAGACGCGAGAGCTCTGCGCGATCATCGGCGTCGAGCGCCCAGAAATAGGCGCGACCCATCGCACTGGTTGCAATCGGCACGCGCGAGCCGACGTCAAGTTGAACCCCGACCGTCTCGGTGCCGCGGCTCTGCCCGAAATAGATCATGCTGTGACGGTCGCGGCCGCCGACGGCAACCGCTCCGCCGGTCGCGCGCATCACTTCCTCGCGGAACGGCTCGGACAAATGCCGAACGCCGAGATTGGCGAGCGCGGCGTAACCGAGCGACATCGCCGCGGGTGCGAGCTGGTACTTCTCGAAACGGGGAACCGGCGTCAGATAACCGAGCTTCGTCAGCGTATAAGTCAGCCGCGACACGGTCGGCTTGGGCAGATTTGTCCGCGCCGCGATCTCCTGATTGCCGAGAAGGCCGTCATTGGGTTGGAATGCGCGCAATACGTCCAGTCCGCGGGAAAGCGCGACGACGAAATTCCGATCAGTCGCGGTCTTCTTTCCTGTACGCTTCATCCCTAATCTGCTTCTTGCGCGGAGTCGTTGACAACGTCCGTGCTTCAAAATAACCCTGCCGTCAAGATGCGGAATTAAATTCCGCACCGCGAAATCGAACAAAATTAAATCCCCACCAAGGAGGGACACCGTGAGCGAAGTGGTCAAGCTTGAGCGTCATGATGAAGTCGGGATCGTTACGGTCGACAGCCCTCCGGTCAATGCGCTGAGTGCCGCGGTCCGCGGCGGCATCTTGGAGTGCATCAAGGCCGCGGTCGCGGATCCCGCGATCAAGGGCATCGTTCTGACCTGCGCCGGCCGCACCTTCATTGCGGGCGCCGACATCACCGAATTCGGCAAGCCGCCGAAGCCGCCCGCCCTCAACGACGTGCTGTCCGAGATCGAGAATTCGCCGAAGCCGGTGGTCGCCGCGATCCACGGCACCGCGCTCGGCGGCGGCCTCGAGGTCGCGCTCGCCTGTCATTACCGCGTCGCCGTCAAGGAAGCCAAGCTCGGCCTGCCCGAGGTGAAGCTCGGCCTGCTGCCAGGCGCCGGCGGCACCCAGCGCCTGCCGCGCGCGGTCGGCCCCGAGCTCGCGGTCAAGATGATCGTCGGTGGTGATCCCATTGGTGCTGCGGAAGCGCTGAAGAACGGACTGATCGAGGAGATCATCGAGGGGCCGGCCTCGGGCGGCGAGGCCTTCGTGCGCAAGCTGCTGGCCGAGAAACGCCCGCTGCGGCGCCTGCGCGACGACGATTCCAAGCTCGCGGCGGCCAAGGCCGACCGTTCGATCTTCACCAATGCCGTTGCGGCCATGACCAAGAAGTCGCGCGGCCTGGAAGCGCCGTTCGCGGCGGCCGACGCCGTCGGCTACGCCATTGACCTACCGTTCGACGAAGGTCTGAAGAAGGAGCGCGAGGGCTTCCTCAAGCTCGTCGCCAGTGACCAGTCCAAGGCGCAGCGTTATGCCTTCTTCGCCGAGCGCGAGGCTGCCAAGATCGCGGGTGTCCCTGATGGGACCAAGTCGCGCTCGGTCAACCGTGTTGCCATTCTCGGCGCCGGCACCATGGGCGGCGGCATTGCGATGTCGTTTGCCAATGCCGGCATCCCCGTCACCCTGATCGAGACCGGCGAGGAGCAGCTCAAGCGTGGCATGGGCGTCATGCAGAAGAACTGGGAAGCGACCGCGGCGCGCGGCGGCATCCCGGCCGATGCGCCCGCCAAGCGCATGGCTTTGATCAACGGCGTCGTCGGCATCGAGAATGTCGGCGATGCCGACCTCGTCATCGAGGCCGTGTTCGAGACCATGGCGGTGAAGAAGGAAGTGTTCGGCAAGCTCGACCAGTACGCCAAGCCGGGCGCCGTGCTTGCCTCCAACACCTCGTACCTCAACATCGACGAGATCGCGAAATCGACCAAGCGTCCGCAGGACGTTTTGGGCATGCACTTCTTCTCGCCGGCCAACGTCATGAAGCTCTGCGAGATCGTGCGCGCCGACAAGACCGCGCCGGACGCGCTGGTGACCGCCGTCACCATCGCGCGCAAGATCGCCAAGGTGCCGGCCGTGGTCGGCGTCTGCGACGGTTTTGTGGGTAACCGCATGCTCGCCCAGCGCGGCAAGCAGTCCGAGAAGCTGCTGTTCGAAGGCGCGCTGCCGCAGCAGGTCGATGCCGTCGTCACCAAGTTCGGCATGCCGATGGGGCCGTTCGCGATGGGCGACCTCGCCGGCCTCGACATCGGCTGGCGCTCGCGGAAAGATCGCGGCATCAAGTCGGAGATCGCGGACGCGTTGTGCGAAGCCGGCCGCTTCGGCCAGAAGACCGGCAAGGGCTACTACAAATACGAAGCAGGCTCGCGCGCGCCACTGCCGGATCCCGAGGTCGAGAAGCTGATCGACGAGACGCTTGCCCGGCTCGGTCGCAAGAAGCGCGCCGTCAGCGACGAGGAGATCCTCGAGCGCATGATGTATCCGATGATCAACGAGGGCGCGAAGATCCTCGAAGAGGGCATCGCGGCACGTCCCTCCGACATCGACGTGGTCTGGCTCTACGGCTATGGCTGGCCGATCTACCGCGGCGGCCCGATGTTCTGGGCCGACAGCGTCGGCCTCAAGCACATCGCCGATCGCCTGTCGTTCTACGCCAAGGAGACCAACGACCCCAGCCTCGAGCCCGCGCCGCTGCTGAAGAAGCTCGCGGCGGAGGGCAAGACCTTCGCGTCACTGGCGGCGGCGTCGAAGGCGGCGTGATGGCCGCTGCCTCTCTGGGCGTCATTCTCCGTTGCGCAATTGCGCAACGGAGATGGCCCGAAGGGCCAGGCCCCCATCTCGCCGCTGAGTGCGCTGCCAAATGGATTCCGGGCTCGCCCTTCGGGCGTCCCGGAATGACGGTTCATGTGGTTTCAAGGAAGCAATGACCCATCCCGGCGAACAGTTTTATCCCGAGGGCGTGCGGTGGGACGATACCATCGTCCAGGGCACGCTTCCGGACTTGCTCGCAAAGGCCGCCGCCGATTACGGTCCGCGCACCGCGCTGGAATTCCGGGACCGTCCGATCAGCTACACCGAGCTCGCCGCGATGGCCGAGCGCGCCGCCGCGGCGTTCCTGCGCGCCGGCTGTGGCAAGAACAGCTCCGTCGCGCTGTTCCTCGGCAACACGCCGGATCACCCCGTCAATTTCTTCGGCGCGCTGAAGGCCGGCGCGCGCATTGCGCATCTGTCGCCGCTTGATGGCGAGATCGCGTTGACGCACAAGGTGTCAGACTCAGGCTCGCGCCTGCTGGTCACCTCCAACCTCGCAGCGCTGCTGCCGACGGCGCTGAAATTTCTGGAGAAGGGGCTGATCGATCGCCTGATCGTCTGCGAGGACGATGATTGGGGCAAGGTCGGTACGCCGCAGGCGGCGATCCCCAGGGATCCTCGCATCGTCACGTTCAGAGCCTTCGTCGAGGGCGCGGCCGCACCGGCAGAGTGGCCATCCGTCGCGGCCGACGACGTCGCGCTGCTGCAATATACCGGCGGCACCACCGGCCTGCCCAAGGGTGCCATGCTCACCCACGGCAATCTCACCTCCGCAGTGTCGATCTACGACGTCTGGGGCAAGCCGGCGCGCGCCGCGCGCGGCAATGTCGTCGAGCGCGTGATCTGCGTATTGCCGCTGTTCCACATCTATGCGCTGACCGTCGTGCTCTTGTCCTCGCTCCGCCGCGGCAATCTGATCTCGCTGCATCAGCGCTTCGACGTCGAAGCCGTGATGCGCGACATCGAGGTCAAGCGCGCGACATATTTTCCGGGCGTACCGACGATGTGGATCGCGATCGCCGCGCTGCCCGATCTCGACAAGCGCGATTTCTCCTCGCTCGCCAGCATCGGCTCCGGCGGCGCGCCGCTGCCGGTGGAGATCGCGAGCTTCTTCGAGCGCAAGGTCGGCAAGAAGCTGCGCAGCGGCTGGGGCATGACCGAGACCTGCTCGCCCGGCACCGGCCATCCGCCTGTTGGCCCCGACAAGCCCGGCTCGATCGGCCTGATGCTGCCGGGCATCGAGCTCGACGTCGTCGCGCTGGACGATCCGAGACGCGTGCTGCCGCCGGGCGAGGTCGGCGAGATCCGCATCAAGGGCCCGAACGTCACCAAGGGCTACTGGAACAAGCCGGAGGGATCGACTGATGCCTTCGTCGACGGCCGCTTCCTCACCGGCGACATCGGCTACATGGATGCCGACGGCTATTTCTTCCTGGTCGATCGCAAGAAGGATATGATCATCTCCGGCGGCTTCAACGTCTATCCGCAGATGATCGAGCAGGCGATCTACACCATCCCTGGCGTGCACGAGGTGATCGTGCTCGGCATTCCCGACCAGTATCGCGGCGAGGCCGCAAAAGCCTTCATCAAGCTGAAGCCGAACGCCAAGCCGTTCTCGCTCGACGAGTTGCGCACCCAGCTCACTGGGAAGCTCGGCAAGCACGAATTGCCGGCCGAGGTCGCCTTTGTCGACGATCTGCCGCGCACGCCGGTCGGAAAGCTGTCGCGCCACGAATTGCGTCAGCAGCAGAAATCGTCACAATCCACCAAAACCGCATCAGGAGGTCGCTCTTGACCGACGCCGTCATCGTTTCCACCGCCCGCACCCCGATCGGCAAGGCCTATCGCGGCGCGCTCAACGCCACCGAGGGTGCGACCCTGCTCGGTCACGCCATCGGCGAGGCCGTCGCCCGCGCCAAGGTCGATCCCAAGGAGATCGAGGACGTCGTGATGGGCGCAGCCCTCCAGCAGGGCGCGACCGGCGGCAACATCGCGCGCAAGGCGCTGCTGCGCGCCGGCCTGCCCGTCACCGTCGCCGGCACCACGATCGATCGGCAATGCGCCTCAGGCCTGCAGGCGATCGCGCTCGCCGCACGCTCGGTGATCTTCGACGGCGTTGAGATCGCGGTCGGCGGCGGCGGCGAGTCGATCAGCCTCGTGCAGAACGACAAGATGAACGGCTTCCACGCGCAAGATCCGGCGCTGCTCAAGATCAAGGGCGAGGTCTACATGCCCATGATCGACACGGCCGAGGTCGTCGCCAAGCGCTACGGCATCTCGCGCGAGAAGCAGGACGAGTATTCGCTGGAGAGCCAGCGCCGCACCGTCGCCGCGCAGCAGGGCGGCAAGTTCAAGGACGAGCTCGCGCCGATCACCACGCAGATGGCGGTGACCGACAAGGCCACCGGTGCGGTGTCGATGAAAGAGGTCACGCTGTCGCAAGACGAAGGTCCGCGTCCCGAAACCACGGCCGAAGGCCTTGCCGGCCTCAAGCCCGTGCGCGGCGAAGGTTTCACCATCACCGCCGGCAATGCCAGCCAGCTCTCCGACGGCGCCAGCGCCTCCGTCATCATGAGCGACAAGGAAGCCGCCAAGCGCGGCCTCAAGCCGCTCGGCATCTTCCGCGGCTTCGTCTCCGCCGGCTGCGAGCCGGACGAGATGGGCATCGGCCCGGTCTTCGCCGTGCCGCGCCTGCTCAAGCGTCACGGCCTTACCGTCGACGACATCGGCCTCTGGGAGCTCAACGAAGCCTTCGCGGTGCAGGTGCTGTATTGCCGCGACAAGCTCGGCATCGACCCCGACAAGATCAACGTCGACGGCGGCGCGATCGCGGTCGGCCATCCCTACGGCATGTCGGGCGCGCGCCTCACCGGCCACGCCCTGATCGAAGGCCGCCGCCGCAAGGCGAAGTACGCCGTCGTCACCATGTGCGTCGGCGGCGGCATGGGCGCGGCCGGGTTGTTCGAGGTGTTGCAGTAAGCGTCGTCCTGGCGAAAGCCAGGACCCATTACCCCGTGTCTTGATGTGAGGCACAGACGGCAGCCACCGACCGACACAATGACGGCCGGTGGTAATGGATCCTGGCTTTCGCCAGGATGACGAAGACATAATACGACGACATACGACGACGAGAGCACAGGAGGATCCGATGGATCTCGCATTCACGAAAGAAGAGCAGGCGTTTCGCGAGGAAGTGCGGCAGTTCTTCCGCGACAACGTGCCGCCGGATACGCGGCGCAAGCTGGTCGAGGGCCGTCACCTCAGCAAGGACGAGATGGTGACGTGGTGGCGCATCCTCAACAAGAAGGGTTGGGGCGTCAGCCACTGGCCCAAGCAATATGGCGGCACCGGCTGGACATCCGTGCAGCACTACATCTTCAACGAGGAGCTGCAGTCCTATCCGGCGCCGCAGCCGCTCGCCTTCGGCGTCAGCATGGTCGGCCCGGTCATCTACACCTTCGGCAACGAGGAGCAGAAGAAGAAGTATTTGCCGCGCATCGCCAATGTCGACGATTGGTGGTGCCAGGGCTTCTCCGAGCCCGGCTCCGGCTCCGACCTCGCCTCGCTCAAGACCAAGGCCGAGCGCAAGGGCGACAAATGGATCATCAACGGCCAGAAGACCTGGACCACGCTCGCCCAGCACGCCGACATGATCTTCTGCCTCTGCCGCACCGACAACAATGCCAAGAAGCAGATGGGCATCTCCTTCATCGTGTTCTCGATGAAGTCGAAAGGCGTCACCGTGCGCCCGATCCAGACCATCGACGGCGGCCATGAGGTCAACGAGGTCTTCTTCGACGACGTCGAGGTGCCCGTCGAGAATTTGATCGGCGAGGAGAACAAGGGCTGGGATTACGCAAAATTCCTGCTCGGCAATGAGCGCACCGGCATCGCCCGCGTCGGCGTCTCCAAGGAGCGCATCCGCCGCATCAGGGATCTCGCCTCCAAGGTGGAATCCGCTGGCAAGCCGATCATCCAGGATCCCGCCTTCCGCGAGAAGCTCGCCGCCTGCGAGATCGAGCTCAAGGCGCTCGAGCTGACGCAGCTCCGGGTCGTCGCGGATGAAGGCAAGCACGGCAAGGGCAAGCCAAATCCGGCTTCGTCCGTGCTGAAGATCAAGGGTTCCGAGATCCAGCAGACCACCACCGAGCTGCTCATGGAAGTGATCGGCCCGTTCGCCGCGCCCTACGACGTGCACGGCGACGACGGCTCGAACGAAGCCATGGACTGGACCGCCCAGGTCGCGCCGAGCTACTTCAACAACCGCAAGGTCTCGATCTACGGCGGCTCCAACGAGATCCAGCGCAACATCATCGCCAAGGCGGTGCTGGGGCTGTGATCTCCCTTCTCCCTCGCCCCGCTCTTGCGGGGAGAGGGTCGGGGTGAGGGGCCTCTCTCCGAGCTTGAGATCGTCGAGAGAGCGGTACCCCCTCACCCGGATCGCACCGGACGATGCTTCGCATCGCCGAGGCGATCCGACCTCTCCCCGCAAGCGGGGGAGAGGTGAAGAAGGGCCCCACGCAACGCACACACTCGTTACTTGAGGAAACAGAAATGGATTTTGATCTGTCCGAGGAGCAGCGGCTTCTCAAGGAAAGCATCGACGGCCTCTTGACCGATTCCTACGATTTCGAGAGCCGCAAGAAGTACATGAAGGAGAAGGGCGGCTGGAGCAAAGCCGTCTGGCTCAAGCTTGCCGAGCAGGGCCTGCTCGGCCTGCCCTTCAGCGAGGCCGATGGCGGCTTCGGCGGCGGCGGCGTCGAGACCATGATCGTGATGGAGGCGCTCGGTAAGGCGCTGGTGCTCGAGCCCTATCTCGCAACGGTGGTGATCGGCGGCGGCTTCCTGCGCCATGCCGGCACCGACGCGCAGAAGGCCGCGCACGTGCCTTCGCTTATCGACGGCAGCAAGACGCTCGCGTTTGCCCAGCTCGAGAAGAACTCGCGCTACGATCTGTTCGATGTCACCACGACCGCGAAGAAGAAGGGCGACGGCTATGTGATCGACGGCGAGAAATTCGTCGTGCTCAACGGCGAGAATGCCGACACCCTCATCGTCACCGCACGCACCAAGGGCGAGCGCCGCGATCATGGCGGCATCGGCGTGTTCCTGGTTCCCGCCAATGCAAAGGGCGTAGCTAAGAAGGGCTATCCGACCCAGGACGGCCTGCATGCTGCCGACATCACCTTCACCGGCGTCGAAATCGGCCCCGAGGCCGTGCTCGGCAATCCCGAGGATTCGCTCGCGCTGATCGAGCGCGTCGTCGACGAGGCCCGCGTCGCGCTTTGCGCCGAGGCGGTCGGGCTGATGGACGAGACGCTCAAGACCACCGTCGAGTACATCAAAACGCGAAAGCAGTTCGGCGTCGCGATCGGCTCGTTCCAATCGCTGCAGCACCGCGCCTCCGACATGTTCGTCGCGGCTGAGCAGGCGAGATCGATGTCGATGTTTGCGACCATGGCGAGCGATTTCGAGAACGCTAGGGAGCGCAGCAACGCGATCGCCGCCGCCAAGGTGCAGATCGGCAAGTCGCTGAAATTCGTCGGCCAGCAGTCGATCCAGCTCCACGGCGGCATCGGCATGACCATGGAGGCGAAGATCGGCCACTACTTCAAGCGCCTCACCATGATCGAGAACAGCTTTGGCGACACCGACTACCATCAGCGCCGCGTCGCCGATGCGGGCGGGTTGATCTGAGCTGATCTAGACCACACGAAGACTGTCATGCCCCGGCTTGACCGGGGCATCCAGTACTTCGCGGCGGCAATTCGTTTACGCAACTTCAGCCGCAGAGTACTGGATCGCCCGATCAAGTCGGGCGATGACACCGAGTGTGCGGCCATAGCGGAGCCCAACAATGAAAAACACCCCGTTCGATCTCACCGGCAAGGTCGCCGTCGTCACCGGCTCCAGCCGCGGCATCGGCCGCTCCTCCGCTGAACTGCTGGCAAAGCTCGGAGCAAAAGTCGTGGTCTCCTCGCGTAAGGCCGACGCCTGCAAGGAGGTCGCCGACGGCATCATTACGGCCGGCGGCGATGCCATCGTCATTCCCTGCAACATCGCACGCAAGAACGAGGTCGAGGCGCTGATCGCGGGGGCGACCAAGCATTACGGCAAGATCGACATCCTCGTCTGCAACGCCGCGGTGAACCCGTATTACGGCCCGTTGCTCGACATCACGGACGAAGCCTTCGACAAGATCATGGGAAGCAACGTCAAGAGCAACATCTGGCTCTCCGCGCTCGCGATCCCGCAAATGGCCGAACGCGGAGGCGGCTCCGTCATCATCATCTCCTCGATCGGCGGCTTGCGCGGCTCCACCGTGATCGGCGCCTACGGCATCTCGAAAGCCGCCGACTTCGCGCTGTGCCGCTCGCTCGCCGGCGAATGGGGCCCGAAAGGCGTCCGCGTCAACTGCATCGCCCCCGGCCTCGTCAAGACCGATTTCGCCCGCGCGCTGTGGGAAGACGAAGCCATGCTCAAGCGCCGCACCGCCACCACGCCGCTCCGCCGCATCGGCGAACCCGACGAAATCGCCGGCGCCGTCGCCTACCTCGCCTCGGACGCATCGAGCTTCATGACCGGCCAGACCATCGTCATCGACGGCGGCGTGACCACTGCGGCGGTGTAGGCTTTTACTACTTACAATTGTGCCGCGAGCGCGCTTCCCTTACCCTCCCCTGGAGGGGGAGGGTCGCTCGCGCAAAGCGCGAGCGGGGTGGGGTGAAGCCACACAAATGGTCTCAACATCGATCCGACGCGCCGCCGCGAAGAAGCTGAGAGCGAACACAACCCCGCACGAACGGCTACTTTGGCGTGCCCTCAAGGAAGTCCCGCTCGAAGGCTCGCACTTCCGCCGCCAAGCTCCAATCGGTCCCTACGTCGTCGACTTCTTCTTGCCAGCCAGGCGCCTCATCATCGAACTCGACGGAGGTCACCACAACGAAGACGATAGGGCTGCACGCGATCTCGAACGCCAACGCTGGCTCGAACGCGAAGGCTATCGCGTCATCCGATTCTGGAATTCTGAGATCGCAAGCGATCTGACTGCTGTACTCGAACGCATCTATGTCGAACTGTATGGGTCGCGCGAGGCAGAGACTACACCACTGAAGCACCGCCGAACCTAGCGCTCAACGCGCCCCTTCTCTTACCCTCCCCTGGAGGGGGAGGGTCGCGGCGCATGCAATGCGCAGCGGGGTGGGGTGACAGACTATCCACGAATCCAGTGCGTCCGTATGCGCGGTTGAGCATGTCGGAAAGAGAGCGAGACCGCCTTTGTGGCTTCACCCCACCCCGCCCGCGCTCTGCGCGGTCGACCCTCCCCCTCCAGGGGAGGGTAAGCGAGAGCGAGTCTTGACCTTCTGCCTCCAATCCGCTCCCTTTGGCGCGACACAATGATCCCTTTCGGGGAAACGCCAAGAAAACGCCAGGGTAAGCCGCCATGTCTTTCGTCCTCGCCATCGACCAGGGCACCACCTCATCGCGCGCGATCGTGTTTCGCAGCGACATTTCCATCGCGGCGAAGGCGCAAGCCGAATTCCCGCAGCATTTTCCGGCTTCGGGCTGGGTCGAGCACGAGCCCGAGGACATCTGGACCTCGACCGTGATGGTCTGCCGCGAGGCGATCGAGCAGGCCGGCATCACCGCAAAGGACATCGCCGCGATCGGCATCACCAATCAGCGCGAGACCATCGTGGTGTGGGACCGTGCAACAGGTCAGGCCGTGCACCGCGCCATCGTCTGGCAGGACCGCCGCACCGCCGACATCTGCGCCAAGCTGAAAGCCGACGGCCACGAGCCCGTGATCTCGCAGAAGACCGGCCTGATCATCGATCCCTATTTCTCCGGCACGAAAGTCGCCTGGATCCTCGACCACGTCCCCGGCGCGCGGGCGCGCGCCGCCCGCGGCGAATTGATGTTCGGCACCGTCGATTGCTATCTGCTCTGGCGCCTCACCGGCGGCAAGGTGCATGCCACCGATGCCACCAACGCCTCGCGCACGCTGCTGTTCAACATCCACACCGGGCAGTGGGACGACCAGCTTTTGGAGATCATCGGCGTGCCGCGCTCGATGCTGCCCGAGGTAAAGGATTCCTCCGCCCGCTTCGGCGAGAGCACGCCGGACCTGTTCGGCGGTGCCATCGCAATCTCCGGCATCGCCGGCGACCAGCAGGCCGCGACCATCGGCCAGGCCTGCTTCCGCCCGGGCATGATGAAGTCCACCTACGGCACCGGCTGCTTCGCGCTGCTCAACACCGGCACCACGCCTGTGGTGTCGAAGAACAAGCTGCTCACCACCGTCGCCTATCAGCTCGGGGGAAAACGCACCTACGCGCTGGAAGGCTCGATCTTCGTCGCAGGCTCGGCGGTGCAGTGGCTGCGCGACGGCCTCGGCATCATCAAGCACGCCGCCGAGACCGGCCCGCTCGCGGATCAATCCGATTCCATGCAGAGCGTCTATCTCGTCCCCGCCTTCGTCGGCATGGGCGCGCCCTATTGGAATCCGCGCGTGCGCGGCGCGCTGTTCGGCCTCACCCGCAACACCGGCCCCGCCGAGCTCGCCCACGCCGCGCTGGAAAGCGTCTGCTACCAGACGTTCGACCTCTGGGCCGCGATGCGCGCGGACTGGCCGAGCTCGGAAACTGCAAGTGTCGTGCTCCGCGTCGACGGCGGCATGACGGCGTCGGACTGGACCATGCAGCGCCTCGCCGATCTGCTCGACGTTCCGGTCGATCGCCCCGCGATCCAGGAGACCACGGCGCTCGGTGCCGCCTATCTCGCCGGCCTCCAGGCGAGCGTCTATCCCGAGCCGACAAAATTCGCCGACAACTGGCGCCTCGAGCACCGCTTCAAGCCGAACATGAGCCAGGCGACGCGCGAGCGGAAGCTCGCGGGATGGGCAAGGGCGGTGAAGGGCGTGCTGGCGAGCGACGACGGGGAGGGGTAGCGGTAGACTTCGTAGCCCGGATGGAGCGGAGCGCAATCCGGGTTTTTCTCACGCGCTGACCCCGGATTTCGCTGCGCATGACCGCCTTGACACCGTCATTGCGAGGAGCCCTTGCGACGAAGCAATCCAGACTGTCTCCGCAGAAAGATCCTGGATTGCTTCGCTGCGCTCGCAATGACGGAGTATAGGCGTCGCCGTCGTTTTTCCAATTGGCTGATCACGCGCGATGGCGTCGTACGTACGCCGGATGGAGCGGTTATCGTGATCAATGCGCGTCGCCCGATCATCTCACCCTGAAGCTAGCCGTCGAAATTCACCGCCGTGGTGTTGGCGCCGCAGACCAGGACCGCGACGCGCTCACCGGGCGAGGGACGGTAGCGGCCGGAGAGCAGCGCGGCAAAGGCGGCTGCGCCGCCGGGTTCGGCCACCAGGCGCAGGTGCGACCACAGGGCGGCCTGTGCTTGCCGGATCGCATCATCGCTGACGAGGACGACGCGCTCGACATGAGCGCGTGCGATCGGAAACATCAATTCGCCGACGCGCCGCGGCGCAAGGCTGTCGGCGGCGAGACCGCCCGCCGGTGCATCGACCGGGGCTCCCGCATCGAACGCGGCGTGCAGGGTCGGCGATTGCTCCGGTTCGACAGCGACGATGCGCGTCCGGCCGGCGAACCACGCGGCAATGCCGCCGATTAGTCCGCCGCCGCCGACCGCCACCAGCAGTGTGTCTATGCCGGGCGCGTCCTGCTCCAGCTCCAGGCCGACGCTGCCCTGACCGAGCAGGGTCTCGGCCTGATCGTAGGCGTGGACGGCCAGCGCGCCGCCGTCGCCTTGCGCGCCCTCGCCAACGAGCGTCGCCTGCAGATCCTGGAATGGCTGCGCGATCCCAGGAAGCATTTTCGCGAGCAGGCCGATGGCGACCTGGTCGAGGACGGCGTCTGCGGATTGCTGATCGCCGAGAAGCTCGGCGTCAGCGCGCCGACGGTGAGCGAGCACATGCGGGTGCTGACGGCCGCAAAGCTGGTGCGCGCCAAGCGCATCAAGCAGTGGACGATGTACAAGCGCAACGAGACCGCGATCGCCGCCATCAAGCGCTCGATCCAGGAGGGCCTTTGAGCGCGCGGCGCGTGCCCCTTCGAGTGATGCTGCCGCGGCCGCTGTTGCAGCCGGCGCAATGCTCCATTTCCAAGATCTTCCTTGCGTGGCAGCGGTCTTGTCGTCGACACTGATCGGCCCTGCCGTGTCCAACCACTGGGAAGAGCGAGAACGATGTTCCTGATCGGCCAATATGACTCCCCCTTCGTCCGCCGCGTCGCCATCGCGCTGAAGCTTTATGGCCTCGGCTTCGAGCACAAGCCGTGGTCGACCTTCGGCGATGCCGACAGAATCGCGCCGTACAATCCGCTGCGCCGCGTGCCGACGCTGGTGCTCGACGACGGCGA
The DNA here is from genome assembly GCF_900099855.1 of Bradyrhizobium sp. Rc2d. Taxonomy (NCBI): domain Bacteria; kingdom Pseudomonadati; phylum Pseudomonadota; class Alphaproteobacteria; order Hyphomicrobiales; family Nitrobacteraceae; genus Bradyrhizobium; species Bradyrhizobium sp. Rc2d. The sequence goes on along the minus strand of NZ_FNCU01000020.1, from coordinate 18,669 downwards.
GGCGCTGATCGAGAGTATGATCATCCTGGATCATCTCGACGAGCTCGTTGGCGAAGCGAAGGCGATGCTGCCCCGCACCGGCACTGAGCGGCGAAAGCATTTGCGTATCTGCGCGCTCGCCTCCGGCCTCGGCGACAAGGCGGTGAGCCTGCTCTATGAGCGCGTGCTGCGAAAGGAGCAGCTCGCGCTGTGGGTCGAGCGCTGCCAGGCGCAGATCGCGGACGTGCTCGCCGTGCTGGAGGCCGAGCGCGCCAAGGTGACGACGCCGTACTGGCTGGGTGATCGCATCGGCCATGCCGACGTCGTGGTCGCCTGCGTCGTCCGCTTCACCCGCGAGGCGCATCCGCAGCTGTTCGACGCGTCACGCTATCCGGCGCTGAGCGCGCATGCCGAGCGCTGCGAGGCACTGGCGCCGTTCAAGGAGATCGTGCAGCCTCTGGCGCCGCCGAAGGGGTGAGGCGCGCTGCAGCGCCATACGCGCGATCACGCGGAATGCCTCCCCAACGTCGTCCTGGCGAAAGCCAGGACCCATTACCCCAGCGAGGCGTTTGGCGAAGACTCGTCGTTCGGTACTGATAACGACCGCAATCGATGCATCACGCGGTATGGGTCCTGGCTTTCGCCAGGACGACACCGAAGGTGTAGCGCGCGCTCCGGAATCATCGCGATGGGGTGAGGTGGAGAACGCCAGACGCTGTTGGCGATCATGCAAAGATACAGGTGTTTTGCCCGACGGAGCAAGTGGTTTCGGCAAGACCGAAATTCGTCAGACTTTTCAACTCCATCCTACTGTGCATGGGGTTGTTTTTTCATTTTTGAGTGGCTGGCGCATCCGCTCCCTCCACACGGTCGTCCTGGCGAAAGCCAGGACCCATTACCCCAGGGAGGAGTTTGGCGAAGATTCGTCGTTCGGTACTGCGACCGGTCACCACCGAGAGACCTCGCGGTATCGGTCCTGGCGTTCGCCAGGACGACAGCGCAGATGTGGCGCGCCTACCCCGTCCCCGCACGCTTCTTCTGCCAGACCAGGTGCACCGCGCAGGTGCAGCCCGGCGGATGCGAGGCGAGGTCTTTCGGCATCTCGTCATTCGCCGGTGTTGCCGCGAAGGTTTTGTCGGTGCCCTCTCGCGCCGGAATGTAGTTCAGCACCGGCGCGAGCCAACGCTCGGCTTCCGCGATGCTCATGCCCTTGCGTGCGGCGTAGTCCTCGACCTGGTCGCGCTCGATCTTGCCGACGCCGAAATAATAGCTCGCAGGGTTTGCGAAATAGAGCCCGGACACGGATGAGCCCGGCCACATCGCAAAGCTCTCGGTCAGCTTCACGCCGGCGGTCGCTTCTGCATCGAGCAGCGCGAACAGCGTCGCCTTCTCGGTGTGATCGGGCTGCGCGGGATAGCCGGGCGCGGGGCGGATGCCCTGATACTTCTCGAGGATCAGCTCCTCGTTGGTGAGCGCCTCGCTAGGTGCATAAGCCCAGAACTCGCGGCGCACGCGGGCATGCATGCGCTCGGCGAAAGCTTCGGCGAGGCGGTCGGCCAGCGCCTTGCACAGGATCGAAGAGTAGTCGTCATTGGCTTTTCTGAAACGGTCGGCGACCGCATCCTCGCCGATGCCGGCGGTGACCACGAAGCCGCCGACATAGTCGGCTACGCCCGTGCCGACAGGCGCGACGAAGTCGGCGAGCGCGGCGTTGAAGCGGCCCTCGCGCTTCTCGAGCTGCTGGCGCAGCGTGTGCAGCGTCGCGATGCCCTTGGTCCGGCTTTCATCGGCATAGAGCACGATGTCGTCACCTTGCGCATTCGCCGGCCAGAAGCCGATCGTCGCGCGCGCCCGGAACCACTTCTCCTTCACGATGGTGTCGAGCATTTTGCGCGCATCGTCATAGAGCGAGCGCGCGACCTCGCCGACCTTGGCGTCGTCGAGGATGGCGGGGAAGCGTCCGGCGAGCTCCCAGGTCTGGAAGAACGGCGTCCAGTCGATGTAAGGCACGAGCTCGGCGATGTCGTAGTCGTCGAAGCTCCTAAAGCCGAGGAAAGTCGGCTTCACCGGCTTGTTCGCGGCGAAATCGACCGGCACGCGGTTGGCGCGGGCATCGGCCAGCTTCAGGCGCTTCTTGTCGGCCTGCGCGCGCAGATGCGCCTCTGAAATCTTCGCGTATTCGGCGCGCACTTCGGCGGCATAGGCCTCGCGCTTCTCGGGCGAGAGCAGCGCCGAGGCGACGCCGACGGCGCGGCTGGCGTCGTTGACATGCACGACCGGGCCGGCGCGATAGCTCGGATCGATCTTCACCGCGGTATGCACGCGGCTGGTCGTGGCGCCGCCGATCAAGAGCGGCAGCTTGAGGCCTTCGCGCTGCAATTCGCCGGCGAAGAACGCCATCTCGTCGAGCGAAGGCGTGATCAGGCCTGATAGCCCGACGATGTCGGCCTTCTCCGCCTTCACGGTCTCGACGATCTTGGCCGCCGGCACCATCACGCCGAGATCGATGACCTCGAAATTGTTGCACTGGAGTACGATGCCGACGATGTTCTTGCCGATGTCGTGGACGTCGCCCTTGACGGTCGCGAGCACGATCTTGCCGGCGGACGAGGAGCCTTCGGTGCCGATGCCGCTGGCGAGGTTGCGCGCCTTCTCTTCCTCCATGAACGGCATGAGGTAAGCAACGGCCTGCTTCATCACGCGCGCGGACTTCACCACCTGCGGCAAGAACATCTTGCCGTCACCGAAGAGATCGCCGACGACGTTCATGCCGGCCATCAGCGGCCCCTCGATCACGTCGAGCGGACGCGAGGAATTCTTGCGGGCCTCTTCGGTGTCCTGTTCGATGAATTCGGTGATGCCATGGACGAGCGCGTGGCTCAGCCGCTTCTCCACCGACCATTCGCGCCAGGCGAGATCGGCTTCCTTGGCTTCCGTCTTCTTGCCGCGGAATTTTTCCGCGAGCGCCAGCAGGCGTTCGGATGCGCCGGCATCGCGATTGAGGACGACGTCCTCGCAGGTCTGGCGCAGCTCGGGGTCGATGTCGTCATAGACGATCATCTGCCCGGCATTGACGATGCCCATGTCCATGCCCGCCTTGATGGCGTGATACAGGAACACCGAGTGCATGGCCTCGCGCACCGGCTCGTTGCCGCGGAACGAGAACGACAGGTTGGAGACGCCGCCCGAGACATGCGCGCCCGGCAGGTTCTGGCGGATCCAGCGCGTCGCCTCGATGAAGTCGACGCCGTAATTGTTGTGCTCCTCGATGCCGGTCGCGATCGCGAAAATGTTGGGATCGAAGATGATGTCCTCAGGCGGGAAGCCGACGCGGTTGACCAGGATGTCATAGGCGCGCTTGCAGATCTCGGTCTTGCGCGCGAACGTGTCGGCCTGGCCGACCTCGTCGAACGCCATCACCACGACGGCGGCGCCATGGCGGCGCGCGATCTTCGCCTCGTGAATGAACTTGTCCTCGCCTTCCTTCATCGAGATCGAATTGACCACCGGCTTGCCCTGCACGCATTTCAGGCCGGCCTCGATCACAGAGAATTTCGAGGAATCGACCATCACGGGAACGCGGGCGATGTCGGGCTCGGCGGCGACGAGGTTGAGGAAGGTCACCATCGCCGCCTCGGAGTCGAGCAGGCCCTCGTCCATGTTGACGTCGATGATTTGCGCGCCGTTCTCGACTTGGTCGCGCGCGACCTGCAGCGCGGCGGTGTAGTCGCCGGCGGTGATCAGCTTGCGGAAGCGGGCCGATCCCGTGACGTTGGTGCGCTCGCCGACATTGACGAAGGGAATCGCATCCGTCAGCACGAATGGCTCGAGGCCGGAGAGCCGCAAGCGCGGCGCGATCTCCGGTACGATGCGCGGCTTGTGCGGGGCCACCGCGGCGGCAATCGCCGCGATGTGATCCGGCGTGGTACCGCAGCAGCCGCCGACGATGTTGACGAGGCCGTCGCGCGCGAACTCGCCGATCAGGCGCGCCATGTATTCCGGGCTCTCGTCATACTGGCCGAACTCGTTCGGCAGGCCGGCATTGGGATAGGCACACACGAGCGTGTCGGCGACGCGGCCGATATCGGCGATATGCGCGCGCAGGTCCTCGGCGCCGAGCGCGCAGTTGAAGCCGATGGTGATGGGCTTTGCGTGCCGCACCGAATTCCAGAACGCTTCCGGCATCTGGCCGGAGAGCAGGCGGCCGGATTTGTCGGTGATGGTGCCCGACACCATCACCGGCATGTCGATGCCGCGTTCTTCGGTGATCTCGGCGATCGCATAGAGCGCCGCCTTGGCGTTGAGCGTATCGAAGATGGTCTCCACCAGCAGCAGATCGACGCCACCGTCGATCAGGCCGCGGATCTGTTCGCCATAGGATTTGCGCAAATCGTCGAAGGTGACGGCGCGGTAGCCGGGATTGGAAACATCGGGCGAGATCGAGGCGGTGCGGTTGGTCGGGCCGATGGCACCCGCAACGAAGCGCGGCTTGCCGTCCTCGGTCTCGACACGGCGTGCCGCGTTGCCGGCGAGGCGGGCGCCTTCGCGCGCCATCTCGTAGACGATATCGGTGAGGTCGTAGTCGGCCTGCGCGATCGACGTCGTCGAGAAGGTGTTGGTGGCGACGATGTCGGCGCCGGCCCGCAAATAGGCGGCGTGGATGTCCTCGATCGCCTGCGGCTGGGTCAGGATCAACAAATCGTTGTTGCCGCGCAGGTCGCGATGAAAACTCTTGAAGCGCTCGCCGCGGAAGGCGGCCTCGTCGAGCTGGAGATTCTGGATCATCGTGCCCATGGCGCCGTCGAGCACGAGGATGCGTTCGCGCGCGGCGTTCAGCAGGGCAGTTCGCTTGGGAGAGGTGGCTACGGTCATCGGATCTTACGCAGCTTTCTGTGCGCTCTTGGCGCGAATGCCGAGCAAATGGCTGATCGCGAACACGAGATCGGCGCGGTTCATGGTGTAGAAGTGGAAGGTGTCGACGCCGTGCTTGGCGAGCTTCTGCACTTGACCGGCCGCAACGGTTGCGGCCACCAGCTTGCGGGTCTCGGCGTCGTCGTCGAGGCCTTCGAATTTCGCGGCGAACCAGTCCGGCACGGTGGTACCAGCGCGGGTGACGAAGGCTCTCGCCTGCTTGAAATTGTGCATGGGCATGATGCCCGGCACGATCGGGATGTCGATGCCGCGGGCGCGGACGCGGTCGAGGTAGCGGAAGTAGAGGTCGTTATCGAAGAACACCTGGGTGATCGCGCGCGTCGCACCCGCATCGACCTTGGCCTGCAGCGTGTCGATGTCGGCGTCGAAGTCGCGCGCCTCGGGGTGCTTCTCGGGATAGGCCGACACGCTCACTTCGATATCGCCATGCCGCTTCTTGATCCCCGCGACGAGCTCGGCCGAGCTCTGGTAGCCGTCGGGATGGCTGAAGTAGGGCGTGCCGATGCCGCCAACGGGATCACCGCGCAAGGCCACGATGTGGCGCACGCCGACCTCGTGATAGCGGTCGACGATCTCGTCGATCTCGCCGCGCGAGGCGCCGACGCAGGTCAGATGCGCCGCCGGCAGCAGCGCGGTCTCTTTCAGGATGCGGGCGATGGTGGAATGGGTGCGCTCGCGGGTCGAGCCGCCGGCGCCGTAGGTCACCGAGACGAATTTCGGGTCGAGCGGGGCCAGCCGGTTGATGGTGTCCCAAAGATTCCGCTCCATCTCCTCGGTCTTGGGCGGAAAGAACTCGAACGAGATCGCAGGCCGCTTCAGGTGCCCGTCTTGCCCGTTGGCCTTACCAGGCGTCGTCACGTCAGTCATGGCACCACTCACTCCAATTTCAGGCGGCGATCCGTCTACTTGGGAGACCTAAAATACGGCAAAGGCCGTTTGATCGACAGCCCATCGATGATGGGAAATTGCCCACTACGGGTTGAACAGAAGGAATTTCGTTGCTATTTGCGATCTTGGTGGGAAAGAGGTGGGAAGACCATAATACGTTGATATAAAACGAATATTTTCGATAGCTACTCTTCAGCGATCCGATTTTGCCGGTGGGCAAATCGAAATTAGTTATACAGAACTAACATTTGTCCCAACTAGAAGTCTCAGCGTGCCCGCCGGTCCGTACACGTCAGGCTGCGCAGCCCCATTGCCGCTGCCCGGCACTCCATTACGTTAACGCGCCATGATCCCGCTCTCAGTCCTCGACCTCTCGGTCGTCACCACCGGCACTAAGCCTGCCGCGGCGCTGCGCAACAGCATCGATCTGGCGCGCCATGTCGATGGGCTCGGCTATGTCCGCTACTGGCTCGCCGAGCATCACAACCTCGCCTCCGTCGCGAGCCCCGCGCCCGACGTGATGATCGGGCAGATCGCGGCGGTGACGAAACATATCCGTGTCGGCTCCGGCGGCGTGATGCTGCCCAACCACGCGCCGCTGGTGGTGGCCGAGCGCTTCAAGATGCTGGAAGCGCTGTTTCCTGGTCGTATCGACCTCGGTCTCGGCCGCGCCCCCGGCACCGACGGCGCCACCGCCTACGCACTGCGCAGCCGGCTTGACCGCCGCGAGGGCGACGATTTCCTGGAGCGGCTGCACGAGCTGATCTTGTGGGAGACCCGCGAATTCCCCTCGGGCCACCCCTACAACAATGTCGTCGCCATGCCCGATGACACCAGGCTGCCGCCGATCTGGCTGCTCGGCTCGAGCGATTATTCCTCCGAGCTCGCCGCAGAGGTCGGCATGGGCTTCGCCTTCGCCCATCACTTCGCCTCACACGATGCGATCGATGCGATGGTGCATTACCGCAACCGCTTCCAGCCCTCGGCCTGGCGCGCCCGCCCGCACGCAATCCTCGCAGTCGCGGCCATCGCGGCCGACACCGATGAGGAGGCCGAAAGGCTCGCCAGCTCCTTCGACCTCAACCGCCTTCGCCGCGACCGGGGCCAATATCTTCCGCTGCCGAGCGTCGAGGAGGCGCTGGCCTATCCCTATACGGATGCCGAGCGCATCTCGATCCTCCGCAACCGCTCGCGCCTGTTCGTCGGCAGCCCGGCAACCGTGCAGAAGAAGCTTCAGCCGCTGATCTATGCGAGCAAGCCGGACGAGCTGATGGTGATCACCGCCGTGTATGACCACGAGGCACGGAAGAAGTCGTATTCACTGCTGGCGGAGGCGTTCGGGCTGGCGAAAAGTGCGGCTTAAGCGTCGTCCCGGCCTAGTGCGCAATTGCGCACGGGGCGCGGGACCCATACCGCGGAATCTTTCCGCGGAAACTCGATTTCAGAGACCTTCCGCAACAACGCGCAGCCGTGGTTATGGGCCCCGGCCTTCGCCGGGGCGACCTCTAATCCTGCGCCTCGCTGAACGTCGCGCGGAACGGGTGTCCCGGATACACGCCGACGATGCGGAATTCGCGCGAGAAGAATTTCAGCTCCTCGATCGCGAAGGCGAGGCCCTTGTCGTCGGGATGTCCATCGACGTCGGCGTAGAACTGCGTGGCGAAGAAATTGCCGTCGACCATGTAGCTTTCGAGCTTGGTCATGTTGACGCCGTTGGTGGCAAAGCCGCCGAGCGCCTTGTAGAGCGCGGCCGGCAAATTGCGCACCCGGAAGACGAACGTCGTGACCAGCGGGCCCGAGCCTTGCGCGGCCCATTTCGGCTCGCGCGCCAGCACCACAAAGCGCGTGGTGTTGTGGGCCTCGTCCTCGACGTCCTCGGCGAGGATGTCGAGCCCATAGATCTTCGCGGCGAGGCGCGAGGCGATCGCCGCGACGGTCTTGTCCTTGCGCTCGGAAATGTCGCGGGCGCTGCCGGCGGTGTCGGCGTGCACGATCGGCTTGATGCCGAGCTTGCGGATGATGCGCCGGCACTGGCCGAGCGCATGGACATGGCTCTCCACGCTCTTGATGTCTTCTAGCTTGGTGCCCTTCACCGCCATCAGCTGATGCCGGACCGGCAGGAACCATTCGCCGATGATGAAGAGGCCGGAGGCCGGCAGAAGGTGATGGATGTCGGCGACGCGGCCGGCGACCGAATTCTCGATCGGGATCATGCCGAGATCGGCATCGCCCGACGAGATCGCCGACAGCGCGTCCTCGAAGGTGGCGCAGGGCATCGGCTCGGCGTCGGGATACGCTTCGACGATGGCGATGTGGGAATTGGCCCCAGGCTCGCCCTGGAATGCGATTTTCAACTTGCTCATGATCGGCCTTGTAACAGCGGCTCAGGATTTGGAAAGGATGCTACGCGCGGTTTCGAGATCGGGCGGCGTATCCACGCCACGCGGCACGCTGTCGACGATCATGATGTCGATGCGCATGCCGGCTTCCACCGCCCGGAGCTGTTCAAGGCTCTCCTGGCGCTCCAGAGGCGATGGCGGCAGCGACACGAACCTTTCCAGCGCGGCGCGACGGTAGGCGTAAAGGCCGATGTGGTGGTAACGCGGTCCGTTGCCGTATGGGGCTGTGGCGCGGGTGAAATAGAGTGCCCGTAGCCGCCTCGGCCCGATCGGCGAGCCCACAGCCTTCACGACGCTCGGGGCGAGATCCTCCTCCTCGGTGTGGATCTGCGAGGCCAAGGTCACGATATCGACCGCAGGCTCGGCAAAGGGTGGCAGCACCTCGCGGATAGTCTGAGGCGTGATGGTCGGGAAGTCGCCCTGGAGATTGATCACGATCTCGGCCTTGCCGTCCGGATCGAGCTTTTGCATGGCCTCGTGGATGCGGTCCGAGCCCGAGGGGTGGTCCGGGCGGGTCATCACCGCCTCGCCGCCATGGGCGGTGACGACCGAAGCAATCTCCGGCGTGTCGGTTGCGACCGCGACCCGGCCGATTGCAGCGGCTTCTGCGCGGCGCAGCACATGTACGATCATCGGCAATCCCGCGATATCGGCGAGCGGCTTGCCGGGCAGGCGGGTGGCGGCCATGCGGGCCGGGATCAGCACCAGGATGCGGGGATCGATCATTGGGTCAAGGGCCTGGAAACGGGGCGTTTTCCGCGCCGAGAAATGGAGTGGGGACGGGCTGAAAGCCGGGTCGCTTATACGGGTTGCCAGACCCCGGGCAAACCGATATCTCAATGGCAAAACTCGGGGAAACAATAAGGAACGTTTTGATTCTCCCGAGGCTCGTCCTGGCGGCCGCTTGGGCCGCTGTTTCCTTGTTGCGGTGGGGCCTGGCCGGAAATGGACTCTTTCGAACTCAATAAGATTCTCGGTGCCGTGCTCGGCACCTGTCTTGTTCTGCTGGTGACGAGCTTCACCGCCCAGGCGCTATTCTCCGCCAAGATGCCGGAAAAGCCGGGCTTCGAGATCGCGGTCAAGGAAGATGCCAGCCACGGCAAGGAAGGCGCCGCCGCCGCTGCAGCCTCCTCGGAGCCGATCGAAAAGCTGCTCCAGACCGCCTCCGTCGAAAAGGGCGCGGCGGCTGCCAAGAAGTGCGGCGCCTGCCACACCTTCGAGAAGGGCGGCCCGAATCGCGTCGGTCCGAACCTCTATGGCGTCATTGGCGAGCCGAAGGGCGAAGGCCGCGGCTTCAACTTCTCGGCTGCCATGAAGGCCAAGGGCGGGACCTGGACGTTCGACGACCTCAACAAGTTCATTGCCAATCCGAAGGGCTTCGTCCCTGGCACCGCGATGGGCTTCGCCGGTATCCCGAAGGATTCCGAACGCGCCGACGTCATTGCCTATCTGAATTCGCTGTCGGAGCATCCGCAGCCGCTGCCGACAGCATCGAAGTAAGGCGTCAAGACTCCCTCTTGAAATCTGCGGCCAGGCTGAAAAGCCTGGCCGTTTCCATATTCGGCCCACGGAGCCTCGCCGTCGGGGCGTTTGGCCGCACCGGAGCGCCTGCCGAGGCTCCCGAAGATGAGGAAAAAGCAACGTATTCGGTCGAAACCTCGCCTATATTGGGCACTTAAAGGGGTACCTCCTTCAAGACAGGGATGTTGATTTGGCCATTACCCGACGCGATCTTTTGCTCACCGGCGCCGCTGCCGCCGTGCTTCCCGCCCTCGGTTCCACTGCGGGGGTTCCCGTTGTCAGGGCGGGCGAGGCCCGGTCTGCAGGTGAGCTGCCCTGGCGTCATGCACTGTCGCTGTTCGGCGACATCAAGTATCCCGCCGACTTCAAGCGCTTCGATTACGTCAATCCGGATGCGCCCAAGGGCGGTGTCGCCCGCCTGATCTCGATCGGCACCTTCGACAATTTCAACCTCGCGGTCGCCGGCATCAAGGGCTCCCTCGCTCCAGCCGCGGCGATGATCTACGAAACGCTGATGACCCGGGCGCAGGACGAGGTCGCGACCGAGTACGGCGAACTTGCCGAGGCCGCACAACATCCGGACGATTTTTCCTGGGTGATCTATCGTTTGCGCAAGGAAGCCCGCTGGCATGACGGCAAGCCGGTGACGCCGGACGACGTCATCTTCTCGCTGGAGACGTTCAAGCAACAGAGCCCGATGTACGCGTCCTACTATCGCCACGTGACCAAGGCGGAGAAGGTCGGCGAGCGCGACGTCAAGTTCAGCTTCGACGGGCCGGGCAACCGCGAATTGCCGACCATCGTCGGCGAATTGACCGTGCTGCCGAAGCATTGGTGGGAAGGCACCGACGCGCAGGGCCGCAAGCGCGACGTCGGCGCGACCACGCTGGAGATTCCGCTGGGCTCCGGCCCATACCGGATCAAGGAATTCGTGGCGGGACGCTCGATCAAGCTGGAGCGGGTGAAAGATCATTGGGGTGCCAATCTCCCCAGCCAGATCGGCACCAACAATTTCGACGAGCTGCGCTTCGAGTTTTTCCGCGACAACATCGTGGCGCTGGAAGCCTTCAAGGCCGACCAAGCCGACTGGATCGCGGAAAACTCCGCCAAGCAGTGGGCGACGGCCTATGACTTCCCCGCGGTCGCGGAGAAGCGGGTGATCAAGGAAGAATTTCCGATCAACGATTCCGGCCGCATGCAGGCCTTCGTCGTCAATATCAGGCGCCCCCAGTTCAAGGACGCGCGGGTGCGGCGCGCCTTCAACTATGCCTTCGACTTCGAGGAGATGAACAAGCAGCTCTTCTTCGGTCAGTACAAGCGCATCAACAGCTATTTCGAAGGTACGGAACTCGCCGCGACGGGTCTGCCCCAGGGAGAGGAATTGCAGATCCTCGAAACCGTAAAGGACAAGGTGCCGCCGGAAGTTTTCACCACGCCCTACCAGAGTCCGGTCGGCGGCACCCCGGAGGCCGTGCGCGCCAATCTGCGCGAAGCGGCAAAGCTGCTGAAAGAGGCCGGTTTCGAAGTGCGCGACCACAAGCTGGTGGACGCCTCGGGCAAGGTCCTGACGGTCGAAATCCTGGTGCAAGATCCCTCATCTGAGCGGATCGCATTGTTCTACAAGCCGTCACTGGAGCGGATCGGCGTCAATGCGTCGGTTCGTACGGTCGATGATGCGCAGTACCAGAACCGGTTGCGCAGCTTCGACTTCGACATGATCATCGACCAGTGGGGCGAGTCGCTCTCGCCGGGCAACGAGCAGCGCGAGTTCTGGGGCTCGCAGGCCGCCGACATGCCTGGTGCGCGCAACACCATCGGCATCAAGAACCCTGCCGTGGATGCCTTGATCGAGAAGGTGATCTTCGCCAAGGATCGCGCTGGTCTCGTCGCCGCTACCCATGCGCTCGATCGCGTGCTGCTCTGGAATTTCTACGTGGTGCCTCAGTTCACCTATCCGTTCGCGCGCTATGCCCGTTGGGATCGCTTCAGCCACGCCGAGCCAATGCCGAAATATGGACGGTCCGGCCTGCCGACGCTGTGGTGGTTTGACGCCGAAAAAGCGGCGCGGAACGGAAAACGCTCTTGAGGGAGCCTTTGCGCATGGCGCAGCTTTCACGTCGGCATGTGCTTGCCCTGGGTGTCGCCGGCGCTCTCGGCGCCGCCTGGCAGCGCGGCGCGACGGCGTCGGAAAGGCCAGCCGAGGCCCACGGCATCTCGGCCTTCGGCGATCTCAAATATCCCGCCGATTTCCACCATTTCGATTATGTCAATCTGGGTGCGCCGAAGGGCGGCACGTTCTCGCTCATCCCGTCGGTGAAATCGTATAATCAGTCCTACCAGACCTTCAACTCGCTCAACGCCTTCATCCTCAAGGGTGACGGCGCGCAAGGCATGGACATGACGTTTGCGCCGCTGATGGTGCGGGCAAATGACGAGCCGGACGCAATGTACGGGCTCGCCGCCAAATCCGTGCAGATATCGCCCGACAAGCTTGTCTATCGCTTCACCATGCGGCCCGAGGCGAAATTCCATGACGGCAGCAAGCTCACCGCGCACGACGCAGCGTTTTCGCTGACGGCGCTGAAGACCAAGGGGCATCCGCTGATCATCGTGCAGATGCGCGACGTGGTGAGCGCGGAAGCGATCGACGATGCGACGCTCGTCGTCACCTTCGCCAAGGGGCGCGCACGCGACGTCCCGCTCTATGTCGCGGGCCTGCCGATCTTCTCGAAGACGTATTATGTGTCCCGCCCCTTTGACGAGTCGTCGCTGGAGGTTCCGCTCGGCTCCGGTCCGTACAAGGTCGGGAGATTCGAGGTCAATCGCTACATCGAGTTCGAGCGGGTCAAGGACTGGTGGGCTGCCGATCTGCCGGTTTGCCGCGGCAGCTATAATTTCGACGTCGTGCGCTATGAATTCTATCGCGACCGCGATGTCGCCTTCGAAGGTTTCACCGGCAAGAACTATCTCTACCGTGAGGAATTCACCTCGCGCATCTGGGCGACGCGCTACGACTTTCCGGCCGTGAAGGATGGTCGGGTCAAAATGGAGGTCGTGCCCGACGATACACCGTCCGGTGCGCAGGGCTGGTTCATCAACACGCGGCGCGATAAATTCAAGGACCCTCGCGTGCGCGAGGCGTTGATCAACGCCTTCGATTTCGAGTGGACCAACAAGACCATCATGTACGGCGCCTATGCCCGTACGGTGTCGCCATTCCAGAACTCGGACCTCATGGCCGGCAACGGGCCTCCGTCGCCGGAAGAGCTGAAGCTGTTGGAGCCGTTCCGCGGCCAGGTTCCCGACGACGTGTTTGCGGCGCCCTTCACGCCGCCGGTCTCGGATGGCTCCGGGCAAGACCGCAGCCTGCTGCGCAGGGCGCAGCAATTGCTGAACGACGCTGGCGTACCGATCAAGGACGGCAAGCGGGTGCTGCCGAATGGCGAGGTGTTCAGGATCGAGTTCCTGCTGGACGAGTCTTCGTTCCAGCCGCACCACGCACCCTACGTCAAGAATCTCGCGACGCTCGGCATTGAGGCAAGCGTGCGCGTCGTCGATGCCGTGCAGCACAAGGCGCGCCAGGAAGATTTCGACTTCGACATGACGATCCAGCGTTTCAGCATGTCGGCGACGCCGGGCGATGCCATGCGCGCGTTCTTCTCGTCGCAGGTTGCCAACACCAAAGGTTCGTACAATCTCGCGGGCGTCGCCAGCCCGGCGATCGATGCCATGATCGAGAAGATCATGGCGGCCGACAGCCGCGAGGAATTGACGATCGCGTGTCGGGCCTTCGATCGCCTGTTCCGCGTCGGCCGCTATTGGGTGCCGCAATGGTATAACAAGACGCACCGGCTGGCGTATTGGGATCAGTTCAGCCATCCCCAGAAGCTGCCGCGTTACGCCAACGGCGTCGGTGCTCCCGACATCTGGTGGCATGATGGCGCCAAGGCGGCCAAGCTCGAGCAGGCGAAATAATCATGAGCGCCTATATTGCCCGCCGCATCCTCTTGATGATCCCGACGCTGCTGGGGATCCTCTTCGTGTCCTTCATCGTCGTGCAGTTCGCGCCGGGCGGCCCGGTCGAGCGCGTGATCGCGCAGCTCTCGGGCGCCGACACCGGCGGCAGCTCGCGCATTTCGGGCGGCGGCGATTTCGCGCAACGCGCGCCGGGGCAGTTGGGTGCCGGCGGCGATGCCATCAACTCGAAATATCGCGGTGCGCAGGGCCTCGATCCTGATTTCATCAAGAAGCTGGAGGCGCAGTTCGGCTTCGACAAGCCGGCGCCGGAACGCTTTCTCCTGATGGTGTGGAACTTCGCGCGCTTCGATTTCGGCAAGAGCTATTTCCGCGACGTCAGCGTGATCCAGCTGATCAAGGAGAAGCTGCCGGTCTCGATCTCGCTCGGGATCTGGCTGACGTTGATCACCTATCTGATCTCGATCCCGCTCGGCATCCGCAAGGCGGTCAAGGACGGCACGCGCTTCGACACCTGGACGTCGACCGTTCTCGTGCTTGGCTATGCCATTCCCGGCTTCCTGTTCGCTGTCCTTCTCATCATCCTGTTTGCCGGCGGCTCCTTCTTCAACTGGTTCCCGCTGCGCGGACTGACCTCCGACGGCTGGTCGCAGTTTCCCTGGTACTGGAAGATCATCGATTATTTCTGGCATCTGACGCTGCCGCTGATCGCCATGGGGCTCGGCGCGTTCACCACCATGACGTTCCTGACCAAGAACTCGTTCCTGGACGAGATTCGCAAGCAATATGTCATGACCGCGCGTGCCAAGGGGTGCGGCGAGGGCCGGGTGCTTTACGGCCATGTCTTCCGCAATGCGATGCTGATCGTGATCGCCGGTTTTCCCGGGACCTTCATCCATGCCTTCTTCTCGGGCTCGCTGCTGATCGAGACCATCTTCTCGCTGGACGGGCTGGGGCTGCTCAGCTTCGAGAGCGTGCTCAACCGCGACTATCCCGTGGTGTTCGGCACGCTCTACATCTTTTCGCTGGTCGGCCTCGTGATCAACCTGATCTCCGACCTGACCTATATGTGGATCGACCCCCGGATCGATTTCGAGGCGCGGGAGGTCTGATGACGATTACCGCGCCGACGCCCATCGAGACTACGACTCAATCCCCAATGGGGGAGGTCGTTCCGATCACGCGCAAGTCGTTCGCCCCTTCGCCGCTCAACAAGCGGCGCTGGCAGAATTTCAGGGCGAACCGCCGCGGCTACTGGTCGTTCTGGATCTTCATTATTTTGTTCGTGGTCTCGCTGTTCGCCGAGCTGATCGCCAACGACCGGCCTTTCCTGATCAAGTTCGACGGGCGGCTCTATTGGCCCGCCTTCGTGACTTATTCGGAAACCACATTTGGCGGCGACTTCGAGACGGCGGCCGACTACCGCGACCCCTATTTGCAGAAGCTGATCAAGGACAAGGGCGGCAGCATCGTCTGGCCGCTGATCCGCTATTCCTACGACACCCACAATCTCGATCTGCCGACGCCGGCGCCGTCGCCGCCGACCTGGATGCTGACCGAGAAGCAATGCAAGCCGGTGGTGGAGAAGAAGGGGCTGAAGAGCTGCCGCGACCTCGAATATAACTGGCTCGGCACCGACGATCAGGGGCGCGACGTGGTCGCGCGGCTGATCTATGGCTTCCGCATCTCGGTGCTGTTCGGTCTGTGCCTCACCATCGTCTCATCCATCATCGGCATCGCGGCGGGGGCGGTGCAGGGCTATTTCGGCGGACGGGTCGATCTCATCTTCCAGCGTTTCATCGAGATCTGGACAGCCATTCCCTCGCTCTACCTTCTCCTGATCCTGTCCTCGGTCCTCGTGCCCGGCTTCTTCGTGCTGCTGGGCATCCTGTTGCTGTTCTCCTGGGTCTCGCTGGTCGGTCTCGTGCGGGCCGAGTTCCTGCGTGGGCGCAACTTCGAATACATTCAGGCGGCGCGGGCGCTCGGCGTCTCCAATCCGGTCATCATGTTCCGCCACCTGCTGCCGAACGCCATGGTCGCGACCATGACGTTCCTGCCCTTCATCGTGTCGAGCTCGGTGATGACGCTGACGGCGCTCGATTTCCTGGGCTTCGGCCTGCCGCCGGGATCGCCCTCGCTGGGCGAATTGCTGTCCCAGGCGAAAGCCAATGTGCAGGCACCTTGGCTCGGCTTCTCCGGTTTCTTTTCGGTCGCAATCATGCTGTCGCTCTTGATCTTCATCGGCGAAGCCGTGCGCGACGCTTTCGATCCGCGCAAGACGTTCAGGTAAATCAATGGACGCGATCAACCAGCCCCTGCTCAGCGTGCGCGATCTCTCGGTGGCTTTCCACCAGGGCGGCGCCACCACGCTCGCGGTCGACAAGATCTCGTTCCAGATCAAGCGCGGCGAATGCGTCGCGCTGGTTGGCGAATCCGGCTCCGGAAAATCGGTCAGCGCGCTCTCGATCCTGAAGCTGCTGCCCTATCCGAACGCCTCGCATCCCTCGGGCAGCATCCGTTTCAAAGGCCAGGAGGTGATCGACCAGTCGGAGCAGCAGATGCGGGAGATTCGCGGCAGCGACATCTCCATCATCTTCCAGGAGCCGATGACCTCGCTCAATCCGCTGCACACGATCGAGGCGCAGATCGGTGAGATCATCCAGCTGCACAATCCGACCAGCAATGCCGAGGCGCGCAGGCGGACGCTCGAATTGCTGACGCAAGTCGGCATTCCCGAGCCCGAGACGCGGCTGAAGAGCTATCCGCACCAGCTCTCCGGCGGCCAGCGCCAGCGCGTGATGATCGCGATGGCGCTCGCCAACGAGCCGGATCTGTTGATCGCGGACGAGCCGACCACGGCGCTCGACGTCACCGTGCAGGCGCAGATCCTGGCGCTGCTCGCCGAGATCCGTTCGCGGCTCGGCATGAGCCTGCTCTTCATCACCCACGATCTCGGCATCGTGCGCCGCATCGCCGACACCGTCTGCGTCATGAAGGGCGGCGTGATCGTCGAGCAGGGGCCGGTCGAGCAGGTCTTCAAGAGCCCGAAACATCCCTATACGCGCGACCTGCTCGCTGCGGAGCCTAAACCCGATCCGGCGCCGCCGCAGCCGGGGGCGCCGGTGGTGATGTCGGCCAATGAGCTGAAGGTCTGGTTCCCGATCAAGCGCGGCTTGATGCGCAAGACGGTCGGCCACATCAAGGCGGTCGACGGCGTCAGCGTCGCCGTGCGCAAGGGCGAGACCCTCGGAGTCGTCGGCGAATCCGGCTCGGGCAAGACCACGCTGGGACTCGCGCTGCTCCGGCTGATCTCCTCGAACGGGCGTATCGTGTTCCTGGGCAAGGACATTCAGGGTCTGCGCTTCAAGGAGATGCGGCCGTTCCGGCGCGACATGCAGATCGTGTTCCAGGATCCGTTCGGCTCGCTCTCACCGCGCATGTCGGTCGCCGACATCATCGCCGAAGGCCTCTCCGTGCATCAGCCGAATCTCTCGCGCGAGGAGCGCGAGGCGCGCGTGGTCAAGGCGCTCGAGGATGTCGGGCTGAAGCCGGATACCCGCTACCGCTATCCGCATGAATTCTCCGGCGGCCAGCGCCAGCGCATCAGCATCGCGCGAGCGGTCGTGCTGGAGCCGGATTTCGTCGTGCTGGACGAGCCGACCAGCGCGCTCGACATGCTGTTCCAGGCGCAGATGGTCGATCTGTTGCGCGAGCTCCAGCGCAAGCGCGACCTCACCTACATGTTCATCTCGCACGATCTGCGCGTCGTCGCCTCGCTCGCCAGCCATCTCATCGTGATGCGCGGCGGCAAGGTGGTCGAGGAGGGACAGGCGGCCGAGCTCTTCAAGAATCCGAAGACGGATTACACCCGCGCGCTGTTCGCCGCTGCGTTCCGGCTGGAGACGGCCGGGAACGGGGCGGTCGCGACCTAGAGCGAGTTGCGATCAAAGCGGATTATACCCGCAATGACGGATGTAGTTGGCGCATTCGACAGGGGTAAAGAGGCTGAGAGTGCGGCCGATGAGGTCCCAGAGGGCATCGACGGTTCGAGCTTGGGCTTGTCGCAACAGTTCCTTGAGTTTGGCGAAGGCCATCTCGATCGGATTGAGATCGGGGCTGTAGGGCGGCAGGAACAGAAGCCGCGCACCGGCACCGGCGATGAGACGCGCGGCCGCTTCATTCTTATGGCTCGACAAATTGTCGAGGATCACCGTGTCGCCTTCGCGCAGGGTGGGGACGAGGATTTGCTCGACATAGGCGAAGAAGCACTCGGCGTTGATCGGCCCGTCGAGCACAAACGGCGCTATCAGCCCCTCGCAGGTCAGGCCGGCAAGGAACGTCGTCGTCTTCCAATGTCCGTGCGGCGCATGGCCCAAGGCGCGTGTGCCGACATTGGCCCAGGCGTAACGACGCGTCATCGCCGTCGTCGTCCAGGTCTCGTCGAGGAAGATGAGCCGACCGCCAAGGCTGGTTTGCGCGCACCGCCACGCTTGTCGGCGCTCAACGACGTCGGGACGATCCTGTTCGCTGGCGTGCACGGTTTTTTTTGAAGCTAATGCCCTCACCGGCAAAGAAGCGCGACAGCATCGACTTGTCGGCTTCGACGCCATGCCTGCGAAGCAGTCGCTCGGCGATCGCATCGAGCGTCAGATCGTTCTCTTTGCGCCGAAGTTCCAAGAGCCAGTCCCGATGCGGCTTCAGCACAGAACGCCGATCACCGCCGGTCGGCAAAGCCGCCGTGCGCTGCGTTTCCTCGAACGCCTTCACCCAGCGGATCGCGCTCGCGATCCCGACCCGGAATATCCGGGCCGCCTCGTTCCGCGAAAGGCCATCCTCAACGACGGCCTTGATCACCCGAATGCGAAGAGCCTCTCCATGCGCCATCCCTGCCGGCCTCCTCCCGGCCTCAAGGATGAATCACGGTTCGCTCCCTTTGGGAATCCCTGCGATTCAATTCGAGCCCAACATGCTCTAG